>JAPVXR010000002.1:0-300000 GCA_027214385.1 Cryomorphaceae bacterium 1068 | reverse complement strand
CTTTGTCTGTGCGGCACGGTAATCAGATCAACAAGGAAAACGGTGGTACTTGGGGGTACAACTTTGTTTTGAACTATCGGAACAACAATACTTACTACGAAGATTTCGAGGCCAATACTTTTCTCAAGCCGGCAGGAGACAGTGAAGGTGAAACTGAACTCTTCAAAGATGAAGAGCGAATTGGAGTAGTGGGTAGAAACGAAGTGCAATGGAGTGCCTTGGGCGCCGCTGCCTACAAAAAAGGAAATTCAGACTTTACCGCGATGTTGCTTCACAGCCAAAGTGGAGAAACTTCAGCATCGCAGCGAAAATCGAGGAACTTGAACCAAACTCAAGCCAGATTGGTCGAAGACATTCTCACCTATACGCAGAGATCACTCACGACATTTATGGTGGGAGGGCGTCACAATTTCGATAAGCTGAATATTGAATGGCGAAATGCCTTCACTCGTTCTCGTGTTTATGATCCCGACTTCAGGTCAACGGCTTTCTCTGTAACCACGGGCGATACTACCTTGAACACAGGTGACGGAGCAGGTATAGACCGCTTTTGGAGAGATCTGAATGAAATCAATGAGAATGTACGAGTAGATGCAACCTATGAAATCAACAACACATTTAAAGTTTCTGCGGGAGCAAACGCTTTATTGAAGTGGAGAGATTTTGAAACGCTCGCATACGGACACGATCGAGTGAATAAGTCTGATATCGTCGGTGATCCCGACTGGTTCCTCAGAGAGGAAAATGTGTGGACTCCCACTGACAATTCAGGAACTTTCACCATCGGAAACTTTGAACCCATCAATACATTTGAAGCGAGACAGAATGTTTTTGCCGGTTATGTAATGGGAGAGAATAGTCTACTTGAAAAAATTCGCGTGATCTATGGTTTGCGTGTTGAACAAGGTTCGATGTTTTATACCGGAGTTACCGGTGAGGAAAGCCAAGACCTGAACGATGAAAAGACGCTCGACGAATTGAACTTCTTACCCTCTTTGAACCTTGTGTACAAGGCCACCAAGGATATGAACATTCGTGCATCGTACACGCAGACTTTAGCAAGACCAAGCTTTAAAGAGAAATCAAACGCTCAAATCTTTGACCCGATTACTAAGAGAACTTTCGTGGGTAATATTGATCTGCAGCAAACGGAAATCCAGAATTACGACTTGAGATGGGAGTGGTTCCTTGGTCCTCGCGAATTGATTTCGATAGCCGGTTTCTACAAGCAGTTCGACGGCCACATTGAATTGGTGGCTTTTGAAACGGCCCCGGACAACCTCAAACCACGAAACTCGGGATCTGCCGATGTATTGGGAGTGGAAATGGAGGTGAAAAAGAGTCTTGGCTTTTTGGCCAATGAAACCAGTAAGATATTAAACCGCTTCTTCATCGGTGGAAACCTGACTTTGGTTCAATCGGCAGTAGATATGCGCGAAGTGAATACAGGCAACGAAGGACAGACGGAATACGAACTCCGATTAGAGAATCTGAGACCCGGAGAGACTATTGACTTTGAGCGTGACATGGCTGGCCAATCACCTTATTCGATCAATGCCAATTTGAGTTATGAGATTATCGAGAAGCAAATGAATTTCTCTCTTGCTTATAATGTGCAAGGTGAGCAACTCACCATTATTGCTTCAGGAAGAAGACCTGATGTGTACACAATACCTTTCCAGAGTTTGGACTTCAATGCTTATTACAGCTTTGGCGAAAAGCTGAACTCCAGAATTACATTGGGGGCTAACAACCTTCTTGATGATGACAGAACATTGGTCTACCGATCATTCGGAGCAAGCGATCAAGTATTTCAGTCCTTCAAGCCGGGAACAACCATCCGACTTTCTTATCGATACACATTCTGATGAAAGAATAGAGCACAAAAAAAGGGGCGCAAATGCGCCCCTTTTTTTGTGCTGTGTATTTTTTAATCGTACGTCTTTTCGTTGATAAGCTCTCCGTTCTCGTCATAGAACTTCCAGGTTCCGACTCTTTTTCCTTCGTCGTACTGCATGGTCATTCTTAAATTACCATTTCCATCCCAGACGCTCCAAACATCGTCTTTCTTACCTTCTTTGAAGGTGGCAGAAGCAACAACTTTTCCTTCTGAATTGTACTTCAGCCATTTTCCGGTCTTGGCTCCTTTGCTCAAAACTCCAACTTCTTCGATGCTACCATCTTCAAAGTAGGCGGCAATATTTCCACTATATGAACCATCTGGTTCGATGTTGTAATTCTGGTTGTACGTGTAATAGGCTTTACTGCTTTGATCATCTACACTCACCAATTCACCTTCTTGGGCAAATACTGCTGAGGCTGTAAATAATCCTAAAACTGCTATGAATACTGACTTTTTCATGACTCTCGTTTAATGTGTTCCTTCTCTCGTTAATACGAAGGTAAGCTTTTCTTAACAATTTGGTAACATTAAACGTCGAAACGAAAAAAAATGTTGCAGCTTAACTCTGCAACATTCACCCTGAAAATCGGATTACAACAGGAATCTCTTGGACTTCGCGCCTTCCTCTATGGTGAAATCTTGAACCACTTTGGTATCGTAGCTCACAAAACTGATCTCAAGCGTGTACGTTCCTGCGGGGATATTTTCGAAAATAAACTCTCCGTCGAAATCGGCATAAACCTCTTGGTCTATCTCAACTAACTTAACAGTGGCACCTGTCAGCGCTTCGGCATTTTCAGCGTCCAGCACTTTACCTGAATAAGAGCAAGTAGCCTTTTCAGATTTTGTCTTTTTATCCGAGTTTCCGGCCGTAGCCGAAAAGCAGAATAAAACAAAGGCGAATAGAATCAAGTAATTTTTCACGAAGCAAAAGTAGGCTCATAGCTTCAGCAATTCTTTAAGCCTGTGTTAAACATGGCTGTGTTTTATTAATTAATTGTTAAGACGAGCAAGGCACGGTCTTAGCTATATTCGTCGAAAAATAACACTGTGCGAATCCTTTCCATTTTTCTTATAGCCCTGTCTGCAAATGCGTTTGGGCAATTTCCATCCAACCATACTCCCACTTATTCAGAAGCAATCGCATTCTACGAGCGAATTGCAGCTGATCACCCCAATACTGCTCAGCTCAATACCATCGGTAAAACGGACAATGGAAAACCACTTCACTATTTGGTTATCGACCCGAAAGGTGAATTCTCTCCCAAGTCAGCTCTGACGAATGAGCAAACAGTGACGTTAATTATCAACGGAATTCATCCGGGTGAGGCTTGCGGAATCAATGCTTCCATCGCCTTCGCCATGCAAAAGGCGGCCGAGCCAACTCCGGGGTTGATCTATGTCATCATTCCCATTTACAATGTAGGTGGAGCATTAAATCGCAACAGCCACACACGGGCCAATCAAGAAGGACCTGAAGAATACGGCTTTCGTGGAAACGCCAAGAACCTTGACCTCAATCGGGATTTCATCAAGGCCGATTCTGAAAATGCCTTAGCCTTTTCCAGATTATTTCACCTCTGGACCCCACACATTCTTATAGATACCCACACTTCAAATGGGGCAGATTATCAACCCAGCTTAACTCTCTTATCGACTTTTCCTGAAAAGCTTGACCCGATGCAAGCTACGTTCCTGAAAAGAGAATTGGAGCCCGCTCTCTATCAAAGCATGAAATCACTCAATGATGAAATGATCCCATATATAAACTTCAAGGGCAAAACTCCCGAAGAAGGCATCTATGCCTTCTTGGACTATCCGCGATACAGCACGGGATATGCAGCTCTGTTCAATACGCTTGGCTTCACTACCGAGGCTCATATGCTGAAATCTTTCGATCGGAGAGTGGAGGCTACGAGCCACTTTTTAGAAAGCATGGATTCTTTTCTTGCCGAAAAAGGATCGATTGTGAGAAAACTAAAAAGCATAGCGGATCAGAATACGAGAGGGGCAGAAGGGTTCTACACCAAATGGCAAATAGGAAAGGGTGTTGACAGCTTAGCTTTTCCCGGATACGAAGCGAAAAACTCAACGAGTGTGCTCTCGGGAGAGGCCTTCGTAGAATACGATCGTAAAAAGCCCTACAGGAGAAAGGTGCCTTATTACAACGAAGTGAAGGGATATTACAGAGTGGTGTTGCCCGAGTTCTATTTGATTCCGCAAGCTTGGAGTGAGGTGATCGAAAGGCTCGAGGCCAATAATGTGGAAATGTACCAACTCCCCGAAGACACCTTAATGGATGTCACTTCCAGGTATGCCACCTACTACGAAACTTCTGAAAGGCCCTATGAGGGTCATTACCCGCATAAAAACGTCGGTACGGCGGAAAGGGAAGAAACCATTCAGTTTTTCGAAGGTGATTACCTCATTCCAACCAATCAAAATGCCCGACGCTATTTGGCCACAGCCCTCGATCCCCAGAGTGAGGACAGCTTCTTCAGTTGGAATTTTTTCGATTCTGTCTTGAACCAAAAGGAGTACTTCTCTTCCTACCTGTTTGAAAAAACAGCAGCCGAAATCTTGGAAAGAGATGTCACTTTGCGCCGATCGTTTGACTCAAAAAAACAAAAAGATCCCGCCTTCGCGAAAGATGCCCGAGCGCAGCTCAAATACATTTACGAAAATTCGATCCACTACGAAAAAGGGCACTTGAGAATACCCGTGTTTGAGCTTCGCTAATTTGATAAGGACGTATCGAAGGAATACCCGACTCCTTTGTAGGTCTTAATATAACGACGTCCGATTTTGACCCGAAGGTTTCGGATATGAACATCGATGGTTCTATTCCGAACCAAGTGATTCGGCTCGCCCCAGACCAACTCCTTGATCTCATCCCGACTGAAAACCTTTTTTGGCTTGGAAGCCAAAAGGGATATGATCTCGAACTCCTTTCGCTGCAGCAGATACTCTTCGCCCTTCGTAATCAGCGTATATCTATCTCTGTCTAAGACAATCTCCTCGCCGTTCTTGGCAATACTGATCGCCCCTCGCAGTGTAGCGTGACTTCTCATCCAAGCTCTCAGTCGGCTTACAAAAACACGCTTATTGACTGGTTTAACCAAAAAATCATCCGCTCCCGAATTGAGGGCAGTGATTTCTACATAATTCTCCCTTCGGTCGCTCAATATCACCACGGAACAAAACCGCCTCAACCCTTTTAGCTCCATTTCCTTCAATAGGTCTATGGCGTCTTTTCCTTCGAGCAGAAGATCCATCATTACCAAGGCGGGTTTTCGTTGCTGAA
This sequence comes from Cryomorphaceae bacterium 1068, assembly GCA_027214385.1. NCBI lineage: Bacteria > Pseudomonadati > Bacteroidota > Flavobacteriia > Flavobacteriales > Cryomorphaceae > Cryomorphaceae bacterium 1068. Next base: position 294,793 of record JAPVXR010000002.1, on the reverse strand, counting down.
TGATCGAAATGACTTCATCAGAATTGTCGATACAATGCACTTTCAAATGCTCAGACTCGATGAGCTTTGACAATTGGGAAAACTGACTATTCTTCCCCATCACACATACTACTTCAGCAAAAGACGACATGGCTACTTTATCGGTTCGAAAGTAGTGCGAGCGAATTAAGCCTACCTTAATTGGTCGTTAACAATAGCTTATAAGAATTGCCCAATGTGAACTCAAGTTTTAAGGAAGATTAATTCCCACAAAACCATGAACAACCGCTGAATCCGGTGATTTTTTGAAGCCTCTCCGAATTAACATAAAATTAACCCCACTATGGACCTTGAAGCATTGGTTCAGAATACCTTTGCGCGCTGTGGTAAAATCACGTTTTCTCATATCTCTTTTGTTGCTCTTGTCGTCTATCTCGCTATGGGCGCAGGCAGACTTTACCCCTGAGGTATATGGAGCTTACGTAGCCGAAGATGAGATCAGCATCAGCTGGAAGGTGGATTGCACGGCAGAAAACTCTCCCACTGCAGTCGTTGTGCGGTACAATCGATCAGCCGTACTGGCAAATGAGGGAGAAGTATGGCTCTACACTGATACGATGGCTTACACCGAAGGCTCCATTAAGCTCACAGATATGTATTCTGCTACGGGATACATCTATCAAGTAGGTTTTATTTCAACCAATGCGCCCTCTCCCGAGGCTGTTTGGACCACGCGTGATCGATTCGAAACGAAAATGGCTTGGGGGATTACTCGGTTTCTCCTAATGATAGGCTCGCTTTGCCTCTTCATCTATGGAATGAAAACCATGAGTGAAGGGATCCAAGCAAGCGCCGGAAGCAAACTCAGAAGCATTCTGGGCTCTATGACCAAGAATCGATTTACGGCGGTCCTAACCGGATTTACACTCACGGGATTGCTCCAGTCTTCTAGTGCTACAACGGTGATGACCGTGAGCTTCGTAAATGCAGGATTGATCAGCCTTACCGAGTCTGCGGGAATTATGATGGGGGCAAACATTGGGACCACGATCACCGGCTGGTTGGTTTCCTTCTTAGGCTTTCGGGTAAACATTACCACTTATGCACTCATCATTTTCGCCTTCGTTGTACCCTTATTGCTCGTAAAAAGGCCAGGAGTGCGAAACTGGATTACAGCACTCATTGGCTTCGCTCTGATCCTTTTTGGCTTGGGATTTCTGGTCGATACGGTGCCTACGTTTACCGAGGATTCAGCCTTCGTCCAATTCTTTATCGAATACTCCACTCAACCCGTTTTGGGGACGCTGATGTTTATCGCATTGGGTATCATCGTTACGGTGATTGTTCAAAGCTCCTCTTCGGCCATCACGCTTACCATGGCGCTTTGTGCCAGCGGCGTCATTCCATTTGATGTAGCTGCAGCGATGGTACTCGGCGAAAACATCGGAACAACTGCTACCGCCGAAATCTCAGCACTGGTAGGAAATGTCTACGCCAAACGAAGTGCCCGAATTCACACGCTCTTCAATGTGATAGGGGTAGCTTGGATGGTACTCGCCTTGCCTTTCGTCTTGAAAATAATCGGCAGCTACATGCCTGCCGATCCTTACGAGCAAACGGAGGCGGGTCATCAAGCAGCCACTATAGCCCTGGCGGCTTTTCACTCCGTGTTTAACCTGGCCAATTTGCTCCTGCTGATTTGGTTTACTCCCCTTTTGGTAAAGCTTGCCACTAAAACGGTCAGATCGAGAGGTGGAGAGGACGAGGAGTTCCGCTTGGAATACATTGACTCCTCGATTCAGCTTTCAGAAATCTCTGTTTTGGAAGCAAAGAATCAGGTGATTCGATTTGGGGAAATCGTGGCGCGGATGTCCAATTTCGTGAAGAGTCTGCTCACAGAAACGGATGAGATACACCAGGAAAAACTACTCACTCGGATAAAGAAATACGAGAAGATTACCGATAGAATGGAGATAGAGATCTCCCAATACTGCAGCCGTTTGGCTGCTACCGAACTATCTCCGACATCAAGTGAAAAAGTGAGAGCCTTCTTGAGCATAGGCAGTGACTTGGAGCGTATCGGCGACATCTTTTATCAGATGGCAAATACCATCGAAAGGAAAACTGCTTCGAAAATTTGGTTTACACCTGATCAAAGAGAGAAGCTGCTGCGCATGTTTGGCATCATTGATATGGCGCTGGACCTGATGCTGGAAAACCTTGAAAAGGAGGAGGAGAAAGACATCAACTTGGAAAAAGCCAAAACCTTGGAAAAGGAGATCAACCAACTTCGCAACAAGCTAAGAAGAGAGTACATTTCTCGAATCGAATCGGGCAATTACAATCTGAGGAGCGGAACGATCTACAGCGATCTGTTCTCTTCCTTGGAAAAAGTGGGAGATCATATTGAGAATGTGAGCGAGGCTTTGACAGGGAAGATCTAAAAAAAGCCCCTGCGATTCGCAAGGGCTTTAGAAACATTTGATTTCCCAAGTAAAGCACTTATTTGGTCACTACCAACTTCTCCGAAAACACTTCACCCCCGCAATCGACTCTTACGATGTAAGTGCCGGGAGCTATGCCCGATAGGTTGATTTGAGTTTCTCTGGAATGGGCTTGAAGGGTTTCTTGCTTGATCGGTCTGCCCGATAAGTCGTGGATGGTGATGGATGACATATCGTGATTTTGGTTATTCGATCCTCGTTCCTGAAAATCTGGTTATTTCCAAGGTGGAACTACCTTCAGGATAGCGTTCAAAATAAAGTTCCACTCGATCAGGTCCATTGGAAGATGTAATTATTTCTTGATCCCACACTTGTATACCATCCGTTCCAATCCACCATTCATTAAAGCTTTCTTCCCATTTCCTCCTTTTGAAAGATGCCAGAGTCTCAAAATTGATAAAATATGCTCCGTAAATTCTCATCGTATCTTCGGAAAACCCGATAAGGTCAGTGAAATATTGCAGTGGTTCAATCGGGGCAGTTAAGTCTTCACCGTCCTGCCATAAAATCACTTCTCGATCAAAATCTTCTCCTTCCACCCTTCCAATAAAAATACCCCTCGGGAGGAATTTTCTGGTAAACACAAGTTGTGAGGTGCTTGTTAAAATTGTATCATCCGCACTTACGCATGCCCCTATGCTATTTCTGACAATTAATGTGACATCCAACGGCAGATAATAATCGGGAGTATCGGGGTTTAAGTTTTGCAAAGTGTCTTCGATATAATCACCGAAATCTAGTTTAAACGATCGACCGAAACGTGGTTCAGTTTCCGTTCCGATATACCATTCGTAGACTTCCGCATCTTCCATGTCAGCCATAAATTCTACACCTGCTCTGCGAATGGTATCGCACCACTCAGCCACTAGATTTTCAGATACGGGGAAACCTACAGAAGTGCCACGCATCTTAAATTCCGCCGTGGGTTCGTTTCCAAAACACGGATCATAATTCGCACATTCCGGATTGGTCGGGTCGCAACATTGGTCTTCATCGTCTTCCTTGCAGCCTGTTACTGCCACAAAGAGAAATAGAAGGGAATAGAAAAGTGAGTTTTTCATAGCTTATAGAGTTAAACGGTCAATGGGTTTGATTTCCGCAGGGTTGCAAACCCAGCGGAGCGGGGGCCGAGGGTGTAGCTCCGTTGTTGAAGGGATTGTCCATGGTGAAATTATCAGTCGTATAGTCAGGTACAAGCCATCCTGCGTTAGGGTTTAATCGAATGTCATTATATCCGCTCGCATTACTCGTCCCGATATTAAATTGATTCAGCCACAAATTATTCGTTCCTACATTGAATGGATATGGACTTGAAGGATTATCGGGATTGGTGCTGATTCCGTTCACACATTCCTGAGCATATAATATTTGAGTAGAAATAATTACTGCCAAGAAGATGGTTGAAAATTTAAGCACGACACGTGGTTTTCTTTTCACTTTCATAGTGCCTAGAGTTTAATTCCATTAAATTTTTCTGTCTCACCCTCCAAAGAATAGGATATTTCTATGAGGCCTGTCTCTATGACTAATACAGCTTCTCCCGTATTATCAGATGTATTATTTTCCAAATGAAATGAATACCGAGTATTTGTTGCCCCATTGCCTTCCAGTCGAATGGTGTCATTTTCACCTAATAAATTAAGACCAAAAACGTAACCAATAGGAGATTGAGGATTACAGGGTTGAATAGTGTTAGGTGAAGAAGAAACCAATAGCCGGATATTCAAGCTATCGTTTATATTGCTCTCCAAAATCCCACGGTATTCACCCCAAATAGCTGCATCGCATCCGTTAATCTTTGTAAAGAATTTCGTCTTCTCATCCATTCCATCATCCAAAGGAAAACAGAGGGAGTCAGGATCTTTAGTGACTTGTAGTGAGACAGGATATGATCCTTCAGGCAAACTAAATGTTGATCGAGTCACTTCAATTTCATCATAGATCGTATCAACCCCTAAAATCCAACGGTAAGAATCAGCGGCAGTGTCTTTCGCTACGAACCGCATCGTAGCTCCAAAAGTGACAGAATCTTCAAAGAAAGTCCCCGCATTAGGCCCAACCTGTGCATAGGGTTGAAGAATTGCAAAATCAGCGGTCGTCTCCATCTTCCCTAAGCATGGATCATAATTCGCACACTCGGGATTGGTCGGGTCGCAGCATTGGTCTTCATCGTCTTCTTTGCAGCTTGTCACCGCCAGAAAAAGAAAAATCATTGAATAAAAAAAGTACTTTCTCATAGCCTTAGTCTTTGATTTCTTCTCTTAAGGTATCGATTTCCTTTTTCAGCTCGAGGATGTAAAGCGTCAGTTCTTCGACTTTTATCGTGAGCAAACGTTCTGTTTCTCCCAAGGCAAGGCCATCTTTTTCCACCTCTACAGCACTCGGGAAATCAGGTAAATGCTTGTTTTCCTCTAAGTAGTCTTCCAGCTGGTCCAACGAAATCAGATCGTTACTTATAATGGTATTCTTAGTTTATATAATTGCCCTGATCAATAACTCGAATAAAAGTCATTTTACGCATAGGAAAAACCCTATTTTTTTAGGGGGTAATTTTCCTGAAAACAATAGGGGGATTTACCCCCTTCGAGGCTTAAAATTCGTCGAAGAACAGATCAGATACGCGATAAATGCGGTTTGTTTAGACCAAAGCTTTAGCAAGAAAATTTCAGAAAAAAGACGGATGGTAGAAGCCTATCTAGCGATCCCTTCAAATCCGCAACGAAAAGCTTAATTGAGAGTGGAAGTTTTAAAGAGAGCGTTTGCCGTAGAACCGAGGAGCTATTCCCTCAGAATATGTCCTTCGGACACAACGGTGTTGCTGATATTCAAATCTCTGTCAATGATGGTGACATTGAATTTCAATGTATCACCATATTCCAGCACTCCCACGTCGGCAAAGTCTGCCAAGTCGATCAGATTGTAAGTGGCGGTTACTTTCAGTTGTTTATTCTGACCTGCAGGAGTGAGAAATGGAATGCGAAAATCGAAGCCGTAAGGGTTAGGTGTTTCCAGTAATTGGAAAGTCCCCGATTCCTTTACGTAGACATCAAGCCAGAGATTGTTGTGATTCTTGTTGATGATGCCATCAGCCGAATCTTCCCAAGCTTGAAAAGGAGGGTCAATCATATCGGCAGGCAAACCAAAGTTTCCATCGCCATCGGTGAAATTGATGACCAAATCTTTCTCGGCCTCCAGATACTCCACTGAATTGATCACCGGTTCATCGGGTAAATCATCATCATTGTTGCAAGCAGCTACCACAAAAAGTACTGCCAAAAGAAGTGCTGATCTGAATCGAAAGAGGTTCATGAAATGGAGACTATCTTTGTAAAATTACAATTATCAAAATCCTTACCCTAATTTGACTGCTCCTTCTGTAGAGAAGATTTTCGAGATTAATTCCGAACAAGCGTTTAACGAAAGATGTCTTGAAGTATTTCAATTCCAAGCGCGAGAGAATGCCGTTTACCGCCAATACATGGCACTTTTGGGGGTAAACGCGGAGGAGGTCAATCGTGTAGAGGATATTCCCTTTTTGCCGATTGAACTGTTCAAGTCACACAAAATCACAAGTGGTGAATCAGACGGGGAGGCGCTCATTTTTAGCAGCAGCGGAACCACGGGCACAGCTACCTCAAAGCATTACGTCTACCGACCTGAAACTTATGAGCAAAGCTTCTTACAGGCATTTCAGCAGTTTTACGGTTCGCCTTCTGAATACAGAATTTTAGCGCTGCTCCCGTCCTATCTGGAGCGCACAGGGTCTTCACTCATTTACATGGTCGATCGATTAATTAGGGATTCGCAGCATGCCGATAGCGGTTTCTTCTTGGCCGACTTTGATCGACTTCGGGCTATCTTGGCGACAGAAAGTGAGCGGAAAACATTACTTATTGGCGTAAGCTTTGGCCTGCTCGATTTTATCGAAGAGGAAGGCACAGCGCTTCAGAATACAATCGTGATGGAAACGGGCGGAATGAAGGGACGGCGCAAAGAGATGACGAGAGAAGAGCTGCATGCAGAACTAAAAGCAGGCTTCAGCGTCGACACCATCCACAGCGAATACGGTATGACTGAATTGTTGAGTCAAGCCTATTCGAAAGGAAACGGAATTTTTAATTGCCCACCTTGGATGAAAGTGCTGGTACGCGACACCAATGACCCTTTGACTATTTTGCCCGCAGGCAGTTCAGGAGGCGTAAATGTGATCGATCTGGCCAATCTGTACTCCTGCTCCTTCATCGCCACTTCAGACTTGGGCAAGACCCATCCCGATGGAAGCTTCGAAATTCTGGGTCGCTTCGATTACAGCGACTTGCGCGGCTGCAACCTGATGGTGGCGATGGATTAAAATCTTACTAATTACAATTTACCTCAAAGGACTTCTCGATACAATCCGCCCGAGGCGGATCACTCGAAGTGACACAAACATGAAATCGTTACGAGTTACAACAAGATTGTCAGTTCGAGTGGAACGCTGACGAAGGAAGCGGATTGTATCGAGAACCGTTTCGAAGACCATTTTACCTCAAAGGACTTCTAAATAACCTTGGCAATAAAGTAATTCTTCTTTCCTCTTTGGAGTAAAATGTAGCGATCTTGAATCAAATCCGATTCAGAAATCGAATAATCGTCTTTGACTTTCTCTTTGTTTACACTGATGGAATTTTCGTTCAAGGCCCTTCTGGCCTCGCCCTTCGATTTTAGAAATCCTGTGGTTTCAGACAGAAAATCGATAATACCTGTTCCTTCAGTCACTGCACTTCGGCTTACTTCAGCTTGTTCAACTCCTGAAAAAACGTCTAGAAAATCTCTTTCCGAAAGGGCTTGAAGATTCTCGGCCGTACTTTTCCCGAAAAGGATATTACTGGCCTCTATGGCTCCGTCAAGTGCTTGCTTTCCGTGAATGCGCTCTGTCAATTCAGCGGCCAGGTCTTTTTGCAGAATACGGCGGTGAGGCTCCTCGCGGTGTTCGGCAATAAGGCCTTCGACTTCTTCTTTTGTCTTGAGCGAAAATATTCTGACGAAGTTCTCAATGTCCTCATCTGTGGCATTGAACCAAAACTGGTAGAACTGGTAAGGACTCGTCTTTTCGGCATCTAGCCAAACATTGCCGCCTTCCGATTTTCCGAATTTGGTTCCGTCAGCCTTTTTAACCAAAGGTGCTGTGAGAGCAAATACATCGCTCCCACCCATTCTTCTGGTGAGTTCCGTTCCGGTGGTAATGTTTCCCCACTGGTCGCTCCCTCCCATTTGCAGCTTTACGTCCATCTCCTTATTGAGGTGGTAAAAATCGTAGCCTTGGATGAGCTGGTAGGTAAACTCGGTAAACGACATACCCGTTTCCAGCCTCGTTTTTACAGAGTCCTTTGCCAACATGTAGTTGATGGAAATATGCTTCCCGGCATCGCGAATGAAATCCAGAAATGAAATATCCTTAAACCAGTCGTAATTATTGACCATGATGGCATCCGTTGGGCCATCACCAAAATCGAGAAACCTTTCCAATTGAGCCTTCTGGGCCGAGAGGTTGTACTCAATATCCTCCACACTCAGAAGCTTTCTTTCTTGGGTTTTCCCGGAAGGATCTCCCACTCGACCGGTAGCGCCACCCACCAAAACAACGGGCTTGTGACCTGATCTTTGCAAATGGGTAAGCAACATGATAGGCACCAAGTTTCCGATGTGAAGAGAATCGGCGGTAGGGTCGAAACCTACATAGCCTCTGGTGATTTCCTTGTTCAGTTGTTCCTCCGTTCCCGGAGTTACATCGTGGATGAGTCCTCTCCACTTCAGCTCTTCGATCAATGCAGACATTCGCGTAAAATTTGGCGCAAAGATAATATTGTTGACGGGGTCGAGCTTAAAAGCTAAATCCGATTCTCATATCGAGGAAATCGGCGACGTGCCCGTGAGCTTTCAGATTCACTCCAACCAATAGTAATGGGTTTATGCGGTAATTGAGCCCGTAGCGCTGGTACAAATCCTCAGGGCGAGAAGATGGTTTTAAAAAGTAGACACCAATCTGCTGACTGAAAAGAAACTTTCCCAGAATGAACTCGTGTCCAACCGCAGCTCCCAAATGGTGACCTGTTTCGGGCGATTTTCCTTCTGACAGCTTAGCTTGATTCGTGTCGTACATCCACTCGCCTCCCAATGAAAGATTGCTCAATCGACCGATTCGTCTTGCATGTTTATACTCAAGTCCGCCACTCACGAGTTAGATTCCATCGGTTGGTTCTTGGTAAGTGACGAAAGCGCTAATATCGTTTCTGGTTCGATCGGTAGCATCAAGGCGCCAGTCGGTTTTGACCCTTTCGGGAAATGATATAGGACGCAGATAGCGGCTGATGGCAATACCGGCAGTAGGCCAATTGATGCCTTTGTTGGGCTGTCGCAAACCACCGTTTGAGATATGCTTGTACATCAGTCTGGCTTCAACTTGCCAGAGATCTCCTAACTTGTAATGAAAGCCAAGACCTAACTCGAGCGGAAATGCCACGGATGTGCTGTAGCTCTGATTGTCCGGATTAGAAATAGGATCATGCGGATTGGTCTTGTATGACAATCCAATTCCACCCCTAACCGAAAAGCTGAATTTTTTATCTGCTCGAAAAACCGGTTGGAGGTAGTAGACACCCGATAAGCCATAACCCAACACATCGGGATTGTCGAAATCCCAAAAAGTCAGCGAAACTCCTGTTCTTGGATAGCAGTTGCAGGCATTCCAAACTTTCTCAGAAGTATTATGCTTGCCGAAATCGAGCTGAAACCCTTGTGGATAGGAATCTTCTACCGCTCGTACTGCGCGACTATGAACGATAACGAAGCCTTTGTGATAAGCGCCACTGATGTAAGGAACCGAGTTTTGACCTTGGGATACAAGGCAAAAAACAAAAGCCAAAAAAATGAGACTACCACGCATACTCTTCCTTGAGGGTTCAAGATAAAATGCATTCTTGAATTATGGGATTTGCATGTGGCAATATTTCCAAGACAAGAGCACACGTTCCTAGAAAAGAAAAAAGCTAAAAAAATGAACTAAACTAGCTTTAAACCAAAAACATAGATTACTTTTGCGCCGAAATTCGAGGTGGTCGAAAAAAAGATTTTGGCAAAAACACTGAATTGGTAAGGGTTTTAAAGATCAGTCAATGTATTTCGCTGATTTAACGATAAGTTAACATAGTGTTATATCGACACTATGAAATAAATTCCCTTACATTTGTACCGCAACAAGTTATATCAATATACAAGTCATGATTAAAAAGCAGTTTCTAAAATCGAAACCTGTTTGTAAGGTTACATTCAGCATGCCTGCAGAAGCAGCAGCTGAAGCAAAAGAAGTGAAATTGGTCGGTGAATTTAGCGAATGGACTAAGTCTCCGATTGACATGAAGAAGCTTAAAGATGGCTCTTTCAAGACAGTTGTTAATTTGGAAACAGGTAAGGAATACGAATTCCGTTACGTTATTGATGGCGATCGCTGGGAAAATGATTGGGAAGCTGATGCTTACCGTCCTAACGCGGTTACTTTCGAAGAAAACTCAGTAGTGAGTCTATAATCTCACTCAGGTTGAGCATTAAAGGAGGGCCTCTCGGCCCTCCTTTTTTTATGCCTTAACTTTTTTGAATTGATTCGTTTCGATATTGATCTGCTCGGCAAATTTGAAGAGCTCATCCCTCACTTCGGGACTGATGTCATCAGAAAAGTGCTGTATGTAATGGAATACAACATCTTGAATTTGATTCAACTCCGGGTAGATTCCAACCGTCGCTAAAATTTGCAGTACCTCCCGCATATTCGTAACTAAGCTACCAAACTGGCTTGCGCTGCTTTGACCGGGCTCTCCATGAAGCTCGAGCATTCTATTCAGCTTATTGGCACAAATAAAGTCCAACTCAGCATGATCAATCGTAAAATTCCAACTCTTTATCTCCGCAACCACTCGCTTCAAATCTCTCACGGAGATTCGCAGCTCACCGTTATCAAATAGCTCACGCAACTCATTGTTGAGTACCATCTCCAAATTACGCACGAGCATTCGTGGTGGATTCAAATGAGAATGATGCATCACGTTGATCACATTGTAATTTCGATTATTGATTTTGCGGTAAGAGCTTGCGGCTAAAGCAAGACCTTCTTCCAAAACATCATTGACCATTTTGATTTGCTCATCCTTGAACATATCAAAGAAAGAGAAACTACGCTGCTCAGGATAAGTCCTTAAGATTTCAATTACCTCTGCCAAATTAGACGCTTGGAATGCCTGCGTCACTTTATCTGAAAAAGTTTGGAATTCCCCCAAGGGAATATTCTCAAATGCTTTACCAACCAAGTGGTGCTGTCCAAGATAGAGTACAACAAAACTGAAGTCCTTTTCGCTAAGTGTCACCTTTGAATGGACGTGAGTCCGACCCAAGGCAAGTCGTTGCGATCCTTGAACAATCAACTTAAACTCGGTTGATTTACAATCGTAATTGAAGACAGTGAGGTTATTCGGGTCTTCGGCAAATAGGGAAGACACCGCATACTGCATCCCTATTTGGGTAAGCGTAAGTTGAGATGGCTCCACAAACTTCTTGTAAACATCGGCGCCATTGCCGTACTCAACAAGGTTGGATTGTGCTTTGGCAATTCGCTTCTTGAACTCTGCATCGAGCTTGACATTTGACTCACTCTCGGCCAGCTGAATGGCGCGGCAAGCATACTGCAACACTTGCACGGTTTCCAGACCCGAAATTTCATCAAAGAACCATGCGCAACTCGTGTACATGAGCAGCTCATGCCGCTGCATTTCGAGCAGGCGCATCACATGTGTGCGCTCCCTCGGCTTTTGGTTGCCAAAATGGGTCAGTAGAAACTTGTCTACCTTATCTCTTCTTCGCTCCAGCAGGATGTCAATGTATTCATTGCGCAGCGCCCAAGGGTCGCTGTGTAGCTTACCCATGCGCTTCACGTAAACTTTCTCAAGTTCATCACGCAGCCAATCCAGGCTTTCTCGCAAAGGTTTTCTCCACTCTTGATTCCAGTCGCCTCTGCCACCCGTATTGCAGCCGCAATTTGATCTCCATCGCTCTACTCCGTGTACACAACTCCACGAGGAATTGTCGTGAATTTCAGCTTCATGCTCAGGTGGATTTACTTCCAAATACTGTCCGTAATTGATAATCTGCGCCAGATCGTTGTCTTCGATGTATCGGAGACAGTAGGCCAATGCCATATCGCCGTAGCGGTGATGGTGACCGTAGCTCTCGCCATCAGTAGCTATGTGCAACAATTGATTCTCGCTGCGATCATCATAAGCTCCCGTTAGGTATTCGGCAAAGCCTTTGCCATCAGCTAAAAGACCCTTAAAGGCTACTGCTTGAGAGCGGTCTCCGTCGTAAAAGAAGAGGCATATCTTTTTGCCGGAAGGCAAGTTGCAGACATAAGGCACCTTAGAGTCTACTCCATCATCCCAAGTCGAGCTTCCGAATTTTCTGTAGCGCTTCCCTTGGCGCGGAGCCAGAATGGTGTACTTGATCCCTTGTTCTGCCAGAACTTCCAGCGTTTCCGTGTCGACGGCAGTCTCGGCCAGCCACATCCCTTCGGGCTTTCGCTTAAAGCGATGCTCAAAATCCTTTATCCCCCAAATCACCTGCGTTTCCTTGTCGCGCCTATTGGCAAGTGGCATAATGATGTGGTTGTACACCTGAGCCAAGGCCGACCCGTGACCATCAAAGTACTCCATACTCTGCTCGTCGGCCCTGAGAATCTGCTTGTAGATTTGAGGTCGGTGTATTTCGAGCCAACTCAAAAGAGTAGGCCCAAAGTTGAAGCTGATCTTGGCGTAGTTGTTTACAATATCTACGATTCTATGCTCGTCACTCAGTATTCTGGAAGACCCGTTCGGACCATAGCATTCCTGCGAAATCCGCTCATTCCAGTCGTGAAAAGGCTCTGCAGAGTCTTGATACTCCACCTTTTCCAACCACGCATTTTCTCTCGGGGGCTGATAAAAATGCCCGTGAACACAAATGAAATTTTTCTGACTCATTAATTACTTATTTGGTTGGCTTCAAGACAATGAAGCCCATCGGAGGGATACGCAATGTCACGCTGTTTTCGCGTCCATGCAATACTTCCTTTTTGGTTTTAATTGCGCCTTTATTCAGGAAATCGCTTCCCCCGAAACGGGCACTGTCTGAATTAAATATTTCTTTGAAAGAGCCTTTTTCATCGACTCCGATTTTGTACTCTTCGTGTGCATTTGGGGTAAAATTACCCACTACCATGAGCTTTTGCTTAGCACCCTTAGACTTTCTGTAAAAAGAGAGTATACAGTTCTTGTTATCGCTGTAATCGATCCATTCAAATCCTTCTGCATCGAAATTGAGTTCATGCATCGCCTTCTCTGTGCGGTAGAGCTCATTCATGGCTTTCACTATTTCAGAAATTCCGTTATGAAAGTCGAACTTCAGTAAATTCCATAGCAAGGTCTCATCATGCTTCCACTCTGAAAACTGTCCAAACTCACTTCCCATAAACAGGAGCTTAGCTCCGGGATGGGTGAACATCCAAGCGTAAAGGGCGCGCAAATTGGCAAAGCGCTGCCACTCGTCGCCAGGCATTCTACTCAAAAGTGAGCCTTTGCCATGTACCACCTCATCGTGCGATAATGGCAACATGAAATTCTCAGTAAAAGCATAGACCAAACTAAAAGTAACTTGATTCTGGTGGTAGCTGCGGTAGAGTGGGTTTTTCTTGATGTACTCCAACATGTCGTTCATCCAACCCATCATCCACTTCATACCAAAGCCAAGTCCATCAGCACTTACCGGTCTTGAAACACTCGGCCAGTTCGTACTTTCTTCAGCGATGGTTTGCACATCGGGGAAGTTGGAATAAACAGCCTCATTCATCTCTTTTAAAAGCGAAATGGCTTCAAGGTTTTCTCGACCACCAAACTTATTTGGAATCCACTCACCTTCATTTCGACTGTAGTCGAGGTAAAGCATGGATGCTACTGCATCTACTCGAATTCCATCAATATGGTACTTATCAAGCCAATACAAGGCATTGCTAATCAAAAACGAACGCACTTCATGACGGCCGTAATTGAAGATGTAGCTCTTCCAGTCGGGGTGATAACCCAGGCGAGGGTCTTCGTGCTCGTAAAGGGATGTACCATCAAACTGATACAATCCGTGAGCATCATTCGGGAAGTGACTAGGCACCCAGTCCAGGATGACACCGATTCCTGCTTTGTGGAACGCATTAACCAAAAACGCAAAATCTTCCGGAGTTCCGAATCGCGAAGACGGGGCAAAATACCCCGTAATCTGATAGCCCCATGAGCCAAAGAATGGATGCTCCATTACGGGCATCATCTCCACATGTGTAAAGCCCATCTCCTTGACGTATGACACGAGGTCGTCTGCCATTTCGCGGTATGTGAGGCTTCGGTTTTGCTCGTCGAATTTTCTTTTCCAAGAGCCGATGTGCACCTCGTAAACGGAGAAGGGCGCATCAAGAGCATTCTTTTTCTTACGGTTCTTCATCCAAGTTCCGTCCGACCATTTGGGATCAAAAGAGCGGATGATAGAAGCGGTAGATGGTGGTACTTCCCACATCTCTGCAAAAGGGTCTCCTTTTTCAATGATTCCTCCACCACGCACTTTGATGGCGTATTTGTATAGCTCGTTAGCCCCGAGGCCAGGTATAAAACCTTCCCAGATTCCGCTGCTATCCCAGCGAGCATTGAGGTGGTGAGCTTGAGTATCCCATTCATTGAAGTTCCCAATCACAGAAACCGCCTCGGCATTTGGAGCCCAAACTGCAAAATAAGTTCCTGCTACTCCTTCGACTTCCATCGGAGTGCTTCCTAGCTTTTCGTAAAGCTTAAAATGCCGCCCTGAAGCAAAAAGTGAAATATCAAATTCTGTCAGCAGGCTGTGCGCGATGACATTCGACGTTTTTTCCATGGTTAATCGTTCTTAAGGATTTGGATGATGCCCTTGAGTGGAATGATGACCCAATCAGGACGAGAATTCAATTCGTAGCCAATTTCGTAAATGGCCTTTTCAAATATATGGTAGCGCAATAAAAAGTCAATTTCTTTGGAGTAGCCTATGTTCAATCCATTTTCCATGGCCGTCTCCACGTATCGCTCCAAGCTAAGCCCTGTAATAATTCGGTAGAGCCTTCCACCCAATTCTGTAGCGACTTCTCGATCAATATTTTCAGGAAGGGCATTGAAGACCGTAGAGAAAACTGCGTAATGATAAGAGCGGCATAAGCCTGCCAAGTCTTTGACGGGCGGTTGCTTTACTTTTCGGTCGCGTATGGTGCTCTCAGGCTCACCTTCGAAGTCGAGGATGCAAAAATCATCGCCTGTGATCAATATTTGTCCCAAGTGGTAATCCCCGTGAATTCGTATTCTCGCTGAGTTCAAATTCAGCTCATCAAATTTGAGGATGTGATTTTTGATGTCCTCTTTATTGTCGAGTACAAACTCCGCATACTCGCGGGCTCGGCCCTGCAGTTGATCTACTTTCTGCTCGAGCAAATTAAAGCGACCGTCGAGCATGTACATCAAACGGTTCAAAAGCCAAACGGTGTAATCCCCTCTAAAAGGCTCAGGTGTGAAATACCTATCCGTTTTATCTGAAAATAAAGCGATATGCATCTCTGCCGTTCGGACAGCCAACTTTTGGACTCTCTCCAAAAACTCCTTTCCGATCAAGCTTTGAATTTTCTCAGGAAGATCGGCAATATTCAAAGGTTTGTAAAGATCAACTTTGGGAAAATCAGCCAAACTCAAATCGCTGTCGGCAAATCGCTGGAAAAACCCCTCCATCTGTCGAAGCGTGTAATTCCAAGCCTCGCCTTGGTTTTCTACGCGCTCTTGCATCAAGCCGATCGATACGCGGTAGTATCCCTCGCGCACCCACTCAATCCCTCCCGCAAACTTAGGGGAATGGGAAAAATTACCCTTGTCGGATAAAAAATGGGTTAACTCCAGATCGGGATTGTTGTCTCGAAAGAGCTTCCGGTAAATCTTTAGGAAATACTCACCGTTGTAGACGATTGTGGAATTGCTTTGCTCAAGCTTCAACAACTCTGAGCTCAGATTTTCTTCACTAAATGAATCCCCCAGCACATTCCCTTTGGTGAATCGGAATTCTCCGATGGAAAGTCCCAACTGTTTCTCGGAAATAATATTGAAGAAGAGGTCGTTTCGAAATGCTGAGTCGTAGAGCGCATCGATCAAAAAGCCTTGACGTTCTCCTGCTTCATTGTGAATTTCGCAAATCACATCTGCATCATCTTCCATTTCGTCTACCGCGATTACGGGAAGGAGGTAGTTTTCTGTGTTAGATGTCTGAAAGACGATCTCCACCAAAAGAATAAAAGCCAGGCTACCGTTTTGGAGTTGGTAAGTCAGCGCATTCTCTATGGTATATTGCTTTATGTTTCCCGTCTTTGCGCCAAACCATCTCATTTGATGCAAATAATCGGGAAGGATTTTTTCAAACTCCTCCGATGCTTGACCATCGGCGAAAATTTCTTTCCAAGACTGCGATATGGTTAAGGTATGATTACTCATCCTTTTATGATTTTAAAGAAATGGAAAGGCAGTCCGTGTGGATTTAGCTCAACAAAATTGAACTCACCTCTCCAGGTGTAAGACACTTCGGTGATCAAGTCTTGAACCACATAGGCCTCGCCATCAGCTATTCCTAAATCGGCTAAGGGTACTTGAACCCAGCCCGCTTGAGTATAGTAGGTGTCCATATTCACAATGCACAAGAAGTGATCATTCGCAGCTTCATCGCCCTTGTAATAGGCCATAAGGCGCTCGTTATCTACCGCACACTTCTTATAATTAAACGTGTCCTGTAAAGCGGGATGCGACTTCCGCGCCGCGTTCACCATCTTGATCACCTGTTTCAGCTTTCCTCGGGTATCCCATACATGACGTTTAATTTCGTACTTCTCCGAATCCCAGTATTCTTCCTTTCCGGGAACGGCTTGGTAATGCATGTTTTCGTATACCGGACCGTACATTCCGTAGTTGCTGCTCAGCGTGGCAGCTAAGAAATACCGCTGAATGAAAGCGGCTTCGTTGGGCTGTTGAAGCTCGCTGGGAAGAATGTCAGGCGTATTGGGCCAAAAGTTCGGGCGGAAATACTCACGGGACTTGGTGTTGACCAATTCATCCATATATTCTTCCAGCTCGTATTTCGTGTTTCGCCAAGTGAAATAGGTATAGCTGTGAGTAAATCCGACTTTTGCCAATTGATGCATCACCTTCGGACGGGTAAATGCTTCTGAGAGAAAAATCACCTCGGGGTATTTCTCGTGGACATTGGCAATCAGCCAGCGCCAAAAACGGTAAGGCTTGGTGTGCGGATTATCCACGCGGAAGATGCGCACTCCCGCATCGATCCAATGGAAAACGATGCTTTGCAGTTCATTCCAGAGGTTCTCCCAATCCTCGCATTCGAAATTAATGGGAATAATATCCTGGTATTTCTTTGGCGGATTTTCGGCGTATTGAACCGTGCCGTCAGGGCGCCACTTAAACCACTGCGGATTCTCCTTGACGTATGGATGGTCAGGAGCGCATTGCAGGGCAAAGTCCAAGGCTATCTCAATGCCAAGACCATCGGCAGCTTTTACCAAGGCCTTGAAGTCTTTCATCGTTCCCAACTCGGGATGAATGTCCTTGTGGCCGCCCAACTTTGAGCCAATGGCCCACGGCGAACCCACATCACCTTTCTCAGCTTCGGTGGTGTTGTTTTTTCCTTTTCTGTTTTTCTCTCCTATCGGATGTATGGGTGGGAAATACAAAACGTCAAATCCCATTTGAGCAACGTGTGGCAACCGCTTGATGCAGTCTTTGAATGTTCCGTGTTTGTGCACCGATTCGCCTGCACTGCGCGGGAAAAACTCATACCACGTGCTGAAACCTGCTCGCTCACGATCCACTTTCACGCGAAAATCTCGTGAAGTGGTTACAAATGTTTGGTAAGGGTATTCTTCGAAAATTTTCTTCAGCTCATCTGATTGAGCTACCTCAATCGCCTTTTTGTATGAACGCTTGTTCCCAAAACCCTTTTTGGCAGCAGCCAAAAACTTTTGGTGCTTTTTTGCCTTCACGGCATCGAGGTATTTCACCCCATCGTGCAATTCTGACGACACGTGTTGGTCATCTTGAATCTTTCGCTTGATTTCGTGTTGCCAATTGAGGGCGTAATCTACCCAAGCTTCGAGTTTGTATGTGTAAAACCCTAATTTCTTCACCTCAAACTCTACTTCCCAAAGATCATTCACCAATGAGGTCATAGCTACTTTTTTCCACGTCTTCTCTGAATCGTGTTTGTAGACCAACTGTGCGTTCACGATGTCATGTCCGTCACCAAATATATCAGCGGTGAGCTTTACCTTCTCACCAACGACTCTTTTGATTGCAAACTCACCACCATTAATTGCCGGCTTAACATCTTCTATTACTGCACGATACCGTAATTCTTCCATAGTAATTGTAGTTCTTACACTTAGGCTGAGCAAAAATAGCAAAAAGGCTGACTTAGAGAGCGTCAAAGCATATGTCAACAAAGGAACCTTCTGACCGTTTAGAATCTTAAATTCGCAGCATGAATTTGGTCACTGGTGCCACTGGAATTGTAGGTATTCGCATAGTCTACGATCTCCTGAAGAGAAATGAAAAGGTCAGAGCCCTAAAGCGCTCTAGTAGCGATATGGCTTTCGCCGAAAAGGTGCTTCGATTCTACGGTGCTCTCGACGACGATCTCGATAATATCAATTGGGTTGAAGGTGATTTACTCGACATCTTCTCCCTTGAGACCGCCCTCGAAGGAGTCAAGACGGTTTATCACTGTGCAGCTCTGGTTTCTTACAATCCGAAGGACGAGAAGACGCTCTTTCAAATGAACGAGGGCGGAACCAAGAACTTGGTCAATATCTGCCTCACTTTGGGAGTTGAAAAAATATGTCACATCAGTTCGGTAGCTGCTCTGGGCGTGGAGAAGGAAGGCCCCACTACGGAAGAATCGCATTGGCAACGAGACGAGAATCGATCCGTTTACGGTTTGACCAAGTTTCTGGCCGAACGTGAGGTCTGGCGAGCTGGCGCCGAAGGACTGAAAGTAGTAGCTATGAATCCCTCAATAATCTTGGGCCCGTCAAAAGCTGATCAAAGCAGCGGTATGTTAATGAGTATGTTGCGGAAAGGCTCGAAGTACTATCCTTCCGGAGGTGTAGGATTGGTAGACGTGAGGGATGTTTCCCTAGCGTGCATCACCGCAGTGCAAGAAGCCAAGTTTGGCGAGCGCTATTTGCTCAACTCCGAAAATCTATCTTTTCAGGATCTCCTAATCAAAGCAGCGCAGAGTTTCGGTAACGAGGAGCCAAAAACCAAACTCCCCGATTTTTTCCTTGACATGGCTTGGCGGTTTGGCTTGATCGCTCGATTGTTTGGTATAAAGTCCATTTCAAAAGAAACTGCCCAAAGCGCTCAGCGGCACTCAAATTACGGAAACTCGAAAGCCAAAAATGAGTTGGATTTGGCATTTATTCCAGTCGGTAAATCTTTGGAGTGGATTAAGGCGTTTTGATACAACACTTCTAGCTGCTCACTTCAGCGGCTGCAACTTCCTTTTTGAAGCCGCGCTTGTAATCGAATCAAGATTCAAAGAATCTCTCATGTTCTTCGGGGTATTGTAGATTTTCTTCACCTCCACATCGAGCTTGGAAAGGCTGTCCAGTACTTGCTCGTAGATCAGTTCCATCTCATCGGGGCGCGACTTGTAGTAGTCGTAAGTAGCGTCAAAATCTTTTTGTTCGATCTCGTGCTTTGCGAAGATATTACCGTACATCGCCTCCATATCGGGGCTTCTCTCCCGCTTCGGACCTAGCTTGTGCACTTTCATTCCTTCAACCAGCTGCACATCTACCATCACTTCGGTAAACTTGTCCTTATCCAAAAGGCCTTCGGGAACCACTTCAACTTCGGGCTCTCCACACCCCGTGAAAATCAGGATGATCACCAAAATAGTCAGGGATCGGAACAGCATCACTTAAACCGCATTTTCAGCACTCCGAAAAATGCCTCGGTAAAAATATTCATGCTCATCTTGCTCTGTCCTACTTGCCGGTCAATAAAGGTGATAGGTACCTCTACAATCTTGAATCCTCTTCTTAGGGCAGCGTATTTCATTTCGATTTGGAAGGCATAACCCACAAATTCGATATCATCCAAGTTGATGGTCTTGAGCACTTCGTCGCGGTAGCAAACAAATCCCGCCGTAGCGTCCTTCACGCCAATCCATAAAACCATCCGTACATAGAGCGAGGCGAAATAAGAAATGAAAATTCTGAAGAGCGGCCAATTGTCAACCTTTCCGCCTTTGGTATAACGAGAGCCAACGCTCATATCGGCTCCATCTGCGCAAGCTTGGTGCAGCCTAATCAAGTCTTTGGGATTGTGAGAAAAGTCGGCATCCATCTCGAAGATGTACTTGTAGCCCTCCTTAAGCGCCCAACGGAAACCAGTGATATAGGCCGTTCCCAAGCCCGTCTTCTCTTTTCGCTCGAGCAAGTGCACCAGCATCGGGTACTGCTCTTGCTTTTTTCTCACCAAATCGGCTGTGCCATCAGGACTGCCGTCATCAACCACCAACACATGGAAGTCTTCGTTGAGATTCATCACTGCATCCAGAATGTTCTCAATATTTCCGTACTCATTGTACGTCGGTATAATGACCAGCTTTTGGCTCAAGGCAAAAAAATTTCGGGCTAAGATAAATTAAGTTTGGTATAGGGTCTAGTGTATTGGGTATTGAGATAGTCGGGTAGCTGTTAAAAGTCGAGAAATTGAATTTTTATCAGAATAGTAAGACATCAGTTTTAAGGTTAGACACTGCATCGGATCTCAAACGGTCTAAATACTTTGTACTTCCCAATCAAATACTACCTGATTACCATCACCTTCCCATTGTAAAACCGTTCCTCAAGATTAAAATCAGGCTTTGCCGAGAGGTGCCACTGATAAAGGTCTGAGCGGCCAAAGTATCCTGCATTATTCTCTGATCCATTCCATTTCTCGTTGGGGTCATTTGTTTCAAAGACCACGCGACCATTTCGGTTAGTTATCCAAAAGCGGTACTCGGCAATGTCAATTCTCGAAAGTTGAGGAGCAAAAAGATCGTTCAAACCGTCACCATCTGGTGTAAAAGCGGTGGGGATATAAACAAAAAAGTCATCGGCTACCGTGACGGTTTGACAAGTGCTATCAACACAGCCTTCATTAGAAATTACGTCGAGACAAACTTCATATGCTCCACCAACGTCAGAAGGGAACTCATAAGTGTACCACTCTCCCGAGCCCAAATCAAGGGTGTCGATTCTCCAGAAGTTGAACTCGGCATTTTGGGCGAGACTTGTAAAAGTCACCTTAGGACTGGTAATGGATGGCTTTTCGGGAAAGAAAGAAAAGTCGGCTTCGGTGGTGTATACCGATAGTCCTCCCGGCAATTGAGTCGTTCGGCTACAACCCGCTGCTGATGTCACTTCTAAGGCAATAGTGTATTGTCCGGTCGAAAATTCTTGAGACACATTTGGCGAAGACTCGCCGACTGGCTGGGAATTGAAGCTCCATTGATAAGTTGAGCCGACAGCAGTATCCACTGCGGTAAAATCGACTAGCAGCGGATCGCAGCCGGCGACTGTCGAAGCTACAATTTCTACTTCGGGAATGGGAGCTACTTCGATGTCCCATGAGACTTCAGAAGTACATCCCGCCTCATTCGTTCCCATCAGACTAATTTCCGTGCTCGTGGGAGTGTAGAGTCTGGTCTGAGAACTATCGGGATTAGAAAAAAGTTGAGCAGGAGACCATGACAAGTTCGGCGCACCGTAACCAATTACATCTGTTGAGTCGCCTTGGCAGATGGTGCCGGGCGCAAAAATTTGAAGCTCAGGAAAACTATACACGGTGACCAATACTGTATCCCGATTGGTGCAATTAATGTCGGTAGCCGTTAGAATGAGCTCGTTCTCTTGAGGGAAAAACCCTTCATTCAAAGCAGCAAAAGGAGTGAAAGAAAGCGATGGCTCCAAAACAGATGTATTGAAGGCCCATGAATAAGTCACTCCCGAAATTGGGGAACTCCCGATCAACAGGGTATCTCCCGTACATGCAAGTTCGTCAGAGCCTGCATCGACCAATGGAAGTGGATACTCCACCAATTCAAGCGCGAATGTATCGAGCACGGGGCATAATTGATC
Organism: Cryomorphaceae bacterium 1068; assembly: GCA_027214385.1. NCBI lineage: Bacteria > Pseudomonadati > Bacteroidota > Flavobacteriia > Flavobacteriales > Cryomorphaceae > Cryomorphaceae bacterium 1068. Next base: position 273,013 of record JAPVXR010000002.1, on the reverse strand, counting down.
GGCATAATTCGTGATACTGTAGCTTCCGCCAATGGTTAATGCCAAAGCCGTATCCCCTGAAATGAGATAGGACTGTTCTCCGAATTCGCCGTTCAAGTCAAATTGGAAAGGAGCTACTCCCACGGTATTGATTTGAAGCAAAGAGGTATCTCCCGTGCAAATTTCCGGATCCCAATCGTAAATCAAATCCGGCTCAGGATGGAATTGGATTTGGCCGACTCCGATTCCATCACCGACGCAATAAGCAGAAAGTGTCGAAAGCGGTTCCACCATCCCTGAATCAGTGAACATCAACTCCAAAGGAGATTCATCCACTTGAAGCGTCGTTTCTATTCCACCGAAGGTATAGGTGAAAGTTTGAGGCAAATTGCCGGCAAATTCAAACAGGACGATAGCCGTATCGGTGGGGCAAATGATCTCGTCATAATTCACCAAAACAGTAGGCTGCGGTAGGAAAATAACCGGTTGACCGACGGAAATGGATACCTGCGGGTGAGTCAAATCAATCTGGTCTCCAAGTGGATTTCCCACTACGGAAGAAACATAATAAGTCGTATTAACTTGCAGGTCCTCATTGTAGGTAAACTCGGGTATGTCAGACCAAGCAAAAATATTTCCAAGTACATTGGTATTGCTGTCGTGCAAGACATACTTCAGAACATCATTTCCATCCAAAACAGGAGGAACCGATTGAGTGACCACAGCGGGCTCCTCTCCGCAAGTTCTCACCGTATCGGAACTCATCTCGCCTGCAGAGGAGGTGACAGGACAGGTAAGGCTTCCCGTAAAATCAGCAGAAGTACAAACGGTATTGTTGCTCAAAGAAAAACTGACGGCCATTCCCGACTCTACAAAATCAGAGAGAAAAGCATTTCCTGAAAATGCCCCTTCCAGACCGGTAACAATAAACCCGCTTCCATAATCGCCGAGTGCATCAAAAGCAACCTGATACGTCGCGTCAATACCCGTACAGGACAAGATGGGGTTCACTATTTGCGGAGATGGCTCGAAACTTACCGTAACAGAATCAGTGGTGGCGCATGGACCGTTTTTTTCAAGAATGACTGCGGTTGCTTCGCCAAAGTCAATCACCGAAAAATCGGTAGTAGCACTGCTCGGATTAGAAAAAGTTGAACCCTGAGCTGAACTCTCCCAAAGCAAATCACCCACTGAAGTAGTGGCTTGCACTTGAGCGATAAGTCCGCAAACAGAAAAGTCTCCTTGTGCAGAGACCAATGGCTGCTCGTAAAAACTAAGCGCATAAATGGTGGTGTCGTAACAAACGGCCTGATTGCTTGCCACTAGGCTCACGGTAAAATCACCTTCAGCCAAGGAGGTGGCTATAACTTGTTGATCGGTAGTAGAACTAAGGCTCAAGTCAGGTGATGACCACTCAATAGGAAATCCCGAAATCGGACTGATCAATTCGGTTTCAAATCCGCAAACCGAATCAACGACACTTGGAGGCAAAACGGGCTGCTCCAAAAATGTAAGGTTTAATGTGTCAAAAGCAATGCAGTCAAAGCCATTATCGGCGGTAAGGCGCAATTCGTATGTCCCGGGTGCGGCACCTATTTCTACCGGGTTTGCCGAGTTGTCCGTTATGGACAATCCGATGTCTCCTTCCCAAAGCAAATTGCCCGAGTTAAGAGAAGCTGGAATTTCTGCCGACGGGCCGCAAATTAGTGTGTCCGCGAGGGGCTCAATAACAGGCTGCTCCACAAACCCCACTTCGATGGTATCGGAATCTTGGCAAAAACCTTTATTGGTCTCCCGCCAAATGATGTCGTAAAATCCGTAAACCGTAGCCGTGACCTCAAGACTAGGCCCAACCGGAGTCCCAAAAGGAATAAGCTCATCAGGCAGAATCCATACGCCAATTCCTACTGAAGCCGCCGCAAAGAGGTTGACCTCATCTCCACAAACGATGTCGCCAACTCCCGCATCTGAAACAGGCTGATCAATGAATTCTACGGAAGCAGTATCGGCCGCAACACATGGCCCATTGACACTTTGGTAAATAATCAGTTCCAAACCTTCTATATCCGCGACAGCGATGACAGGATCAGAGAGCGGATCAACGAGAGTGACATTTGTACTTAAGTCCCAATTCGGAATTCCATTCGATCCGAAAACAGTCAACTCTACTTCTGACCCGCACACCGAATCAACAGCAGAGATCATAGCGGTGGGTTGATCAAAAAACTCGATCTGTATGGTATCCCTGTCGATACATCCATTGATTGGGTCTCCATCTTCTTCCGTCCAAACCAGCTCATAAACCCCGATTGAACTTGCTGTGACAATAGAATTCGGGGAAGTAGGATCTAAGATTGAAATTTCAGGATCACTTGATGTCCAAAGGGATTCGCCAAAGCTCGGAATGGCCTCTAGTTGGTATTCTGTGCCACAAGCAAAATCATCGCCGCCTGCATTGGCATCGGGTGAAATGAGATTTTCTACAATGAAGGTTCGGGAGGTAGAACAACTATATATCTCGTCGGTGATGGTCACGTTATAAGTTCCTTCATTGAGATCGGCTCTTACCAAAGTGATAGTTGGATCGTCACCCCAAACCACGGTATAGCTTCCCGAGCCATTTAAAACAGCAATTTCAATGACCCCGTCATTTTCGAAACAAGTTTCGGGAATCACCTCTATTTCCAAACTCAAGGGAACATCTACCACTACGGTATCGGTAGCAGCGCAAACACCATCGATAAACTCACCTTGCACGATGTAGACACTCGATGTGTCAGGTGTTGCAACGGGATTTGCACAGGGATTGCATGAAAAATCGGGCCCAACCGGAATCTGATTACCATCCAAATCAGACCAAGTATAGCTGATATCATTTTCAGCAAAAAGTTGCACACTCTCTCCGGCACAGATAGTCGTATCAGGTCCCGCAAACATGGGTTCGCGCAAAACGAATTGAACGGCATAAAAGGCTTGACCATATATGGAACAGAAATCGTCAATCGCCGAAATAACAAAATCACCTCCTATGAAATCGGAAGGAATAGTTCCGCAAAATTCAATGGTAGCAGGATTTACACCTGTCTGAGTGAATGTGGCGCCGGGAATTGCTTCAGCAATATCTGCCGAGAGGGTCAGTTCCAGCAATGGATCAGTTGAAACAAAGTCAAGTTCCAAACAAAAATCATCACCCGCGCAAATGCCGATTTGATTGTCGCTAATCGGATAGCCGCCGCCACTAATCTGCTCGAGAGAGCCCGGCAGCGGTGTGGGCGGTGGAACGGCGCAGGGGATAACGATAACATTAAAATCAAGGTAAACGACTCCGATCAATACGCCATCTCGGTATTCTCGTACTTCTACCACAATGGTGTATTTCCCCTCTGTGGTAGGGGTCATGTCCATTTGGCCCGTTTCGGGATTAAATGTCAGGTTATCAATAGGTGCCGCAGGGGAATAGCCCGGTTCGTATGGCATATCCAGCGGCATATCGGCCTCGTCAGAGGTAATGGCAGGTGTGAGCGCGTATACCAAACTATCGCCATCGGGGTCATTGAAAGAAAGATTGTAGAAAAAATCACTGTTTACGCAGACAAAAGGGAGATTGAATAATCCCAATTGTGGCGAGGTATTGCACTCTCCCGAGGCATTGTTCAAAAAAGCCTCCACGTGGATGCGGCTAGTGCCATCATCGACGAGATTTAGAACAGAAGCGCGGTTTTGCTCTGCCACGATAATTTGCCAATCGGCGCAAGGCGGCAAGTTAACCACCCCACTGTAAACACTCAAATTGACTCCTGGAAGTGCCCCTCCATTGCAACTGCTGGAAGGCAGTGAATCGGGACATAGTTGTGATACTTCCAGGCTTTCCTGTAAATCAATTTCTACAAATCCGATGGCACCACAGGAAGAAGTAAAGAAAACATCAAGAAAATCAGGTGTATCAGTAAATTCTGCGCAATCTCTAAAAAGGTGAACGCTGACTAAGTAATCATTACCCCCTAAACATTCATATTGCACATTTATCCCCTCGTTTCTACCCGCAAAAACATCTTCTGGCAATGCAAGAAAAAGAAAGAATAGAAAACAGAATGATACGCACAAAAGACCCTTCACAGCCGCAAATATAGGGCGAATAAAAACCTCTGTTTTGAATAATTTTGGAGAAATCACCACTTCAATGTTGACGAAAGAATCAAACGATGAACATTAAGTTTAGATTAAATCTTATCCACAACTCACCACCAATTCAATCTAGAGCCTGGCAAATAGTTACTTTTGTTCCACGAAATCTTATAACAAAACACATGAGAACACTTCTACTTTCAGCAGCAGTAATTGCGGCTTCTTTATCTGCCTCGGCGCAGTGCGACAGAATTTTTATTTCTGAATACGTTGTTGGAACGGGCAACAACAAAGCTTATGAGCTTTACAATCCAACTTCAGAGCCCATTGACTTGAACGGATACATTCTCGAGAGATGGTCGAATGGTCAAGGTAGTGTAACGGACCAAACTGATTTATCAGGCACCATAGAGCCTTATGGAACTTGGGTAGTTGCTAATGGACAAACGGAAGATATTGATTTGGGTGGATTTATATCTCCAGCCTGCGATCCTGAATTGCAAGCACTGGCAGATCAATTGGACAACCCATATCCCGCACCGACTTTCATGAACGGAAACGATGCCTTGGTTTTAGTAAAATACGATGAAACCCCTCCGGTTTTTGATGTTTTTGGTAGACCAGGAGAAGATCCTGGAATTGCATGGTCTGCTCCTGACGGAACATTTATTACCGATAATCAAACCATGGTGAGAAAATTTGATATAACCGGAGGTATTACCACTATTCCGACACAGTTTATACCTCTTGCGGATTGGGATACTTTGGGAACCGATGTATGGAGCAATCTTGGAATTCACGACTGTGCTTGTTTCCCACTTAGCAGCGGTTCACAAGAATCAGTAGATGTTCAGATATTCCCTAACCCTTTAGTAGGAAACGCTCCATTGACGCTGACTACCAATAAGAACATCAAAAGCATAGAAGTATTTGACATGACCGGTCGCTTGATTGCTACTGAAGTAAAAATCGTCAATGCTGAACAAGCCGAAATTACTTTCGATAACCTTCCTGCAGGAACTTACATTGTTAATGTAAATATGGAAGGCGCCGTAGGATTTTCGACGCGATTCATAAAGCAGTAAATCACCAACTAATTTATCCCACTGCCCAAACGGCAGTGGGATTTTTCTTTCCAAAAACACCCGTTGTGAAAAGAGGATTAATCAGTGCCATCCTGTTCATTCTTTCATGGACTTTAATGGCTCAGGATTCAGGAGTTATTCGTGGAACATTAAAGGATAAAGGAACCGGTGAAACCCTGATCGGTGCAGCGGTGGTATATGCCGATGGCAAAGGAGTTACTACAGATATCGATGGAAAATATGAGCTCACCCTCTCTTACGGTACGTATACATTGAAGGCAAGCTATGTGGGCTATGAATCTATCGAGAAAAAAGTAACTGTAGATAGCAAGTTCAAGCAGGTCGATTTTGCTCTGGGAACAACTACCCTTCGTGAGGTCGAAGTCGTTGCTGACCTTGCGATCGCTGAGGAAACACCCGTTGCCTTTTCAAACATCACTCCAAAACAAATAAAGCAAGAACTCGGTGCGAATGATCTGCCGCTTCTGCTCAATACTACACCAGGAGTTTATGTATCTCCAACGGGAGGTCCAGACGGCGGTGCCAGAGTAGCAATCAGGGGTTTTCAAGATCGGAATATCACCGTAATGATTGATGGTATTCCCATCAACAATATGGATAATGGAAACGTGTTTTGGGCAAACACTTTTGGAATAGACGGAGTACTTGCCAATATGCAAGTGCAAAGAGGTATGACTTCCTCGAGGTTGGCAATACCTGCGATTGGTGGAACCATCAACTTTATTACCAAGAGTATTGAAAACGAAGAGAGTGTCTACCTAAGACAAGATTACGGCTCATTCAATACCCTGAGAACTTCGTTTGGATATAACTCAGGGCGATTGAATAAAGGGTGGGGGTTCTCTTTGGCAGGTTCATTTAGAAAAGGAGACGGGTTTTCTGAGCAACAGTACAGAGAAGAGTACTTTTATTACGGTAAGGTTCAAAAAGAATTGGGCAATCACATTGTTTCTGTGAGCGCTTTGGGTTCTCCTGTCGAATACGGTGTAAGGCAGGATCGACAGAAAATTGCGACATATGACAAAGACTATGCAGCTGGATTATTCCAAGGAAACAACGATTTGTACAACCGTTTATCTTCATACAATGTGGTTTATCAAAGTCTGCAATACGCTAGTGTTGCTGAAAGACCAGTCCTTCAGGAACAACTTTCTAATCTAAATGAGCAGTACGGTTGGTCAGAAGGTGAATTCTTCGATATTGCTGCCGACAATAACTTTATCGATACTGCTGGAGTCATTTCAAGAGGTTTTCGATACAACAACCATTGGGGGACACTTAACGGGGACATCCAGAATGAAAGAGTTAGAAATTACCATAAGCCAGTTTTTTCTGTCCGAGACTTTTGGACAATAAATGAAAATCTCTATCTGTCCAACGTGGTTTATTACAGCTACGGAAGGGGTGGACAGACAAGTAGAGTGCCTACTCTAGGATATGGAGATTATGATGAGAATCTTCAAGTTGATTTTCAAACCGACTACAATACCAATACTCAGCCCAATATTTTTGGTCAACTGCCCCTTGATACTGCTATTTCTTTAACTGATTTGAAGAGTTCAATCATATTGAGAAAAACTTTTGACAACCATTATTGGTGGGGCTGGCTGTCCACCGTTGATTGGACGATTAGTGAAAGAATGACTTTTGCCGGTGGTCTCGATTTTAGGACTTACCAATCTGAGCAATATCGAGAAGTGGATAACCTACTTGGTGGCGATTACTATGTACCACCAGCAGACGAATTTCCCTTCGACAGACCATTTACTTCCGTTAGCAATGCCTCGAGAGAAGGTGATAGGATACAATATTACAACGATAACCTCATCCGCTGGGGAGCATTTTTTACTGAACTCAAGTACAATGACAACGAAAATTGGAGAGCTTTTGTCAATCTATCGGGGGTTGTTACTGGTTATAAGCGGATTGACTACTTCAATAGACGTGATATCATAGTAGATGGAGAGAGGTTTCCAAATGCCCTTGCATATGACGATGTAGGATTTTGGAATGGTAGTGAGCTTATAGTAGCTGCCAATAGTGCTGCGGGCGCGACGTCTTCATTTAACACTGTAGGAGATACTACTTTTGTAACGAATCCTTCTAATAATGAAAATGAATATGGGCCAGCCGGTACTTCCAGTATCGTTGGTGCAAGAGAAATTAGGTATTTTGATTCTGAATCTCAGGTATCTGAAGTTCCTTGGAAAAACATTCCGGGGTTCACAGTAAAGGCTGGTGTCAGTCGAAGTATAGAAGAGAGACACACCGTATTCATCAATGCGGGTTACATCAGCAGAACACCAAGATTTCGAAACGTTGTAGAATTAGGACGATTCAATCAGTTCTTTATCAATGTAGAAAATGAGAATATTAGCTCGGCGGAATTAGGCTACGGATATCGTACGTACAATTTTTCCGTGAATGTAAACGGTTATTATACATATTGGGAGAATCGACCGGTTGATGGAGGGTTTGGAGTTTTCCTTCCAGATAGAGGAATTTTCGTCCAGTCGAATCTAAACGAGATGGACGCTATTCATATGGGTTTAGAGTTAAGTTTTAAATATGTCATAAGCGAAAAGCTTAATCTTGATGGTTTTGCATCAATAGGAGATTGGAGATGGAACAGTGCAAAAACAGTTAACTTTTTTGATCCCCAAGGAAGACCCATATTTGAAGTAGGTCCAAATAACCGCCCAACAGATGAATTGGTCGAAGTCTCTTTCGATGCCAAAGGAGTTTTTGTTGGTGATGCACCTCAGACGCAGATAGGATTAGCCCTTCAGTATGATTTCATGAAGAATGCTTATTTGAAAGGTAGATACGTCTATTTCGATAAGCATTATTCAAACTTTGACCCGCTTTTTCTTAGTGATGGAAATGAAGGCCGACAATCATGGAAAATACCAGGATATGGATTGACATCAATCTTCGCAGGCTACAGATTCGACTTTAGCAAGGTTTCACTGGATCTGAATCTGATTGTTGAAAATGTATTCAATGTAAGGTATATTTCAGATGCCTCGAATAATGAAGGAGATGCCTTGGTTACAGCAAATTATCTCAGTGGGGAGGCAACGCAAGCTGCAACTCAAGCTTTTGATGCTAACTCAGCTTCGGTATACTTCGGCCTTCCCAGAACTTTCAGCATTTCCCTTAAGGCAACACTTTAAAAAATTTTTAATGCGAATTCTAAAATCCACCTTTTCCGCATCTCTTGTAGCTCTTTCTGCTTTGGCCTTTGGCCAGGAAAACATTGCAGATATGCGAGAAAACTACAATGTAGGACAAACGGCAACCGTGACGGGAATCGTCACCAATGGCCCTGAACTTGGAAGCATCCGTTATATCCAAGATGAGACGGCAGGTGTTGCCATTTATCCCGGGTTTGATTGGGATAATCTAGATTTCGTGCCACAACCTGGTGATGAGATTACCGTAACGGGAGAAATTACCGAATTTGCAAACCTACTCGAAATCGGACCTGACATCTCATCAATGGTATTGGAAAGCAGCGGAAACCAGCTTCCACAGCCATTTGAGGTAACACCAAATGAACTCGACGAAACCTTTGAGGGAATGCTTGTGCAAATCTCGGGTGCGGTTTTCGCTGCTGGTGGTAGCACTTTCTCTAGCTCAACTTTCAACTATGAGGCCTCAGAAGAAACAGGAATCATTTACGTTCCTTCCAGCTCCCCTTTACAAGGTGAATTAATCCCACTTGGAGAAATTGAATTGATCGGAATTCTTTCACAATTCAGTTTTGCTGATCCTTTCAGTGGATATCAACTCCTACCCAGAACTGCGGAAGACTTCATCTCTGATAGCAATATCAACTTCGGTTCGGAGGTAGAGCAGACCAATCTTTCAACGACAAGCTTCACACTAAGCTGGAGCACGGATGTAGCATCAAGCAGCGGGGTGGAATACGGCCCCACTCCCGATTATGGTACTATTGTGACATTGGAGGAAGCCGTAGCAGATCACGTGGTGAATTTGGTGGACTTGGAGCCGGGAACGCCATACTTCTGTCGCGTTTTCTCCGTAAATGGAGAGGACACTGCCAGTGCAACAGGGACCTTTAGCACCGTTTCTGAATCTTCGGGAGATATTGCGGTGTACTTCAATCGCTCGGTTGACACTTCAGTTTCAACCGGAGTAGACGCTATTAGCCTTTTTAATGCTACCGATGACACCATCATTGCACAAATTGATCGGGCAATGACAACCCTTGATATGGCGGGATACAATATCAATAGCGGTACAATTGTGCAGGCTTTAAACAATGCCTTGGATCGAGGAGTAGCTATTCGCTACATCGCAGAAGGGCAAACGGCCAATACTGCTCTCGCCAACTTGGATGACGCCATTCCCGTGCTCGAAAGACAGAATTCTACGAGTAGTGGAATGCACAACAAGTTCATCATTGTTGATCGAAACAATGTGGATAGCGCGCTAGTGCTGACAGGATCAACTAATTTTACAACAGGAAATCTTTTTACGGATCCCAACAATCTGATCATTATTAAAGATCAATCCTTGGCCAGAGCCTACACCATCGAATTCGAAGAAATGTGGGGTGGATCAGGTCAGATGCCCGATCCTGGAAACTCGCGTTTCGGAGAGTTGAAGTTCAAGAACACGCCGGAGAAATTTATCATCGGAGGAAAGAATATTGAACTCTACTTCTCGCCCAGCGACAATACTACCACGGCCATTGCCGAAGCGATTGAAACCACCGAATACGATCTTGAATTTGCCTTACTATTGATTACTAATAATATCCTTGCCGATGCAATAGTGGACGCGGCAAATCTTTTTGTGCAACCAAGAGGATTGGTCAATGATGTAAACGGAACGGGGTCTGACTTCCAATACCTACTAGACGAAGGAATCAACGTGATTTCTCACGAAGGTTTCGGGCAGCTTCACCACAAGTATGGTATCATCGACCATAGCCAGCCCGATGCAGATCCTATCGTCATCACGGGTTCTCACAACTGGACATCTTCGGCCGAATCGGTTAATGATGAAAACACGTTGATCATCCACGATGCGACCATCGCCAATTTGTTTCACCAAGAGTTTACCGCTCGTTACAACGAAGTGACATTAAGTACCAACGAGGTAGCTCAAACTGAACTCAAGCTATTCCCTAACCCAACGTCAGATCGGGTAACTCTCCAATTTGAGGGTGGTGGAAGTGCAGCAACCGTTTCCATTTTCTCATTGGACGGAAAGATGATCAAGCAGTTGAACATTACTGCCTTTAATGGATCAAACGGATTAGTTCTCGACGTTTCCAGTCTACCTGCTGGACTATACATTTTGCAATACAACGAAGGGAACAGAATGGGAACTCAGCGATTGGCTATTTCGAAATAGATCATTCAAAAAGATACCAAAATAAGAAAGGGCTCAACTTGCGTTGAGCCCTTTCTACCTTAATCACCAATTAAACCTTATTAATGAAATCCTGCACCTATTACGGCAGGACTTTTCACTTGGTTACAAATTTTTTTACCTCGGTATAAAATTCTTTGGGCTTTTCGGCGTGAAGCCAGTGCCCAGCTTGCAAATCAGCAAATTGAGCATTTGGAAATATCGTTCTGATTTGATCAAAATCCGCATCGGGAACGTAGTTTGATTTCACTCCGCGAATAAAAAGTGCATCGACTTCAGATGGTTCTGAGGGCAATGCCTCAAGAATTCGATCCATCTTTTCCTCCATTACTTGAAAGTTTACACGAAGCCCATAGCCACCTTCTTTCTTGCGGTAAAGATTCTTGAGTAAAAACTGACGCACCCCGAATTCAGGAATAATCGACTCTATTCGCTCTTCGGCCTCCGATCGGGAGTGCAAGGTGTCGGGATTGATGGCTTGAAAGGCGCGCAATACATCGTGGTGATGAGGCTTGTAGGCTTTGACTCCCATATCAGCTACCACCAGTTTTTTTACCCTTTCGGGAAAGATCTGAGCAAAACGCATGACGGTCTTGCCACCCATACTATGACCAATCAATGTCGACTGATCAATCTCTTGGTCTTCCATGAACTTATTTAGATCTGCGGCCAGAAGGTCGTAATTGAAATCATCGCTATGGGGAGATCTCCCGTGGTTTCGTTGATCGACCAAGTAAACGGAAAAGTCCTCAGCAAACTGTTTCCCCAAGGTTTGCCAATTATCAGACGACCCAAAAAGACCATGCAGAATGATCAAGGGCTCACCCGAACCCATTTGTCGGAAAGCTAATTTCATCTCAATTCTTTTAAATAAAGTCTGATGGAGTTTTCCAATCCCAAGTAAAGGGCATCACATACGAGCGCATGACCAATGGACACCTCAGACAAGGATGGAATATTGAGGTGGAAATACCGTAGATTTTCCAGATCAAGGTCATGACCTGCATTGATTTCCAGACCCGCTTCGTGTGCTGCATTCGCTGCTTCTATATATGGCTTAATGGCCTCCTCGCGATTCTTCTTATACCCTCGAGCATAGTCTTCGGTATAAAGCTCAATCCTATCAGCACCGGCTTCTTTGGCGGCAGCTGCCAACTCAGGATCGGGATCGACGAAAATGCTCACCCGAGATCCGCTTTCTTTGAGCTGACCAATAGCGTCTTGAAGAAGCTGCTTCTCCTTTTTCGTATTCCAGCCTGCATTGGAAGTCAAGACATCGGGCGGATCGGGAACAAGTGTGGCTTGCTCGGGCCGTGCATCAGCCACTAGCTTTATATATCTCTCATCGGGATACCCTTCGATGTTATACTCCGTAGTGATAATCGGTTTTAGATTGTATACATCTTGAGTTGTGATGTGGCGCTCATCAGGTCTTGGATGAATGGTAATTCCTTCAGCCCCGAAAGACTGGCAGTCGATTGCTACTTTTACCAAATCGGGATTATTACCGCCCCGTGCATTTCTTAGGGTGGCAAACTTGTTGATATTGACGCTTAGTTTTGTCATCTTTCGCATATATTGCAAAATTCGGTGCACAAAGGTAAGCGTTTAAAGAACCGTAAAGTTTTAACTCATGAGAGCAGCAGATTTAATAAGTGATGAGATTCCTACCCTTGACGGTAGTGACAATGCGCTTTTTGCCATGCAACTCTTGGATGAGTTTAAGATGAAACAGTTACCCGTAGTGGATGGAAATGAATTCTTGGGATTGATTTCAGACAGTGCAGTGATGGAAATTGAAGACCCTGAAGCGCACCTAAAGGATTGCCATAGAAACTTGCAAATGATCTACGTACAAAAGGATCAGCACGTTTATGATATGATTCGAGTGGCTTCAGAGTTTCAGCTCAGTGCCATTCCGATTCTCGACAATGAGAACAAGTACATGGGTGTAGTGAGCATCTACTGTTTGGTTCGGGAACTCTCTCATATGGCTTCTGTAATGCAGCCCGGAGGTATTGTTGTTTTGGAATTGAATCAAACCGACTATTCCCTCATGGAAATTTCTCAAATTGTAGAGGGAAACGACGCAAAGATTTTAAGCGCTAATGTTACCTCAGTTCCCGATTCGCAAAAGATCGAGCTCACCCTTAAGCTCAACCTGACGAATATCGATGCGATTATCCAAACATTTAATCGCTACGACTACATTATCTCGGCTTCCTTTCATAAGTCAGACTTTGACGAAATGATCAAAGACCGCTACGAAGAATTAATGCGCTACATAAACTTCTAGCTGTTGTCAATTAAGTTTCGCTTTCTTGCCTTCATACTGGGATTCTTTGCGCTGTTTTCGGCTCAAGGCCAATTGGTCGAATCCATTCAACTTGACACAACGGGTAAAAAAATCATTACCGATTTTATCATAGAAGGAAATAAGCTCACCAAAGAGCGGATCATCCTGCGCGAAGTAACGCTGGCCATCGGCGATACCTTGTATTGGTCTAATCTGAAAGCAGGAATGGAGCAATCAGAGAACAACGTGATGAATCTGCGCCTGTTCAACTTTGTAGAAATAGAACCCATCCAGATTGATAATAAGCGGGTGATCGTGCTGATTACGGTTCAAGAGCGTTGGTACATCTATCCCGTTCCGATATTTGAGATCGCTCAAACAAATTTCAATACCTGGTGGGAGACCAAAGAATTGCGCTGGTTGAATTATGGGGTTGCAGTTTCTCACAATAATTTTCGAGGGCTAAATCAAGACCTCCAACTCACATTGAGGTTTGGTTATACCAAAAAATATAGCGCGAGCTGGTCTATTCCCAATCTCAATAAGAAGCAGACGCTAGGCTTAAACTTGAGCGCAGGCTTTTTTGAAAACAACGAAATCGTGTACACCACGGAAGGGAATGAGCGCTTGTTTTACAACAATCCCGAAGATAAAGCACGTCAGTATTTTCAATACAAAGCAGGGCTGAGCTATCGTGAAGATATATACCTGAGGCACTACTTCGAGATCAGCTACTTCGATGCGAGAGTCAATGATACGGTCCCGATATTGCAGCCTGACTATTTCACAGGAGGTGGCGCCAACTCAAAATTCCTGCGAGCCTCTTACTCTATTCGCTATGACACGAGAGATTACCGCCGCTATCCTCTAAAGGGAATTCTACTTTACGGCACCTTGTCTCAAGACGGGCTGGGTATTGTTAATCGCGAGGGGCTTGGGCTTTTCACCACATTCGCCGGTTACCGACATCACTTCAAGCTATCAGATAAATGGTATGTAGCTCACAACTTAGAAGGGAAGATCAATTGGGACGATCCACCATATTATCTTTTACGCGGACTTGGATACAGCGATTACGTTCGTGGCTATCAACTCTATGTGATTGATGGAACTTCCTACGGTCTTTTCCAATCCAATTTGAAGTATGAAATCCTCAAACCAAAATCGATCAATATTCCTTTTGTCCCTTCCGAAAAGTTTAGCAAAACATTTGTGGCGCTTTACGCCAATCTTTTCTTCGACGTGGGTTATGTAAGTGGAGATCAATTTGCACCGAACAATTCGCTCGTGAATGAATACCTTTATAGCGTGGGCGTCGGCCTTGATTTAGTTACATATTACGACAAAGTGGTACGGGTAGAAGGCTCCTTAAATGCGGTGGGAGATCAGTCTATCTTCGTACACTTCAAACAAGCATTTTGATGAAAATCGCCATATACGGTAAACCATTTCAGAACGAACTCAATAATGAGATTGCAGGGATTCTCGACATCATAGACAAACGCGGGTTTGAGCCGGTGATCTACGAGAGATACGCTCGTTTTTTGAATCAAGAAGGCTATCTGAAATCGGGTTACCAGACATTCAACAGGGAAGATGTCGAAATCAAAGATTACTGCTGTCTGGTGAGCATAGGAGGCGATGGTACACTGCTGGATACAGTTACGCTAGTGAGAGATTCAAACGTCCCAATCGTAGGACTTAATGCAGGTAGGCTTGGATTTATATCAAGCCTGTCGGTAGATGAATTGACTGAAGTGCTAACCTGCTTGGAAAACGGAGACTACGAAGTAGACAAACGAAATCTGCTTCAAGTCGAAACGTCAAGAAACGTTTTTGGAAAACTGAATTTCGGATTAAATGAGGTTACCCTTCACAAGAAGGATACGGCCTCAATGATTAAAATCGAGACATACGTAAACAATGAATTCCTGAATACCTACTGGGCAGACGGACTAATTATCAGCACGCCCACAGGTTCGACAGCTTACAGTCTGAGTTGTGGTGGCCCCATTATTGTTCCCGGCTCCGAAAATTTTGTAATTACTCCCATTGCTCCTCACAACCTTAATGTGAGACCCGTGGTGGTTTCCAACAACGTCACCCTAAAATTACGAGCCGATGGAAGAACCGACAATTTACTACTAGCCATCGATAGCCGCCCTGAAACGATCTTCCCAAACGAGGAAATAAAAGTTTCAAAATCACCCTTCACCATCAGTCTTCTCAAACCCAAAGGGCACACTTTTCTCAATACTATGAGAAATAAACTGGCCTGGGGCTTTGATAAAAGAAACTAATCCACTGCATTTCCTACTTTTGCAGCGACTCAGAACACAATAAAACCAGCTTAAAGGCGATAGTAGCTTACGTGAAGAAATTTTTGATCATAGCATCCATTCTATTATCGGTTGCGGCCAAAGCCCAATACCACGAAGTAGGATTTATGGTCGGCACGAGCTATTACGTAGGTGACATCAACCCTCGGTTTCACTTAAATCCCGGCTTAAACGTGGGCGGTGGCTTGATCTATCGCTACAATTTTAATGACAGGGTGGCCTTCAAAGGCTCCATTCTTTACAATAGGCTTTATGCCAATGACGCCGACTCCAAAGACTCCTGGCAAGAGAATCGAAACTTAAATTTTAGAAACGACATTTTCGAATTCTCAGGTCAAATAGAGATCAACTTTTTGACCTATGAGATCGGTGATCGTCGCCGGCCTTCTTCGCCCTATTTATTTATTGGTCTGGCCCTTTTTCGCCACAATCCGGAGGCCGAATTTGATGACCGATGGATCGACCTCCAACCTCTGGGAACAGAGGGACAGGGAATTGAAGGTTTTGAAGATCGATATTCGCTCACGCAAATTGCCATACCCTTTGGTGTTGGATTTAAATTCAACATAGCTGGCAATTTTGCAGGTTCTTTGGAATGGGGTATGCGCCGAACCTTTACCGATTATCTGGATGATGTAAGCACCGTGTATGTCGACGAGGGAGTATTAATTGAGGAGAACGGACCTCTATCTGCAGAGCTGGCAGATAGGAGTATTGTTCCTACGGGACCTGACGGCACGAACACAGGCATGCAAAGAGGTGAATCAAATCGTGAAGATTGGTATATTTTCACGGGACTTATTCTAACTTACAAAATAGGTCAACCGCAAGTTAAGTGCCCTACCGCCTTTGACTAATGACCTTTTAGAATGTCCGAATTTTTAAGACCTTTGCGCACCTTCAAAAAATGAGCTTCAAAGACCAAATAGACCCCAAGAGAATTCCCAAGCACGTCGCCGTGATTATGGATGGCAACGGTCGTTGGGCGCAGACTCAGGGCGAAATGCGGATTTTTGGTCACTTAAACGGCGTGAGCGCAGTAAGGGAAACACTTTCGGCAGCTGGAGATATTGGAGTAAAATACCTGACGCTCTATGCCTTCAGCACTGAGAACTGGGACCGACCCATTGAAGAAGTTTCAGCACTGATGGATTTATTGGTGCAAACCATTGTTAAAGAAATAGATGAGCTTCAGGACAAGGAAGTGAGACTCCAAGCCATTGGAGACTTGAACCTTTTGCCGGAAAATTGCCGAGAGACACTGACACAAGCTATTGATCGAACGAAGGATAACAAAAGAATAACACTTGTTTTAGCCTTGAGCTACAGCTCGAGATGGGAAATAACAAGGGCAATCAAAGCAATAAGCGAAGATGTTAAAAATGATAAATTGAGCCTCGACTCAATCGATCAAGACACCATCCATTCTTATCTTGAAACCCGCGATATTCCTGATCCCGAACTACTCATTAGAACAAGTGGGGAAAAAAGAATAAGCAACTTTTTGCTTTGGCAAATAGCATATAGTGAGTTATACTTCACCTCAGTTTTTTGGCCTGACTTTAAAAAGGAAGATTTCTTCGAGGCAATTGTAGTTTATCAAAATCGTGAAAGAAGATTTGGGAAAATCAGCGAGCAAATTACCTATTAGGTTACTCATTGGCCTTGCTGCCTTTGCTATGCTGATCTCTACATCGCTTAAAGCGCAGGTAGGGTTAGGTGAGCTGGAGATAGACTATCGGATTCCGAAAGAATTTACCGTAGGTGGTATTACGGTTTCAGGAGCGAAAAATCTCGATTCAAAGGCGATCATTCTATTTTCTGGACTCTCCGTCGGAGAAACCATCACCATTCCGGGTGAGGAAATATCCAAAGCCATCAAAAATCTTTGGAAACAAAAGCTCTTTGAGAATATTCGAATTAAGGCCACGGAAGTTCGAGGTAGCGAGATTTTCTTGAACATAGAATTAACCGAAAGAGCTCGTTTATCCCGATTTAAGTTTGACGGTATCTCAAAGGGTGAAGCAGAAACACTTCGTGACAAGATCAACTTGATTCGCGGGACGATAGTAAATGAAAACCTTCTGACGAATACCTCGAACATCATCAAGGGGCACTACAAAGAGAAGGGATACTTGGACGCCTTTGTGGAAATCACGCAAGTGCCCGATACTTTGGTGGCAAACAGCGAGTATTTAGTGATCGCTGTGGATAAAAAGGAGAAGGTCAAAATCGGTGACCTCAATTTAATTGGAGTCGAAAAGCTGAACGAAAGAAAGCTCCTGAGGTCGATGAAGAAGACTAAGGAGAAGAACTTCTTAAGAATCTTCAAAAGGTCAAAATTCATCAGAGAGGAGTACAAAAGCGATCTTAAGAATATCATCAATTCCTACAACAAAGATGGTTATCGAAACGCGAAGATTCTCAGAGATTCCGTCTACAGGAATCCCGACGGAACCGTTCATATTGATGTTTACATCAGAGAGGGCAACCAATTCTATTTTGGTAATGTAGAGTGGGTCGGAAACACAAAATACAGTTCGTCCAAATTATCGGCCATTTTGGCAATAGAACGTGGTGAGATTTACGATCAAGAAAAGTTTGAGGGACGTCTCTTTATGAACCCTAACGGGGGAGACGTGAGCTCCCTCTATTTGGACGACGGTTATCTGGCTTTCCAAGCGATCCCGGTAGAAAAGAACGTAACGAATGATACCATTGACGTGGAAATTCGGATTTATGAAGGGCGTCAATACCGCATCAACAGAGTCATTGTAAAAGGGAATACCAAGACGAGTGATCATGTCATTCGAAGAGAAATCAAAACCAAGCCAGGAGAGCTTTTTAGTCGATCAGACATTATTCGTACCCAGCGCGAGCTTGCTCAATTGGGGTATTTTGATCCGGAGGCATTCAATGTAAACCCGGTCCAGAACGATCAAGCCGGTACGGTGGACGTTAT
This sequence comes from Cryomorphaceae bacterium 1068, assembly GCA_027214385.1. Lineage (NCBI taxonomy): Bacteria > Pseudomonadati > Bacteroidota > Flavobacteriia > Flavobacteriales > Cryomorphaceae > Cryomorphaceae bacterium 1068. The sequence continues at coordinate 254,800 of JAPVXR010000002.1, read as the reverse complement.
CTACACGGTTGCCGAGCGACCGTCCGATCAGATAGAGCTTTCCGGTGGATGGGGTGCAGGCCGAATTGTTGGAACTTTAGGTGTTTCCCTCACCAATTTTAGTATGCGCAAGCTCTTCCAAAAAGGAGCTTGGAATCCACTTCCGGCAGGGGATGGCCAGCGCCTTTCTCTGCGAGCACAGTCAAATGGACGCTTCTTCCAATCCTACAATATTTCCTTCACCGAGCCATGGCTTGGAGGGAAAAAGGCAAATGCATTTACGGTCGGTTTCCAACGCTCAGTTCAAACCAATGGAGTAACAAAAGAGCAAGAACGCAACGGTGCAGAAAGACAGTCCCTATATATCACAGGGGGTAACGTAAGTTTAGGTAAGCGATTGGGATGGCCCGATGATTACTTCCAACTTCTCGTAGGTGTGAGCTACCTCTACTACGACATTAGAAATTTCCGCAGTGGAGGTGGAACGGGAATCTTTGCTTTCCAAAACGGAACATCAAATAACCTCTCGTTCATCGCGAACATTTCAAGAAACTCGGTTTTTGATCCCATCTTCCCTCGATGGGGATCAAACATTCGATTCAATACGAAGTTCACTCTGCCTTATTCTCTCTGGGATGGCATAGATTACGATGGTGACATAACAGAACAGACCCGCTACAAATGGGCAGAATACTACAAATGGAAATTAACTGCAGAGTGGTACACCGAGTTGGCACCAAAGCTCGTATTGATGACTCGATCAGGATTTGGATTCTTGGGCTACTACAGCCGTGCTAAAGGTATTTCTCCTTTTGAGCGATTCTACCTTGGGGGAGCAGCATTGACGGGTTTTGCCTTGGATGGTCGTGAAATTATTGCCCTTCGTGGTTACGACGACCTAAGTCTCTCTCCCGCCGAAGGAGCCAATATTGTAATGAAACAAACTTTGGAGTTAAGGTACCCGCTATCGCTTAATCCTTCAGCCACCATTTTTGCATTGGGCTTCGTGGAGGCTGGAAATACCTACGATGGCATTGAGAATTTCGACCCATTCAGAATGTATCGATCCACAGGATTGGGGGTGAGGATTTTCCTTCCAATGTTCGGTTTGATGGGACTGGATTACGGTTGGAGATTTGACGATGTGCCCGGCCGACCAGCTATGCCACAAGGACAGTTTCACTTTACCATTGGCATGAATCTTGGAGAACTGTAAAAATATTGTAAATTCGCTGCCCCTCTAAGGGCCTGATCATTAAGACATGAAACAAATTTCAAAAGCATTTTTCTTCCTATCGATAGCCACTCTTTCCAGTTTGACTATTTCAGCTCAGAGATATGCCTATGTCGATACAGATTACATCTTGAAGAATTTGGAATCTTATCAAGATGCTCAAAAAGAGTTGGATCGAATTTCCAGCCAGTGGCAAAAAGAGATCGAGCAGCGCTATGAAGCAATCGATCGACTTTACAAAGCCTACCAAGCTGAGAAGGTGCTTTTAACGGAGGATATGCGCAAGGAGAGAGAGGATGAAATCATTCGTCAAGAAGAAGAGGCAAAAGCACTGCAAAGACAACGGTTCGGTGTGGATGGAGATCTTTTCAGAAGAAGAGAAGAATTGATCCAACCGATTCAAGAAGAAGTTTTTCAGGCGATTAAACAGGTCGCTGACGGCGGAGGATTCTCAGTCATCTTTGACAAAGCCGGCCAATCAAATATCTTATATGCCGATCCTCGTTACGATAAGAGCGATCGGGTTTTAAGTAGACTTGGTGTTAGTGCCAGCGACCGCGATGACAGCGATGACAGCGATCAAGATAGCGGATCAGACACTCGTCAAGAACAAAGCAAAGACGGACAATCACCTCGTCGATAATCACAGAAAACAGACATTTAGTAATCAAAACACAGAAATGAAAAAGCTAATCATTGCAGCATTATTGATCATCGGAGCGACAGTATCTGCCCAAGCACAAAAGCTAGGTCACGCGAACTTTGAAGAAATTGTAACACTCTTACCGGAAAGAGCTGCCGCTGAAAAAGAAATTCAAGAACTACAACTCAAATTGGAAGGCCGTTTGAATAAAATGGTAGAAACGTATCAAGCAAAAGTTACCGAGTTCGAGAGTGACACTTCAATGTCAGAAGCTATGCAGGCCAGCGCTGCCGGTGAGATTCAAGATTTGCAAAAACGAATTCAAGAATTTCAGCAAACAGCTTACACTGAAATTGAAACCAAACAAAACGAGCTAATGGCAGGTATGTTCGAAAAAGTACGTGTTGCTGCCGTAGCCGTAGGTGAGGCTGGTGGTTACACCTATATTTTCGACGCGAGCAACGGCAGCCTGCTATTTGCGGGTGGCGAAGATGTAACAGCAAAAGTGAAGGTTCAGTTAGGACTTTAAGCCAAACAAAATAGTAACCCGAAAAGGGATGTTATCTTAGACATCCCTTTTTTTGTGCAATGAAATCTGATTCTCGCCCTATTGGCATTTTCGATTCCGGTATCGGTGGACTTACCGTGGCTGCAGCCATCAATGAGCTTATGCCTGCTGAACGTCTCATCTATTTTGGTGATACTGCTCATTTGCCTTACGGCGAAAAAACAGGTAAAACGATACAAGGTTACTCTGAAAAAATTACGCGGTTCTTACTCAACAATGATTGCAAGGCAATCGTAATAGCCTGCAACTCAGCTTCGGCTACAGCCTACCCTAATGTTCGAGAAATCGCTCCAGACGATATTCCCGTTATCAACGTGATTGATCCTACCGTGGAGTATGCAGCCAAGAAATACAAGAAAGGTAAAATCGGAGTGATCGGCACAAAAGCCACTGTAAATAGTCGGAGCTATGCCAAGCGCATTCAGAAGAATAACCCCGACCTGAAAGTGTCGATGCTGGCCACGCCCCTCCTCGTATCCATGATTGAAGAGGGCTTTTTCAACAACCGAATCTCTCAAGCCATCATCAACAATTACCTTGAGAAAAGCACGCTAAAAGGGATTCAGGCATTAATCTTGGGATGCACCCATTTCCCTCTGATCAAACCCGAAGTAGAATCTTACTATACAGGAAAAACGGAAGTGATCGACTCCTCCACCATTGTGGCCACAAGCCTTCAAAAAGAATTGAAAAAACGTGGTTTTTCCTCGAAAAAATTGACAGGCGATCATCACTTCTTTGTTTCAGAAAAGACCCACTCATTTGAGCAAAGCACGAGGCTCTTCTTTGGTGAGAAACTCAAGCTCGAGAAAAAGACCCTCAAATGAAAAAGCTAGCAACGTATGTGATTTTAGCTTGCATGGCACTATCGAACATTCAAGCGCAAACCACTAAGAAAGTTCTCTTTATTGGCAATAGCTATACGGCCTACAACACATTACCAGCCATGGTCTCGAACATGGCTACTAATACTGGCGATGAACTCATTTTTGACTCCAATACCCCGGGGGGTGCGCGCTTTTTAAATCACGCCACCAACCCCACTACTTTAAATAAAATTGCCGCTGACAACTGGGATTATGTTGCGCTTCAAGCGCAGAGTCAGGAAACTTCTTTCAGTGCGGAATATAAAGAGGCAGAATTATACCCTTTCGCTGAGATCCTGATTGATAGTATCCGCTCGAACTACGAATGCAGCGAGCCCATGTTTTATATGACTTGGGGGAGAGAAAATGGTGACGTCAATAATTGTGGGTTTATTCCGTGGGTTTGCACCTATGAAGGAATGGATGATTCCATCAGAGCTACATATACGTATATGGCTGATATATACCATACTGAAATAGCCCCGACAGGAGCTGTATGGAGGTACTTACGTGAAAACCATTCCGAGATAGGTCTTTACACCGCAGACGGCTCGCACCCTTCGTTAGCAGGATCTTATGCTGCTGCCTGTGCCTTCTACACCATGATATTCAAAAATGATCCTGCGTTGGTGACTTGGAGCTCCACTTTGCCCGAAACTACGGCAAATACAATAAGACAAGCTGCAAAGCTCATTGTGTTCGATGAACTCGAATCGTGGAATTACACCTTGGTTCAGACTTATCCTGATTTTTCTGAGGAGATCAATCTAGGAGTAGTCACGTTCACCAACACTACTGAAAACTTTGATTCCCTCTCATGGAGTTTTGGCGATGGCAATTCCTCCACGGAAATAGATCCGACCCATATCTATGATGAAAGCGGAGTTTACACGGTTGTGCTGACTACTTTTAAATGCGGCAAATCGGCTACTTTCTCAAAGACTATAAGCATTGAGTTGACGCTAGGAACGCGAGATAGGAACTCAGAAGAGATGGTGATTTTCCCCAACCCCGCCAGTGATAAGATCACTATTCAATTAACCAATCCTTCGGGCAGGAATATGGAGAACATTCGCATCTTTGATATTTGGGGAAGGATCGTAGCCTCTTTCTCTTGGCAGACTCATGAAGGGAAATTTGATGTATCCAACATACCACCCGGGCTATACCTGATTCAATTGATTGGAAACAATAAAGTCCTTAGCGCAGAAAAGCTCGTACTCAAATAGGATTGATCACTTCGTTTTAAACCACTCTTTGTATTTTACATAACCCGCTGCTGTTCCTTGGGTCATCTTCAGAGCATCTTCAATTGTCAATTTCTTAACTGGCTTCGCAGGAACACCTGCCCAAATCCAGCCCGATTCCACACGAGAATTTTCCAAAACAACCGCTCCCGCAGCTACTATGCAGCCTCTTTCGAGATAGGCGTTGTCCATTACTATGGCACCCATTCCGATAAGCACGTCATCCTCGGCCGTACAACCGTGCACAATGGCTCGATGGCCCACCGACACGCGATTTCCTAAAATAACCTGACTCTTTCCAGTGGTGCTATGGAGGACGGATCCATCCTGAATGTTCACGTCATTTCCCAAGACAATTTTGCCGACATCGCCGCGCAAAACAGTTTGGTACCAGATGCTACTTCGCGCACCGATGTGGACCTCTCCTACAATCGTAGCATTTGGCGCCACCCAAACACCTTCTTCCAAGAATGGAGCCATACCATTTACAGCGTGAATGATTGGCTTATTTGTCTCCACAAGCTCCCGGCATCTTGCAGCATCCGTGAAGATTGTCGTAAGCCTCTTTGACGGGTTTAACGTTATCAGCAGCGTAGCCGAGTCCTGCAATAAGACTTTTCACTTCATCTTCATTGAGCTTCTTCTCATTATACTTTACAAAAATGGTGTTAGCTTCTACGTCTACCGCCACACGCTTAATTCCCTTTTCGTAAGCGAGTCCTTCTTCAATCGTAGTCTTGCACATATCGCAGACAATCGAAGATTTTACGGTTAGTTCGCCTGGTTCATTGGCCATACCAATAGTAGCGAAGAAACAGAACACCAGAATTAATTTTATTGCTTTCATTTTTTAGATTGTTTTTCAAGGTTAAATCGCACTCCCAAATATACGGTACGTCCATTTAATGGTCCATATATCATGGTAGCATCAAAAAAGTCGCCAAAAGGATTTTCAGCATCTACTATGGCATCTGCCTGTATAAAGTTACCGAGGTTTTCGGAACCAACATAAACTTCAAAATTTCCGAGGGTTCGCGTCACTTGTGTATTGAAGAGTAAAAAGTTCTCGCTTTCCGCCTCCAATTGCAAATTCTCGGGATTCATCTGCGTATCGGGTAGTCGTGACATCCCGTAATAATTGGTCGTAAAGTCAAGGTACCAATTGCCGTCAGGCGATGTATAACCGACATTTATCAAGGCACGGTGCTCAGGGATCAGGGGTTTTTGCAGTCTTCCTTCTAAGTAATCGGTCTCCACTACTTGATACTTGTACGAGAATTTCATGCCAAGTCCTTTCAGAGGCTCCATTTGAAAATCAGCCTGCAAACTATGAGCTGTTGATTCACCATCCAGGTTATAAAAGAGCAATTGGCGCGCACTAAAATCGCGATCTACCACCAATTGATTTTGGAACCAAGTGTAGTAATAATCCGTGTTGATGACTGCCTGCCGATCAAACAACTCAAATTTGTGCAGAAAGGAGATTCCCGTATTCCAACTTTCCTCCGCTTGAGGAGTGTCCAAAACACGTACTTGTCTTGAGGAAGCGAGTAATCCCAATTGATCTCCAAAGGCATTGGCTGACCGAAAACCTCGACCAAGGGTTGTCCGGATGGTGGTGAGAGGTCGCAGGTTGTACTTCAAATGCAATCGAGGGGAGAACTGCCCGCCGTAAAGGTTATGCGCGTCGTAGCGCGCACCAGCCACCAAAGTAAATCGCGGTCGCTCGTAGGTGTACTCAGCAAAGGCTCCGGGCACCCGCTCGATCCTGTTGAATGCTGAATCAAGATATGATTCGTTGTACTCGTCGTAGAGAAAATGAAGACCCGTCGAGATGGAGTGGTCGCTATACTTCGAAAACTTCTGCTGTAAGGTCACATTCAATCTTCCTGTTGTTTGTACTCCAACGTATGGATTGTTTCCAAAATAGGAATCGACATCCGTGCGCGAAAAGATGGTGTGAATGCCCACGCTGCGGTCTTCGCGCTTTTTGGAAAGAATTCCCGCTTTCGCCATGAAGTCGATCTGATTGACTTCCATCCCGAAACCGTAAACATTCTCGCTACCAAAGTCGTCACTGAAATTGAAATCGCGCTGACCGGATGTGCGGTCTTCATAAGCATATGAAGCCATAAACTGCGAGCGAAAATAATCACCGAAGTATTTCCAGCGGTTCAATAACTTAATTCCTTCGCGGGTCGGCATATCCAAAAATCCGTCGTCGTTGCGATCTACTTTCTGATCTTGAAAATGAAGTCCGGCAAAGAAAGCGGTCGACCATCTTTTGTTCAAAGGCTTTGTCCATACCAAATTACCTTCAAAGCGGCCTTGCTGGTTAGCAAAGACATCGGCGTAGACCCGCTCATTGCCGTCAGGTGGAAGGAAGTTGAGGTTGATCTGACCTGACATGCTTTCATAGCCGTTCAAAACGGAACCGACGCCTTTGGTCAGTTGGATAGAGTTGATCCACGGTCCCGGAATTTGGTCAAAACCCAAGACGTTTCCGAGTCCTCGATTAAAAGGAATTCCCTCAAAAAGCTTTTGAACGTAAACGCCCTCGAGGCCGAGCATCTGAATTTTCTTGGTGCCCGTTACGGCATCGTTAAGAACCACATCTACCGAGGCAGTGGTTTCAAAAGACTCGGAAAGGTTGCAACAAGCTGCCTTTCTTAGCACAGCTCGATTGATGGATTCGACGTTTACCTTATCGGTTGCCGACATACTGAATGCATCTCGCTCTTCGGTGACTTCCACTGTTTGCATTTCCACTGAGGAGCTCAGCGCAACATTTACATTTTGCGCGGGGGTGGTTATTTCTATGGTATCTTTAGAGAAGCCCACATAGCTGAATATTAATAAGGCGGGAAACTCATCGGCAGGCTCGATCGAAAACCTACCGTTCGGGTCTGTGAGTGTACCTTCCGTTGTTCCTAACCAAACAACGCTTGCTCTGGGAAGAGAATTTCCAGATTCGGAATCAGTGACTACGCCTGTAATTTGGGCTGACGTGCTTAAAGCAAAGCACATCAGAAATAAGATGATTGTATTTTTCATATCTAACGAATTTGATGAGTGATGAATCAGAACTGATCATCATCAAAATCAAAGTCGAAAAACAGAGATATACTTAAGAAGTGAGAGACCACTGAGTGGATCAGGAGGCGACTTGAGAGAAGCACTATCAGCTTTCCTCAGGAGAGGAGTAAGGATTTCAACTAGTCCAAACGTTATACTTGGAAAAGAAATTTTCTTCAGCTCAAAAGAATCCTCACCTGTAAAGCCATCAAATACTTTTTGTGTTTGCTCAAAGGCACAGCATTTAGGCGATACGGAAGAAAAATCAAGTGCTTCCACCGCACAGCAAAAATCCTTTTGCAATAAGCTCACCTCACTCCTACCCGAAGTGTAACACTCCATGGTAGTTGCATTCACGTAGCCCGTGTGCACTATAAAGGTGAACGCCAACAGAAGACTGAGGCTTCTGGCGAAAAGGGATTGCTTGTATGTTTTTGATTTGAACAAAAGGTTCGCTCTGCTGTATTAACTTTGCAAAAATACGAATAATCTAAAGGACATGTTTCCAACAAGTATATACGCCGAGCTCACACCCAACCCAAACACCATGAAATTCGTGGCCGACCGGGTCATTTTCAATTCAAAAGATGCCGTTGAATACAAGACCGCAGCAGAAGCGAAAGGCTCATCAGAGCTAGCCGGAAAGCTATTTGACTTCCCTTTTGTAAAGAGTGTTTTTATCGCGAGTAACTTTGTGACCGTTACCAAAACTGCAGATTTGAGTTGGGATCTCATCACTTTCGAGCTGCGCGAGTTCGTGCGAGAATTCCTGCTCAAGCACGAAACGGCCGTTGAAAAAATACCTGAATTCGAAGTAGTGGCCGAGGAAATGAAAGCCCAAGAGCCTGTGGAACCGAGTGAATACGACGATGCCATCCGTCATCTGCTAAATGAATACGTAAAACCTGCAGTAGAAAGTGATGGTGGAGCGATCGACTTTGTATCTTTCAAAGAAGGCGTAGTCAAAGTTCAGCTGCGCGGATCATGTTCTGGCTGCCCATCCTCTACCATGACGCTGAAAGACGGGATTGAGAACCTGCTGAAGACTGAGCTTCCCGAGGTGAAGAGTGTCGAGGCTGAGTCTGTCTAAATATCCAATCCGTACCTTTCACGTAGCACCTTACAATGGTGAAGGTTATGCCCTGGAATAATTAGTCCAATGGTCCTCGCTGAGATGGGGTAACCACTGGCATTTCCGATGAATTCCATGGCACTATCCTCGGCATTTCGGAACAACTCAAGAGTAAAATCACGTCCCACATCCCACTGTCTCACAAGATCTTTCACAGTGTGATTTTTTGCACCCGAAGTCAACACAAAATCATCCTGATCAAACCCGGGAAGCGGAGTACTGTCCTTTCGCAATAGCCGCAAGATTCTTCCTGCAAAAACCCTTTCGGTATCAATGCAGTGTAGCATCAATTCTGCGATCGTCCATTTTCCCTGTTCATAGGTGGTATGAATATCCAAGCCGTTGAGATTTGCCAAATTTTCAAACATATCAATATCGGCAGTGAGCGCTTCGGATATCGTCATGCCTTCCACATTCTTTAAATAATTGGCATAAAATGCTCCGTACTCATTCTGTTCTGGTGTGAATCTATCGTAAATCTCCATAAGCGGTCTTAAAAGTTTCTAATCGGAGTCAATTCCAGCTCCCTCTCGGCTTATCTTTGCCGCGTATAAATATATCTATGAAAAATTTACTGCTTGTACTCCTCACCATTTGTGTTTCCATGGTCTCCGCCAATGATCCCAAAGGGTATACTCTCAAACTCGATCTCAAAAATATTGAAAATGATCAAGTTGAGGTGAAACTGTTTGTACCGACTATACATCGAGACACGGTGATTTACAATATGCCCAAGATTATTCCAGGTACTTATAGTATCAGCGACTTCGGTCGATTCGTTGAGGACATCAAGGCCTATGACTCAACAGGTGTAGAACTTCCCATTGAAAAATTGGACGAAAACAGGTGGCAGATTTCAAACGCGAAAGGTCTGAGCTATCTCAATTATAAAGTGAAAGACAGCTTTGATGAACCGCGCGCTGCGGGGATATTCGAACCAGCAGGCACCAATATCGAAGCCGGCGAAAACGTGGTTCTCAATACTTTTGGCTTCGCAGGTTACCTTGATCATTTAAAAAAATCGCCTTACGAGGTAGAGATTCTTCGTCCGGAGAAATTTTATGGAGAGACCTCTTTACCAAGAGTAAGCACAGGTGATTCACTGGATTTATTTGCAGCCAAAGATTACTTCCAGCTTCACGACTGCCCAATGCTCTACTGCGTGCCTGATACCGCGGCAATGTATGTTGACGATACTCGAATCGTAGTATCCGTATACTCACCAACTGGGGTTGTAAAAGCTGCAGAAGTCTTGGACTTGGTTGATGATCTCTTCCCTGCAGCTTCTGAATACTTAGGCGGCGACTTGCCCACAGATCAATATTCTATTCTCATTTATCTGACTAAAGGGTTTGGCGGCAGCGGCGGATTCGGAGCTTTAGAGCACAACACATCTACTGTATGTGTGCTACCTGAAACTCCCGTGGCTTCATTGGCTCAGACTATAAAAGATGTAGTGGCCCATGAGTTTTTTCACATCGTCACTCCGCTCAATATTCACTCTGAGCAAATCGACGATTACGACTTTATGAATCCCGAAATGAGCAAACATCTTTGGCTTTATGAGGGCTGCACGGAGTATGCCGCTCAACACGTTCAAGTTAAGTATGGCCTGATGAGCGTAGATGAGTTCTTAGACGTCATGAAGACAAAAATGATCGCTGCTTCCTCTTTTGATTCGGGAATAGCATTTACTGAAATGAGTAAAAAAGCTCTGGATGAGCACGAAGATCAATACCTGAATGTATACCAAAAAGGTGCTCTGATCGGCATGGCCATTGATCTGAAATTACTTCATTTAAGCAATGGAGAGTATGGTATTCAGGATTTAATGAGCGACCTCTCTGATGAGTTTGGAGTAGATAGGCCATTTGAGGATGACCGACTATTCTTGGAAATCGGAAAAGTCTCCGGCTATCTGGAAATCACGCCTTTTTTGGAAAAACATGTAGGGGGAACCGAACCACTTCCGTTCACAGAGTTGCTGAATTACGCGGGCATTGAATATGAAGAAGAAATCACCAAAAATGTCGTCTCAGGAGGTGGTGCCGCGGTAGGATTCAACCCAAGAACCGATAGAATGGTAGTAGTCGGTGTGGACCAACTGGATGATTTTGGAAAGGATTTGGGCTTCGAAAAAGGAGATGAAATCATTAACTGGAATGGTGTCAAAGTTGAAAGTGACAACTTCAGATCTCAACTTAATACATTCAAGAAGTCAGTCTCAAAAGGCGATAAGGTAACGGTACTGGTCGCTCGAAAGAAAGAAGATGGTACCTATCAAGAGAAAAAATTGAAGGGTAAAGTAAAAACCGTCGAGCGAACACTCTACAACTACCTTGAAGTAAAAGAAGACATTACAGAAGAGCAGAAGCGTATTCGAGATGCATGGCTTGTAGGCTAATGGAAGAATCACCAAAAAAAACATCATTTATTGCTCCTGCCGAGTTTGAAGCTCTCCGACAGAAGACATTACTACAAATCGAAAAAGATTTTCGTTTGCAGGGCATTGAAATCAAGATAGATGACGAGGCACAGCCTTATAGTGAGCTGGTAAAAGTCATTTCCAAAAGTCTGGAGGACCTTCAGGTACACGATAATTCGAAATTACAGCCATTACTTTATCAATTGGACATCTCAGAGAAATTCGTGCGGGAACAGATTCTATCAAAAAAACAAGAAGAACATTCAGCTTCACTGGCTGATGCAGTTATTAAGCGCTGTTTTGCCAAAGTGGTTTTTCGGAAGAAATACAGTTAAACTTTTTTTCAACGAAAAGTCCTTAAAGGAGGGAACTATTCCCTGTGGTAGCCGTTCATAAAATTGTATTTTTGCAATCACATTCTGAAAATCCTTATGGACAAATTTTCATTCCTCGGCAACGCCTCCATCGATTGGATAGACGAGCAATATGAAAAGTATCGACAAGACCCAGCTTCTATAGAGAAGGACTGGGCCCACTTTTTTGAAGGCTTCGAATTCGCAAGAAAAAACTACGATTCAGACAGCGAAATTCCCGAAAACGTTCACAAAGAGTTCAAAGTCCTCAATCTGATTGAGGGTTACCGCTCACGCGGGCATCTCTTTACCAAAACAAACCCGGTACGAGATAGAAGAAAGTACACCCCAACGCTAGAGTTAAAAAACTTCGATCTCTCCGAAGATGACTTGAACACTGTTTTTCAAGCTGGAGAAGAGATTAGCATGGGTCCTGCACCTCTTAAAGACATTATTTCTCATTTGGAGAAAACATATTGTGAAAGCATCGGGATCGAGTACAATTATATCCGAAAACCAGAGCGCGTCAAATGGATTCGCGAAAACATCGAGCTTGCCAATAGGCCTAAGTTTACCGATGAAGAGAAGCGAATCATATTCAATATGCTAAACCGCGCGACTTCTTTCGAGCAGTTTTTGCAAAAAAAGTTTGTCGGTCAAAAGCGTTTTTCACTGGAAGGAGGAGAGGCCTTAATTCCTGCCCTGCATGCGTTGATTCAAAGAGGGTCACGCTTAGGTGTTAAAGAAGTAATTATTGGGATGGCCCACCGCGGTCGACTCAATGTTTTGGGGAATATTTTTAAAAAACAATTCAAAGAAATCTTCAGTGAATTTGAAGGCAAGGAATACGAAGAGTACGACGCTTCCAAAGAATTTGATGGGGACGTAAAATATCATTTGGGCTATAGCAATGAGGTCATTACCGAAAGCGGCGAGCCAATTCATTTGACGCTTTCGCCAAACCCTTCACACCTGGAGGCGGTAGACCCGGTAGTAGAAGGTATCGCACGAGCGAAAATTGACAATTATCTCAAGGACGAAAAAGCCATCCTTCCCATTTTAATTCATGGAGATGCCGCTATTGCTGCGCAAGGTGTCGTTTACGAGGTAGTACAAATGGCTCAATTAGATGGTTACCGCACGGGGGGTACGATTCACATTGTGGTGAATAATCAAGTTGGATTTACTACCAACTATTTGGATGCTCGATCTTCAACTTACTGCACCGACGTAGGAAAGACGACGTTATGTCCTGTTTTTCACGTAAATGGAGATGATATTGAAGCAATGGTTCAAACCATTCTAATCGCATTTGAATACCGTCAGAAGTTTGGGATGGATGTGTTTATTGACTTGTTGTGCTACCGTAAGTACGGCCACAATGAAGGCGATGAACCAAAATTCACTCAACCAAAACTGTATGATCTCATCGCAAGTCATCCGAATCCGAGAGAGATTTACCTCAAACAAATTATTGAAGAGGGAATCATCAAACAAGAGGAGGCGGACAAAATAATTGATAAGTTCGGGAATACGCTGGAAAAGAATTTCGATGCGTCCAAGAAAATGGATACACTCGAAGTGATGCAATTTCTGAAAAGTACATGGGAAGCCTTAAGTCCCGCCTCAGCAGAAGATTTTGATCAGTCTCCTGAAACCGGTTACAAGAAGGAGGACCTCATCCGTTTGGCCAAGACCTTCAATACTCTTCCTGAAGACAAAAACTTCTTCAGAAAATTGAAAAAGTTGATGAAAGATCGACTTAAAATGGTCGAAGACGATGGACTGGACTGGGCAATGGGCGAGCTATTGGCATATGCCACGCTCCTAGAGGAAGGATACGATGTAAGAATTTCAGGTCAGGATGTAGAAAGAGGAACGTTCTCGCACCGCCATGCTGTGCTGAAAACAGAGGACAGTGAAGAGGAATACGTCCCATTGAACCACCTCGGTAAAGATCAAGGCCACTACTACATTTATAATTCGCTTCTCAGCGAATATGCAGTGCTAGGTTTTGATTATGGGTACGCATTTGCCAGCCCACGAACATTGAGTATTTGGGAAGCGCAATTCGGAGATTTCTTTAATGGTGCTCAAATCTTGATAGACCAGTTTTTAAGTTCCGCCGAAGACAAGTGGCGCACTCAAAATGGATTGGTCATGCTTCTGCCACACGGATATGAAGGAATGGGCTCCGAGCACTCCAGCGGTCGGATGGAGAGATTCCTTCAGCTTTGCGCGGAAAACAATATGCAGGTTTGTAATGCTACAACCCCCGCTAGCTTTTTTCACCTATTGAGACGACAAATGCACCGCCATTTCCGAAAACCACTTATTGTTTTCACTCCAAAAAAATTGCTTCGTTATCCCAAAGCCAAGTCCAAGATGGACGAATTGGCTACAGGTAGATTTATGGAGGTAATGGATGATCCAAATGCGGATGCGAAAGAAATCGATACTGTCGTATTCTGTTCGGGTAAAATCTATTACGAGATCCTGGAAGAGAAGGAGAAAACTGACAGTGGTGAAAATATTGCCGTTGTTCGATTGGAACAGATTTACCCACTGCCCGAGAAGCAAATGGATGCTATCATTGAGAAGTACTCCAATGCCAAAAAGCACCTCTGGGTTCAGGAGGAACCGAAGAATATGGGTGCTTGGTCTTTTATAGCCTTGAACTACGAAACCGTCAAATTGGAATGTATTTCCAGACTAGCAAGCGCCAGCCCCGCAAGTGGATCGCCCGTCACATCGGCAGCCAGACAGCAAGCCATATTAGATTCCTTATTTTCGCACGCCAAACAAACCGTTAAATAACACCACCACACATGTTTGAGATGAAAGTGCCCAGTCCGGGCGAATCCATATCTGAAGTAGAAATTGCCGAATGGCTCGTTGCCGATGGTGATTATGTAGAAAAGGATCAAGTCATTGCCGAAGTAGACTCTGACAAGGCTACTTTGGAGCTTCCTGCTGAAGTAGCAGGAGTGATCACTCTCAAAGCCGAAGAAGGAGATACCGTTGGAGTAGGTGAGGTGGTTTGCTTGATTGACACGGAGGCTGAGGCACCCGTAAAAAAAGAAGAGCCAAAACAAGAAACAAAAAAAGAAGAAGCTCCTGCTGCAGCCAAAGAAGAAAAAAAGGAAGCAGCAGCTGCTGCACCTGACCCTGCCGGCAAAAAGAGTTACGCTGATGGACATGCTTCACCTGCAGCAAAGAAAAAGTTGAGCGAAGAAGGAATCTCTGCGAATCAAATTCAAGGATCGGGGAAAGATGGCCGAATCACAAAGCAGGATGTAATTAAGGCAATGGCAGCCGGATTCACTACTGAATCAGCTGCAGGCTGGGGTGGAACCAGGGATACACAGAGCAAGAAAATGTCATCGCTTCGTCGAAAAGTTGCGGAGAGATTGGTTGGCGTTAAGAATGAGACGGCTATGCTCACCACATTCAACGAAGTGAACATGAAGCCCATCATGGACATGCGCTCGAAGTACAAAGAGGTCTTTAAAGAAAACCATGGCGTCGGTCTTGGATTTATGTCCTTCTTTACCAAAGCGGTGACCGAAGCCCTAAATATGTTCCCGACCGTGAATGCACAGATAGACGGGAACGAAATGGTTACGCATAACTATGCGGACATAGGAATCGCGGTAAGTTCACCAAAGGGACTAATGGTTCCTGTAGTGCGCAATGCCGAGCAGATGAGCCTTGCCGAAATCGAAGCAGAAATCAAGCGCCTGGCTATTAAAGCACGTGATGGAAAAATAACCATCGATGAGATGCAAGGTGGAACTTTTACCATTACTAACGGAGGTGTGTTCGGTTCCATGATGAGCACACCGATCATTAATCCTCCGCAGTCTGCCATCCTAGGAATGCACAACATCGTTGAGCGACCGATGGCAGTAAATGGCGAAGTTCAGATCTTACCGATGATGTATTTGGCACTCTCTTACGATCACCGAATTATCGATGGAAAAGAGTCGGTTAGTTTTTTGGTAAAAGTGAAAGAAATGCTGGAGAATCCAGAGCACATGATCTTCGGGGGAAAATCGCCTGCGGAAGTTTTGTTGGGACTTTAAATTAAAGAGTTGCCTTCAAGTGGTTTACCAAAACCATCAATCCGTTTTGGTAGGAAGAGTTATTGTTGACGATAATATCGCAGTGCTTCTTGTGAGGCTTTAGGTAATTGTGGTAGGAAGGCATCACGTGGTTTTTCCACCTATATCGCACGTCGCTTTCGGGATAGCCACGCTCAGTTAAGTCTCTGATTATTCTGCGTTTTAGCTTGACTTCTTCGAGTGCATCAACATAGACTTTTAAATTCATTTTAGCTGCCAGTTCCATATAGTGGAAAACGAATAACCCTTCAATAATTAAGATGGGGGCCGGTTCTATTGAAACCATTTTGGGGTCAGCAGACGGATTGTTGAAGGTGTACTCCTTCTTGACCACGATCTTTCCATCTATTAAATCTGCAACATCCTGATTAAGGCTTTCCCGATCGATGGCAGTAGGAAGATCAAAGTTAATTTCGCCGTTAACATCTTGAAATTGACGTTCGCGCTCGTAATAATAATTGTCCTGAGAGATCAAAGCAACCTGACTGGGCTCAAAGTGATTCATGAGATCGTTCAAGATGGATGTTTTACCTGAAGCGCTTCCTCCGGCCACTCCAACTACATATGGTGATTTGATCTCCATTCAGGCCGACAAAAATATGTAATTTAAGGCCATGAGAAAGCTGAAGTCAAAAATCGCGCGATGGATAGTTGTAATGCTTGTTTTTACTGGTTTTACAAATGCAGTAAGCGCTCAAAACATTTACACACAAAATAGGAAAGAAGCCTTCCAATACATGCAAAAAGCTGAAATGGCCAAAAGAGGCGGAAACTTCAACAATGCTTATCAAGAATACACAAATGCGATAACAGTCGACCCAAATTATGCGGAGGCCTATATGAAACGTGCACTTATGCTTCAGCAAATGGGGCGTTATCAAGAGTCGCTGGAAGACTACAACAAGGCTATCGACATCAATCCGTACAGCGATGTTTATTACGACAAGCGCGCCAGATTGAGGCTCTTACAAAGCGACTACAAAGAGGCCATCGGTGATTTAGACAAAGCTTTGGAGTTAAGTCCGTATGACGACTATCTGCTTGACTCACGCGCATTGGCAGGGCTCGAGGGTGGCGACTACGATAGGGCCATCGAAGACTTCACATTCATCATTGAACTAAATCCACAAGACACGCTTGCATACCTGAAACGTGCCATCACTTACTTGCGGGTGGGTGATAGACTTTCCGCTGAAGCAGATGTGGAGGAAGCGAAAAAACTGGCTCCACGATCTCCTTTGGTTTATGATATTAAGGGTTTAATCCATCTGAAGTATGACGAAATTGACAGAGCTATAGCCGCTTTTAGCAAGGCCATTGATTTGGAGCCCACGTTCGCCATCGGTTATTACAACAGAAGTGTAGCCAAAAAGAAATTAGGTCAAATTGAAGAGGCAAACAGCGACTTGAACATTGCATTGGCTTTGAATCAGGACTTTCCAAATGCATACTTCAATCGTGCCATTACCAGCAAGAAAATGGGGCGTATCGAAGACGCTATTGATGATTACTCAAAAGCCATTGCGATTGAAGGCGATTTCACGGATGCTCTTTTCAATCGTGGTTTTTCCAAAAGCATGCTGGGGAGTTATGCGGAAAGTTTACCCGACTTTGACCGCGCTGTAGAGTCGAGCCCCAAAGACCCCGAGGTTTATAATATGAGAGGCAACGTGAAGGCCTTTTACGGCAAATACATCTCGGCACTTGAAGATTACGATCAGGCTATTCAACTCGATCCTGAATATGCAGAAGCTTACCACAATAGAGGCATTACCAAGCTTTTGACTTACAAAGATCAAGCAGGCTGTGAAGATTTAGAAATAAGTGCAAAAATGGGGTACGATAAAGCACAAGAGAAACTTCCTTATTTCTGTCGAGGTTTAAAATGAGAAAGAGGCTGACTCTTGCGAGACAGCCTCTTTTATATTTTCGTACCGATCCGCAGTAATTTTACTCAGATCCCGTAGGAGCTTCTTTCTCAGAAGCTACCCCCAAAAATTGGAGGTCTCTGTGAAACAAATTCCTGCTTCCGGTTTCGAATAGTCAGACATCTGAACACCTCCTTTTGTTTAGTTTAACACTACTTGGGATCGTCCTCAATTATCTTATGATTTCGATTCCCAAATCACCAAGCTTTTCTTGGATTTGAGTTCAAGTAACAAAGAAAATTTTGATAATTGAAATCAAAATTTCCAGGTTTATTAACAGAAGTAGTGTCGAAAAAGTTTAGGCGGGGATAACTGAGTTCAAGATGGATTCAAAAATCAATCGCCCGTCTTCATTCCCAAGTAACTCATCTGCAGCTCTTTCGGGGTGAGGCATCATACCGAAAACGTTCTTGTTCTCATTGGCTACACCTGCAATATTCTCAAGCGAACCATTTGGATTGGACTTGCTATTAAAATGACCATCCTTATCGCAATAGCGGAAGATGACCTGCTGATTTTCATTCAGCTTTTTTAAAACCTCATCAGGTGCGTAATACCTTCCTTCTCCATGCGCAATAGGAATTTTTAAAACCTCATCTGAATTTAATCCTGAAGTCACAATCGTGCTACTAGTAGCCGGTTTGATGAAGAGATTCTTGCAAATAAACTTGTGATCTGTATTGTGCAGTAAGGTTCCTGGCAATAAGCCGGCCTCACACAAAATTTGAAACCCATTGCAAATACCCATGGCGTAACCACCGTTATTGCAGTGCTCAATCACACTTTCCATAACTGGGGAAAACCTTGCAATAGCACCTGAACGCAAGTAGTCTCCATAAGAAAAACCGCCTGGAACCATAACGAAATCAACCCCCTTTAGATCGCGGTCTTTATGCCAAAGCTCTACTACTTCATGACCAAGTATGTCTCTAAGAACATAAATCAAATCGTGGTCGCAATTAGACCCAGGGAAGATGATGACTCCAAACTTCATTTTTACGGTTTAAATGAGTCCCAAAGTTAAGAGAATATCATGGATTAATTGGCGAATACCATGAAGGATGCGCAAGCAATAAGCCAAATATAAAAGAGGATTATTTTAATCAGCGGTCGCTTACCTTTTCCGGAAAAGTATACTGACATAAAGACGGAGACAGGTACTGCGAAAATCAGCCAATTACCGGATTGTCGGATATCCAGGAATGAAACGTATAAGTATTCCAGAACCATTAAAAAAAATGCCCAAAGAAAAATGTACTTGGTACTCTTTTTCCGCAAAGTTGACTTGGCAATATCAGTGAAGAATCCTACTAAGCCAAGTATAGACAGCACAAAAAATAATGCAATCATGAATAGCACTCCGACTCTCCCATCCTCTTCAGGTAAGACAAATGAGTTTCCACTGAAGATGAGGTATTCACTCGCATCGAAGGTGTATCCTCCGATGAAATAAAAGCTGAAAGCATAAATTACAGCTGCTGTAATAGCCGTAACAGGGACAAGCCATTCTCTAAGACTGAAGGGGCGAACTTGAAGAAAAACAAGCCAAGTAAGCGGAAGTAAAAAAACTGCAGGTGGAAAAAAGAAAATGGCCAGTGATAGAAAGAGTGTCGAGTCGAAGCCTATGCTCAGAGCAGATTCTGCTCTATAAACCGTAAGCAATCGTCGAAGTGCAAAAAGCATGAACAAGCTTGAAAACAGGATAGGATGCAGGTCAATGTTGCGAAAATCTACGGCTGAAAGACTAACAAATACCAGAGCTGGAAAGTAATTTTCCGATGAAGAAAAATCGTGCTTATTAAAGATGTTGTTTAAAAGTACGGCATTGCTCAAAATCAAAACCATTCCAAGTGATCGGCGCCAAACAGGCATGTCTCTGAATAGATCAAAAAGAAGATCGGTAGCAGGGCCTCCCAAGCCATACTCTCCGGCCGTGACGGAATAAGCAGCTGCAACAACCAAGGCGATTGCAGGAGCTATCAAAAACGATAGAACTATAGGTCTGTTTGATCCAAAAGCGGAGTAAACCATGAATCGCTAAAATAGTGTTTTCAAGATGTTCAATTAATCTTTATTTTTGCAATCGAAAACTAGCAACATGCAGGAAATAGTAGGACCCATAGCAGCACTTATTAAATGGACTTTTGACGAGATACTTGTTCCAATCGGAGAGCTTCCGGATATCATTAACCCCAATTATATCTTTTTAGCAATTGGGTTCGTTGGTCTGTTCTATTGGTTGATACTTCAAAAGAAGTACAATACTCAAGCTGACAACACTCCGGGTCAGATTAAATAAGTAAGTCTTTTCCAATATCTCTTCGGAGATATTTTCCTTGAAAGTGAATTCTGTCAGCCAAGTCGTACGATTTGGTTAGTGCTGATTCAAGGTCATTGCCATATGCGGTACAAGCGAGTACCCGACCACCTGAGGTCGTGAGTTGGTCCCCTTCTGATTTTGTTCCCGCGTGAAACAGAATCTGATCTTGAGCTACTTCGCCATCCATTTTTATAGCCATTCCTTTCTGATAGCTCTCAGGATATCCACCTGAGACCAACATGACCGTCGTAGCAAACCGCTCGTCCTTTTCGAGCTGGTCATACTCCAGACTTCTTTGAGCGGCAGCTTTGAGATGGGACAATAAATCACTTGTTATTCGCGGAAGGACGACTTCTGTCTCCGGATCACCCATTCTTACATTGTACTCAATCACAAAGGGATCTCCATCGACGATCATCAATCCAAAAAATAAAAAGCCTACATATGGAATATTATCTCTTTCCAGCCCGAGAACAGTAGGAGCCACTACTCTTTCTTCAATTTTCTTTAACAGTTCGTCGTCTGCAAATGGCACCGGACTCACGGCGCCCATTCCACCAGTATTCAATCCGGTATCGCCCTCGCCGATTCGCTTATAATCCTTCGCATAAGGCAACATGAGATAATTCTTACCATCGGTTAGGGCAAAAGCCGACATCTCTATTCCGTCCAAAAAGTTCTCGATGACCACTTTGTCCGATGCCGCTCCAAACTTCCCATCATCGAGCATCAGTTTGATCTCGTGTTGTGCTTCCTCCTTGTTTGGCAATATGAGCACTCCTTTTCCTCCTGCCAGACCATCTGCTTTGAGTACGTATGGTGCATTTGTCTTGTCGATGAAATCTTGGGCTTCTTTGACCTCACCTCTTCCAAATGTGGCGTACGGTGCAGTTGGGATAGCGTGCCTCTTCATAAAATCCTTGGCAAAATCCTTACTCCCTTCCAGCATAGCACCTTCTTTTCCGGGACCAATAATCATAAGGTTGCTAAACTCGCCTGATCCTTCAAAGTATTCGCGGATTCCCTCTACCAATGGAGCTTCGGGCCCAACCACCAGCATATGTATTCCGAGATCTGCTACCTTTTCGGCTATCGAATAGAAATCGCTGATATCTATTTTAACATTCTCAGCTACGGCCTGACTTCCGCCATTTCCGGGAGCCACGAAAACCTTTTCGCAGAGCGGACTCTTGGAAATCTTTTTGGCTAATGCGTGTTCGCGGCCACCTGAACCAAGGATTAAGACTTTCATAGTATTTTTGATTTTCACTCTTCAAAAGAACAAAAAAAAGGTATCCAACTCAGTCGGACACCTTTTGCAATTCACTTAATAGAAGAAGTTCTAGGCTTTAACGCGTTTGATACTGCAACCCAACTGCTTGGTACTGTTAGGGTCAACCTTTCCACCAGACACGTGCATTTTGATAGCATTCAACAGATAAGGTTCTTTTACATCTTCAGCGCTATCAACTGAATCATCAATGGCACCTTTGTAAATCAACTTCATGTTTGCATCAAAGAGGAATACATGTGGTGTAGTCAATGCCCCGAAAGCATCTGCCAAAACATGTTTTTTATCGAGAACGTAGCGTCCTTTCAACCCTTGCTCCTTGTAGCGCTGCTTCATATCATCCATGCTATCACCTGCATCTCGCTTTGCCTCATTGCTGTTAACCATTACCATTCCTATCCCAGCAGATGAAGCGGCATCATAAAGACCGGGATATCGTCCTTCCCATCCTTCGCTCTTGCTTCCATTTCCCACTACAAAAGGACATGTATTGCAGCTAAAAATCACCAATAACCCGTTCCTACCGGCAATCTCTTTCAGCGCTACTTTGTCGCCTGAGATATCCATCATCGGCATATCCACTTTCGGTGCCTTGGATCCGATTTCCAAGATTTCTTCTCTCCCTTCAGAAATAGTAAACGCTGTTGTAATGGCAAAAGCAGCCAAGGCAAGTAGTCCCAAAGTCAATTTTAAATTCTTTTTCATTGTTGTGATTTTAGTCAAAATAAAAAGCGGGAGATCAATAATGATTTCCCGCTTCGTTAATAATTTGCAATTAGCAGTATTCCTCGTAAGCCATCTTCAGGTTTTCGGCAATCATTTCAGCCGGACGACCTTCAATATGGTGTCTTTCGATAAAGTGAACCAACTTACCGTCTTTAAAAAGACCGATAGCAGGTGATGATGGCGGGTAAGGCAAAAAGTACTGACGAGCTCGATCGACAGCTTCGCGATCAACCCCTGCAAAAACAGTCGTTAATTTGGATGGCTTTTTGGATCCGTCAAGTGACATTTTGATACCTGGCCGAGCAGCCCCTGCAGCACATCCGCAAACAGAGTTCACTACCACCAAGGTAGTGCCTTCTGCCTCTGAAAGTACTTGATCAACTTCTTCTGCCGTATGTAGTTCAGAAAAACCTGCTTGAGTGAGGTCTTCCTTCATTGGTGCAACTAATTCCGGTGGGTACATATTTTGAAATTTTATTTCTACAAAGGTAAGAAGGGATCGGCTAGATCAAATCGAAAATTCTTCCGAAATGATAGTCTTAGTCTATGACTTTTTTCTTCTCTCTTGAAAAAAGCGACGCAATAGTTCGGCACTGTCATCTCCCATTACACCGCCCTTCACTTCAGTTTTGGGATGAAGCAGATTTTCAGAAAGCTGGCTATAACCCTTTCGTTCGTCATAAGCTCCAAATACCAACCGCTTCAATTGAGCCCAACCCAATGCACCCGCGCACATAGGGCATGGTTCCAAAGAGACATAAAGTGTGCATTGATTGAGGTACTTACCACCCAAGAAATCTGCGGCAGCAGTAATCACTTGCATCTCGGCGTGAGCGGTAACATCGGTCAACCTTTCGGTAAGATTGTGGGCACGCGCAATAATGCGGTCATTGCAAACCACTACAGCCCCTACGGGCACTTCATTTTCTTCATAAGCCGACTGAGCCTCTCTCAACGCTTGCTTCATAAAGAAATCATCACCACTTGTTTGCATTGCCATAAGGCAAATATAAACCAAGCCAACTAGCCCGCCAATGTCGTTGATTCAATCCTTCAAAGTAATACCTTTGCATTCGAAATTTTTGAGCTATGCATAGATCACACACTTGCGGAGAATTACGCATTGAACACGTCGGAGAATCAACTACTCTATCAGGTTGGGTTCAACGATCGAGAGATTTAGGAGGAATGACCTTCGTCGATTTGAGAGACCGATATGGTCTTACTCAAGTGGTATTCAACATTGAGTCCAATGCTGATCTATGCGAACAAGCCAGAAAGCTGGGTCGCGAATTTGTGGTGAAAATCGAAGGAACTGTAAGCGAGCGAAGCAATAAAAATCCCAATATGCTCACCGGCGATATTGAGATTGAAGCTTCAGCATTGACCGTATTAAACTCCAGCAAAACTCCTCCTTTTACCATTGAGGATGAAACCGACGGTGGAGACGAGTTGAGAATGAAGTACCGCTATTTGGACTTACGTCGAAATCCTGTACAGAAAAGCTTGATGCTTCGCCATAAATTAGCCATTGCCACCAGATCTTACTTAGATGGCCAGGGATTTTTAGAAATCGAAACACCCTATTTAATTAAATCTACTCCTGAAGGTGCTAGGGACTTTGTCGTTCCTAGCAGAATGAATCCGGGAGAATTCTATGCACTACCTCAATCACCGCAGACGTTTAAGCAATTGCTGATGGTGAGTGGATACGATCGCTACTTTCAGATTGTGCGCTGCTTCCGCGACGAAGATTTGCGGGCTGATCGTCAACCAGAGTTTACTCAGATTGACTGCGAGATGGCGTTTGTAGAACAAGAAGATATCCTGAACACTTTTGAGGGTCTGACCAAGAATCTTTTCAAAGAAGTTCTGGATGTTACCCTTGGTGATTTTCCTAGAATGGACTATGCGGTTGCCATGGAGAAGTACGGATCGGATAAACCTGATATCCGCTTCGGAATGGAAATCAACAATATTTCAAGGTATGCACAAGGCAAAGGGTTCAACGTATTTGACAGTGCTGAATCCATTCTGGCTATCAATGTAGAAGGTGGGAGCGAGATGAGCCGTAAGCAACTCGATGCCCTCACTGACTGGGTGAAGCGACCACAGATTGGCGCCAAAGGTTTGGTATACGTGAAGTACCAGGAAGAAGGAAGTTTCAAGTCTTCTGTGGATAAATTTTACTCTTCAGAAGACCTCGAAGAATGGTGTAAAGCCTGCGGCGGAAAGGTCGGCGACTTGTTGCTCGTTTTGAGCGGTGATTTGAATAAAACGCAGAAACAAATCGGTGAATTGAGACTCCATATGGCCAATCAACTTGGCCTACGAGACTCCAAGGTTTTCGCTCCGCTTTGGGTAGTTGATTTTCCTTTAATGGAATGGGACGAAGACGAGCAGCGGTATTTTGCCATGCATCACCCGTTTACTTCGCCAAAGCCCGAGGACTTGGACAAACTCAAATCAGCCACGGGTGAAGTGAGAGCCAATGCCTACGACTTGGTGATCAACGGAGTTGAAATCGGAGGAGGTTCGATTAGAATTCACGATAAGGAGGAGCAAGCACAAGTGTTTGATTTGCTAGGGTTTACGAAGGAGGAAGCGCAAGCACAGTTTGGATTTTTGATGAACGCTTTTGAATACGGCGCACCTCCACATGGTGGAATCGCATTCGGTTTTGACCGTCTCTGCTCACTTTTCGGAGGATCGGAATCGATCAGAGATTACATTGCTTTCCCGAAAAACAACTCAGGAAGAGATGTAATGATCGATGCTCCCGCGCAAGTTGATGATGCTCAGTTGACGGAATTGGGTTTGAAGCTCAATCTTGAAAAATAAGGTAGCGGAAAGAAATTGCAAATTCTTCCAGCAAGAGATTTCTATTGGCCAGGAGCTCAATAGAAGGTTTATAATCTACTGAGAACTCTATGGGAAGGGAGTCGAATCGATATTTGATTCCTACGATCAAATCGAAGCCTAAGTTTATGTAAGGCGGGTCTCCATTGAACCCCTCTCCTATGAAATTGTTTCGGTGGTGATACCCTCCGTGAAGGCCACCGCCATAATACCAATTCCAAGAACCAGAAGATAGAGGAACTCTCCTCTCATAAAGTCCCGTTAAAATAATGCCACCCCATCTAGGAGTGAGGATCAATTCGAAATCCTGACTCTCGGTAATAGACTGAACATAAGAAAGGCCTCCACCCCATCCGAGGCGGAGGCCTAACGACCTTTCTTGAGCAATTCCCGAAAGGGCTATCGCTAAAAAGAAGATTATGGCGAGTAGCTTAGAGTGTACCTCGCGACTCTTGTTCACGCTCAATTGCTTCGAAAAGTGCTTTGAAGTTTCCTTTACCAAAACTCTTTGCCCCTTTACGCTGAATGATTTCAAAGAACATGGTTGGTCTGTCAACAACAGGCTTGGTAAAAATCTGAAGCAAGTATCCCTCATCATCGCGGTCTATCAAAATCCCAAGTTTCTTGAGCGGTGCAAGATCTTCGTCGATCTCTCCTACCCTGTCCAATACGGTTTCATAATAGGTCTCGGGGACGTACAAGAACTCCACTCCCCGACTCTGCAAAGACGTAACCGTTTCGATAATATTGTCAGTGGCCAGCGCAATATGTTGCACCCCTGCACCTTCATAAAAGTCAATATACTCCTCGATCTGAGATTTTTTCTTGCCTTTAGCGGGCTCGTTGATCGGGAATTTGATTCGACCATTTCCATTGCTCATTACCTTACTCATTAAGGCAGTGTACTCAGTACTAATGTCCTTGTCGTCGAATGAAATCAATTGCGCAAAGCCCATCACCTTGGCGTAAAAATCAACCCATTTATTCATCTCACCCCATCCAACATTTCCAACCATGTGGTCGATGTACTTCAAGCCGGTAGATTCTGGGTTGTAGTCACTTTCCCATTTTCTATAGCCAGGCAAGAAAACACCGTTGTAATTTTTGCGCTCAATGAAAATGTGAATGGTCTCACCATAAGTGTGAATTCCCGAACGAACAATATGGCCATCCTGATCTTCGACAGTCTCAGGTTCTAAAAATGATTTTGCTCCTCTTTTAGTCGTTTCTTCCCAAGATTTGGTGGCATCATCCACCCAAAGGGCCACTACCTTTACTCCGTCTCCATGCTTACGAATGTGTTCGTTAATCGGGCTAGCGGGAGTGAGTGGTGTAGTGAGCACCAATCTGATTTTGTCTTGGCGCAATACGTAAGAAACCTGATCCTTCCGGCCCGTCTCAAGACCAGAGTAGGCTTCTGCTTGAAAGCCGAATGCCGTCTTGTAATAGTGGGCGGATTGCTTTGCGTTTCCAACGTAAAGCTCTACGTAATCAGTTCCGTTAAGGGGAAGAAAATCCTCCGCCTCGGGATTTATTTTTTTAAGATTGAGTGTAGATTCTGAAGTTGATTCCATGGTAATGATATTTTAAAATTCGTAGGTAGTTAATGATTTAGTCGTGATCGAGCCAAGACTTCCAGTAAGTGTCATCAGCAATTTCGATCGCATGAGTCGTAAGCTTTAGTGGTCTGAAGGTATCGACCATCACGGCCAGTTCTTCAGTATCTTTTTTTCCAATGCTTCGCTCAGCAGCGCCAGGGTGTGGTCCATGAGGAATTCCCGCGGGGTGCAGGCTGATGTGTCCCGCATCAATGTCATTTCGACTCATAAAGTCGCCATCTACATAGTAGAGCACTTCGTCCGAATCGATATTGGAATGATTGTAAGGTGCGGGAATAGCTTCTGGATGATAATCGTATATCCTTGGGCAAAACGAGCAAATCACAAACGCGGAAGTTTCGAAAGTCTGATGCACGGGAGGTGGCTGATGAACCCTTCCCGTAATGGGCTCAAAATCGTGGATCGAAAAGGCGTAAGGATAATTATACCCATCCCAACCGACCACATCAAATGGATGTGTGGCATATGAAAAGTGGTAAAGCATATCTTCCTTCTTAATCTTCATCAAGAAGCTGCCTTTTTCGTCAATCGGATTTAAGTTTTCAGGCCTTCGAATGTCTCTTTCACAAAAAGGTGAATGCTCTAAAAGTTGACCAAAGTAATTGCGATAACGCTTTGGGGTATAAACAGGACTGAAAGACTGAACGATGAATAATTTATTGTCTTCTGTATCAAAGTGTATTTGATAAATCATTCCACGCGGAATAACCAAGTAATCGCCGTAAGAGAAGGTAAGGTCCCCCAAAAAGGTCTTGAGTGTTCCTTTTCCTCGATGAACGAAAATCACTTCATCGGCATCTGCATTTTTGTAGAAGTAATCCGTCATTGACTTTCTGGGGGAAGCCAATTCGATATAGCAATCGCTGTTCACCAAAACGGGTTTTCTACTTTCCAAAAAGTCATCCTCACTCGGAACTTGAAATCCTTTCAATCGATATGATTTGAGGTTCTTCTCAACGGCGATTTTTGGGGAGACATCCAATGTATTTCCCAGATCACTGACCTGAGTAGGGCGATGCAGATGATAGAGAAGTGAAGACATTCCGTCGAAACCTACGGTGCCAAAAAGCTGCTCGTAGTAGAGCTCTCCATCGGGCTTTTTAAATACCGTGTGACGTTTGTGTGGAATCTTTCCGAGTTGATGATAAAAAGGCATAGTGCTGTTTAGTAGTTGGTTCACAAATATACCAAATGAAAAGCGGAAGAGGCTAAGCCGGGGCCATAATGAATGACAATTTTGCAACCAACTATTATGTAAATTTGCAACGCTCAACCTAACAAGTTTTTAATGCCTTCAAACATCTTAGTGATCGGTGCTGCCGGTCAAATCGGTACCGAGCTGACGCTCAAATTGCGCGAGATCCACGGAACCGATAGAGTCATTGCAACGGATATTAAAGATTCGCCTCCGGAAGCTCTTTTGGCAGGGCCTTTCGAAACTTTGAATATTCTTGACAAAGAGCGACTTTTTGAAGTAGTCAGCAAAAACAATGTCGACGAGATTTACCTCCTTGCAGCTTTGCTATCGGCTACAGCCGAACAAAATCCTGCACTGGGTTGGGATTTGAACATGAACGGACTGAGCAATGTGCTGGATATCGCAAGAGACGGGCATATCAAGCGAATCTTTTGGCCGAGCTCGATCGCAGTTTTCGGACCGCATACACCAAAAGACCGAACCCCGCAGCGCACCATAATGGAACCAACTACGGTTTACGGCATCACTAAAGTCGCTGGTGAGAGTTGGTGCGAATATTACCACAAACGCTACGGGATTGATATCAGGAGTGTGCGTTTCCCTGGAATTGTCGGCTACAAAAGCGCACCCGGTGGAGGCACTACCGATTACGCCGTTCACATTTTTCACGAAGCCATCAAGAATGGGAACTACGAGTGTTTTCTCAGCGAAAATGCAGAGTTACCAATGATGTACATGCCCGACGCCATCAAGTCTATACTTGAAATCATGAATACTCCTGAAGAGAATATCTCGCTTCGCACATCGTATAATATCTCAGGTGTTTCTTTTACTCCCAAAACACTTAGCGAAGCCATTCAAAAACAAATGCCTGGTTTCAGTATTTCGTACCAGCCTGATTATAGAGACCTTATAGCTAAAAGTTGGCCTTCATCGCTTGACGACAGTCTAGCGCGAAAAGATTGGGGTTGGAAGCCTGATTTCGGCCTTGAAGATTTAGTGAGTGACATGCTGGTAAACCTTCGAGCGGTAGTCTAATAGCAGAAACATTTTTTCAAATTTAGCGTATGTGGGGGTACAAAAGGTCCCGCTATGCGCACCCTACAAAATTCATTCTTACGTGTTTTCAGCACCTTTATTGTGGTGTTTTGTCTCACCTCCATCTGTCGTGGAGGTGAGGAGATCAATGCTGTTGATGACAATGGAAACAGGCAAGGCTATTGGAAAATAACAGGTTCTATGACATTGGAGGATGGTTTTCGCGAGAATCAAATAGTTGAAGAAGGGAATTACGAAAACAACAAGAAAATCGGTGTTTGGAAAAAGTACTACCCTTCAGGGACATTGAGGAATGAAATTACATTTAAAAACAATCTCCCTCGAGGTCTGTACAAGGTTTACTATCCGAATGGAAAACTAGAGGAAGAGGGAAATTGGCAAGGGAACAAGAATGTGGGAGCATTTAAGCGCTACCACAAAAATGGATCGATCGCTCAAGAATTCAACTTTACATCAGCAGGAAAAAGAGATGGCGTGCAGAATTACTATTACGAAAATGGCAATCTTCAACTATCTGTAGAAGTAGCAGATGGTGTTGCGAACGGTCTGTACAAGACTTTCTACCCTGATGGAAATCCCAAGTTGACTCAAGTCATTGCTAATGGAATTTTAAACGAAAATTCGGTAAAAACATTTGAGCCGGCCAGGACTGAATACGCTAAAATTGAAATGCCTGAAGTCCCGGAAAACATTAAAGCGTCTGCTGGGAATGAAAAAACCCGCGTTCCGGAATTTGAACAGAGTGGGCAAAACGCGCTGTATAACCAGAGAAAGCAAGTAACGCAAATCGGTGAGTTTAAAAACGGAAGACTTTGGAATGGTAAATGGCATCGATATGATGCAAACGGTACACTCAAAAAAGTAGAGGTTTATCAAGAAGGAAAGTTTGTAGGATATGGCCTCCTTGAAGATGCCAACAATTAAGTATTTTTGGCCGCCAACGATTAACCTATTTATCCCCACATGGAATCCAAACTCAAAATCTTCAATACCCTAACTAGGGAAAAAGTAGAATTCGAGCCTCTCAATCCCCCACACGTAGGCCTTTATGTTTGTGGCCCCACTGTGTACAGCGATGTGCATTTAGGAAATGTTAGATCATTTCTCGCTTTCGACATTGTATTCAGGTATCTGAGCCATTTGGGATATAAAGTACGTTACGTCAGAAATATCACTGATGTCGGTCACCTTTCGGATGATGCCGACCAGGGTGAAGATAAGATTGCAAAGAAGGCACGTCTCGAGCAGATAGAGCCTATGGAAGTAGTACAGAAATACACTTATGGATTTCACGATGTCATGGGAATCTTCAATATTCTACCTCCTTCTATTGAGCCTACGGCTACAGGACATATCATTGAGCAAATCGAAATGATCAAACAGATCATCGATCGAGATTTTGGTTATGTGGTTGATGGATCAGTGTATTTCGATGTTCGGAAATTCAATAATGAATTCGGATATGGTAAGCTCTCGGGACGCAACATTGACGACCTGCAGAATAATACCCGAACCCTCGATGGACAGGAACAGAAAAGAGATCCGCTCGACTTTGCTATTTGGAAGAAAGCCGAGAAAGGACATATCATGTATTGGCCATCACCTTGGGGTCAAGGCTTTCCGGGCTGGCACCTCGAGTGCTCGGCCATGAGCCGAAAGTATCTGGGCGAAGAATTTGATATCCACGGAGGTGGAATGGATTTGAAATTCCCCCACCACGATTGTGAAATCGCTCAAAATATCGGAGCTACAGGAAAGGCCGGGCCACGCATCTGGATGCATGGAAACATGCTCACCGTTCAGGGAAGAAAAATGGCCAAGAGCGAAGGAAATGGATTTACTCCTGAGGAGTTGATCACGGGAAACCACAAGCTTTTGGAGCAAGGATATTCGCCCATGACCGTCCGCTTCTTTATGTTGCAGAGTCATTACTCAAGCACGCTCGACTTTTCTAATGATGCCCTTAGAGGAGCCGAGAAAGGATTTAAGCGTCTCATGGATAGCCATAATCGCCTTCAAGAATTGACTACCTCTGACACCTCTTCTGTGCAAATAGACGACTTGGTAGTAAAGTGTAAAGCTGCAATGAACGACGATTTCAATACGCCCATTCTACTGTCGCACTTATTCGAAGGAGTGAAAATGATCAACCTGATCGATAGCGGAAAAGAAAAGATCTCTGAAGAGGATTTGAACAAGTTGAAAACGCTCTTTGACGAGTATATTTTCGACATACTTGGTTTCCGAAACGAATCGGATGAAGCTGCTTCAGGAGGCGAAGTCACGGATGGTTTGATGGATTTGGTCATAAAGCTGCGACAATCAGCCAAGTTAAACAAGGACTTCACCACTGCTGATCAGATCAGGAATGAGCTTACCAAACTTGGTGTTGTTCTAAAAGATTCGCCGGAAGGAACCACTTACGAGATCGGATAATTCATGGGTTAGGCTGTGGCTTTGATTATATTCGAAGTCTGCAAATTTTTCTTATGAGCCAAAAAAGACCCACCCTATACCTTCTTGATGCTTATGCTCTGATATACAGAGCCTATTACGCATTCATTCGCAATCCGCGTGTAAATTCCAAAGGAATGAACACCTCAGCAATGTTTGGTTTTACCAATACCTTGAATGACCTCATCAAGAATTATGGAGCAACTCATATTGCCGTGGCATTTGATGTTCCGGGCGATGTATTCAGGAATGAAACTTTCCCCGAATACAAAGCCAATCGAGAAGAAACTCCCGACGATATCAAAATGTCGATCCCGTATATCCGAAAGATCATCGAAGGATTTCGGATTCCTATTATAGAAATGGCAGGTTTTGAGGCAGATGACGTGGTAGGAACTATCGCAAGACAAGCCGAAAAAGAAGGTTTTGATGTATTTATGGTAACGCCCGATAAAGACTACGGTCAACTGGTAACGGAGCATTCAAAAATGCTAAAGCCAGGCCGACAGGGCAATGCGAGTGAAGTCTGGGGAATAAAAGAGATTTGTGAGAAATTTGGAATTGAGCGAACAGAGCAGGTCATTGATATACTAGGCTTACAGGGTGATGCCGTAGACAATATACCCGGTGTGCCCGGAGTTGGGCCAAAAACGGCCATGAAACTCATTGCCGATTACGGAACTGTAGAAGGAGTCCTGGAGCATTCTGACGAATTAAAAGGAAAACTGAAAGAACGGATTCAAGAAAATAAAGAGCAAGCCCTTCTTTCGAAAGAATTGGCTACGATCAATTGCGAAGTGCCCGTCAAATTCGTCGCGGAGGAGGTTATTTTGGAGGAACCCGATCGAGAAGCGCTCAGAGAGATTTTTGCTGATCTCGAGTTCAGAACTATGTCGGAGAGAATTCTCGGCGAAAAAATGGCTTCTTCAGGTGAACAAGTCGTTTCATCGGGAGCACAGATGGATCTCTTCAGCGGCGGAGGAGATACAGTTCATGATGCCGAGGAGGAGATTGTAACCACCATGGAAGTTTTCGACCCCGAAAAAGTTAGCTATAGCCTTATTGAAACTAAGGACAAGCGAACGACTTTCCTCACTAATTTGATGAGGCAAAGGGTGGTTTGTTTTGACACGGAAACCACCTCAGTAGATGCCAATAACTGCGAATTGGTCGGGATGTCTTTTTCATGGAAAGAAGGTGAGGCTTATTATATCCCAATTCCTGAAAATCAAGCGGGAGCTAAGTTTATTTTGAAGGAATTCAAACCTTTCTTTGGTAATAAAGACATCTTAAAGATCGGGCACAATCTGAAATATGACATTACTGTTTTGAAATGGTACGACATGGAAGTGTCAGGACCCATCTTCGATACCATGATTGCCCACTACCTCATTAACCCTGACATGAAACACAATATGGATGAGTTGTCTGAGACCTACTTAGGCTATAGACCAATTTCCATTGAAACGCTAATTGGAAAAAAGGGGAAAAACCAAAAGAGCATGCGCGATATTCCCGTTGAGGAAGTTGCACCTTATGCAAATGAAGATGCGGATATCACATACCGCCTTTACACAATTTTCAAAAAGAAAGTGGAAGAGTCAGACGAATTGAAGAATCTGCTCTATGATGTCGAAATGCCATTGGTGGCGGTTTTGGCAAAAATGGAATTTGCAGGAGTCAAAATTGACAAAGAAGGGCTGTTTGCCTTCTCGAAAGAGTTGGAACAAATCATCGTAGACTTAGAAAAAGAAATCTACAAGTTAGCCGGCAAAGAATTCAACATTGGCAGCCCAAAACAGCTTGGCGTTATTCTATTTGATGAACTTGAGATTGATTCTAAGCCAAAAAAAACCAAATCAGGACAATACAGCACCAACGAAGAAACGCTGTTAAAATACGAGCACGATCAACCAATCGTTAGCAAGCTTTTGGAGTATCGACAAGTGGTGAAACTGAAAAGCACTTATGTTGATTCCCTTCCTGAATTAATTAACCCAAAGGATCAACGAATCCACACCACTTATATGCAGGCCGTTGCAGCTACGGGCCGCTTGAGTTCCCAAAATCCAAACCTCCAGAACATTCCTATCAGAACTGAGCTGGGCAGAAGAACCCGCGAAGCTTTTATTCCCACAGATGAAAATCACATCATTTTCGCAGCCGACTATTCTCAAATAGAATTGAGACTGATCGCTCACTTGAGCGGCGATGAAGCCATGGTCAAAGCGTTTAATGATGGAGAAGATATCCACGCAGCTACTGCTGCAAAAGTTTTTGATGTTGACATTGAAGAAGTCACACGTGAAATGAGAAGCCAAGCCAAGATGGTAAACTTCGGAATCATTTATGGCATTTCAGCCTTTGGATTGTCTCAGCGTTTGCACGTAAGTCGAACTGAAGCTTCTGACCTGATTAAAAATTATTTCGCGAAGTATCCGGGTATAAAGATATACATGGATGAAAGCATCACTTTTGCTCGAGAACATGGCTACGTCGAAACCATCTTGAAACGTCGTCGTTATTTGAAAGACATTAACGGAAAAAACCCAACAGTAAGAGGCTTCGCAGAGCGTAATGCCATCAATGCACCAATTCAAGGATCAGCTGCAGACATGATAAAAGTGGCCATGGTCAGATTAAATGAGGTCTTTGAAAAAGAAGGTTTTAAGTCTAAAATGATTCTTCAGGTTCACGATGAATTGGTCTTTGATGCGCAAAAGGACGAGCTTGACAAAATCGGACCAATCGTAGAAAAAGAAATGATGAATGCATTCACTGGTCTAAGCGTGCCTATGAAGGTCGATATGGACACAGGAGAAAATTGGCTGGAAGCGCACTAAGAATTGAAACCTTTCGGGCATTAAATCGGTACACTCGCTCAACATTGTTTTGTTAATCGTTCATAGGTTTAGGAAACCACGGTGGACTGTTGTAAGCCTAAATTTGTTTACACCCCTTATTTTAAACTGATGAAAATTAGAACTTTTCCTATCGTTATTGCCCTGTTCTCATTGTCTCTCACGTCATGTGATGACGGTGCTGTAACTGATGAAAGCATTACCAATGCCGAAATCTCTACTGAAGAAGCTGAAGAACCTTCTGAAGAGAGCGTCACAAAGGTGAAAGAAATCCTTCACTCAGTGCCGTCGCCACTTGATATGGCCGCAATCTTGAAAAAGTCAGGAGCGAGGTATGACGCTGAATTTCTGAACAAGGTGAGAAATGTAAATGAATACTCTTCTGCTCGTCAACAAGCATTGAATTTGGGTATTTATGGTGCTGATCTTAGTTATGCCAGTATATTCAATCAAAATCAGGAATCTATTCTATACCTGAGTTGCACAAAGAAACTAGCCGATAAACTAGGTCTCAGCAAAGCTTTTAATGACGAGGTCATAGAAAGAATGGAGATGAACGTAGACAACCGCGATTCGCTTCTAACTATCATCTCCGATACGTATTACAATCTCGATTCTTACTTAAAGGAAAATGATCGCGATCATATCTCAGCTATGATTATTGCTGCAGGCTGGATTGAAGGACTTTACTTGGGAACTCAAATCGCCAACTCAAGCGAAACTCCTTCTCCAAAATTGATGGAGCGCATTGCAGAACAAAAAATATCACTGAATAATCTGGTTGCCTTGGTTGTTAGCTACAACGAGTCAGGAAGTTTGGACTTCATCCTTGACGACCTTAAAAAGATTGAAGATGGATATGGATCTGTTTCGATTAGCGAGTCAAAAAATACCATAACCGAAGGTGAAGATGGTGTAACGCAAATCGGTGGTAGAACAGAAATTCTAATCTCCGATGAGGACCTTAACAACCTTACCAAAATCGTTTCAGAAATCCGACAAGGATACGTACAAGTCTAACAAAGGAATTCATTCTATTCTCCCCGAAGATGAAAAAGCTACTTATAATATTATTTGCAGCAGTGCAAACGTCTCTAGCAATGGGACAGTGTCGATCATTTGTGAAAAACAACTGTGGCGATGCCATGGAAGGTTTTATCCCCGGCGAAAGCTTCAATGCGGTTAAACTCTTTCCAGGCGATGCAGCCGAAGTTGAAATGACCTTTTATAGCGATGTAGATTACAGACTATTGGTCTGCAGTCACGAAGTATTGAGTGATGTCCATTTTCAACTTGTGGATAAAGATGGTGAAGTTGTATACGACAATGCTGATCGAGAATACAGCGAGTTTTTTGATTTTCGCTTAGAAGGTACAAGGACCTTCGGTCTCAAAATCAAGGTTCCCGATCAGGAAGACAGCGCTATCAAAGCTCAAGGCTGTGTAGCAATCCTACTCGGTAGAAAACTTAAAGAATAGACTTTAGTCTATCACCAACTTCTTTGCTGAGGATCCATTTATCCCTCGTACTTCCACTAAGTATATTCCTGAGGAAAGATCGTTGAGGTTCATTCTATGTTCTCTCAAAGTCGATTTTGAAATCACTTCTTGATAAACTATGCGTCCCGAAAGGTCGCGAATAAGAATTGCCTCAACATTCGAAACGTCATCAGGAAATTTCAGTGTGACCGTTGTAGTTGCCGGATTTGGAAACAAGGCAAATCGAGCTTCGGGAGATGATTGAAACGCTGTATTCAAGGTCGTTCCGTCGATTAAGTTGATGTCATCGATGTAAATGGTTCCTCCATCAGTCCCTCTATACTCAAATCGAAATCTAAACTCCTCATTCTGGAATACAGGAACAATATTATCTATTTGAATTGTGAGCCAATCCTCTTCTGCAGGAATGTATACTCCGGGAAATAATTCATCCGTTGTATAAGCATCCCCATCATCATAAACTTTTCGAGGACTCCATAGTTCGCCGCAATTTTTGGATATAAAAACCCACAGCTCACCCTCACTAGACGCAGAACTTCTAGCTCCTGCCCGTTTGAAAGAAAGTATCGGTAAATCGCCCACATCACTCATTTGAAAGGTCTTAGAAACAAAAGCAGACCTAGGTATTGTTGAGTTTTGAGCTTCACTCGCTCTAAACACAGCCGAATGATTATCATCGAAGCCAGCCTCTGTGCTGATTTCCCAATAATCATTATCATAAAGATTTTCTGTGTAAAGTGATTCGTCCTCCAAATCTGAGAATTCTTCAATCCCCTCGAAACTCTGCGTGTAAGGAAGACTCAAAGCAGCTGTGTCTAATACTTCGATAAAGGCTTCCTTAACTTCGGTGAGTTCATTTCCAAAACTATCTACAACGGCCAAACTAACGGTATAAATCCCGGGAGTGGAATAAACCACATTGGGATTAGCAGATGCTGTTGTGGCAGGAGATCCTCCTTCAAAAATCCAAAGTCTTTCCGCAACACCGGAATGGGACTGATCTTGATAACTGATGGTCTCTCCTACACATACTGAAAAATTGTCGGAAGTGAAATCGGCATCGCAAAGCTGAGGCTCAAGCAAGACACCGGTTTGCTCAAGATTTTCCTCTGTCCATAAGCTATTTCTTTCTG
The DNA here is from genome assembly GCA_027214385.1 of Cryomorphaceae bacterium 1068. Taxonomy (NCBI): domain Bacteria; kingdom Pseudomonadati; phylum Bacteroidota; class Flavobacteriia; order Flavobacteriales; family Cryomorphaceae; species Cryomorphaceae bacterium 1068. Next base: position 218,207 of record JAPVXR010000002.1, on the reverse strand, counting down.
CAATAGGAGCTGTCAACGAAGCTAACATTCTCATTTTCTGGCCCTCGGTGAACATCTTACCACAATAAGAATATTCCATGAAATTCTCCACATTGTCTAAACTTCCGCAGGATTCACCCGCCAAATTACATGAAGTCCATCCAATTGTATTTGGCGTATCGTCCACCCCATCATCAGTATCACAGTTTGACCCAACATCAGGATCGTTAGTACTTCCCCATAGGTGAGGCAAATCTATCCAATGGCCAACTTCGTGCGTCAAAACATGAGATCGACCAATACTGCTTTCACCAATACTTCCTACGTAATCGTATCTAACTACTATTCCATCGTTGGTTTCTCCAAAATCTCCCGCAAGAGAACTCGGGTAGTAAGTATATCCAGCCGCGCCGCTGGCTATATTCTTACATACCCAAATATTCATGTATTTCGATCTATCCCAAATGGGGCTAACGGTCTTGAGGTTTTCCCCCCCCGAAGTGGTCAGATTACTCAATGTTCTAACCACTCCGTTGGTGCAGTTCCCTTCAGGGTCAATTTTAGCCAAGCGAAACTCAATTCCGACGTCTCCAATAATTTCCGTAAATGCGTCCTGGACACTTTCAATTCCACTACTATTGGCATTGAAATCATCGGTCATCACTCGAATGGCATCCTCGATCTGAGCGTACGAAATGTTTTCTGCACCATACTCGTGTATGATGTGAAATACAACAGGTATAATGAATGGATCACCATCCTTTTGAAATCCCGTTCTCTCGAGCTCTTTGGCTCGTTTGAGAATTTGAGCACTGAGAATTTCAGCAGATTCTTTAACTGCAGGATCGCTTTCATACAGCTCATTCTGCATTTCATAGGTGTGGCACTTTACCAGATTTTCTCCTGTGTTTTGAGCAATTAACACAATAGTGGTAAGCATGGCCAAACCAGCTAGGTAAATTTTCTTCATTAGGCTTTACTTTGAGCAGAAAGGGGTAGTAAGCTTATTTGACAATAAGCTTCCTCACTGCGATTCCTTCTTCACCAGTCAATCTAACAAAATACATCCCTGGAGTCAAAGATGAATCAAGTTGAATCTGGATACTTTGCGTTCCCGAGGTCATTGTACCTGTATACGGAGACTGCACAACCCGTCCCGATGCATCAACAACATCTATTCTGATGTTTTGGTTTTCAGAAAGGTCTAGCCGAAGTCTGACGTTGTCGGTAGCAGGGTTTGGAAAAAGAGTTATTTCCTTAACAACCTCATTATTATCAACGCTCAAGGTGTTAGGGTCGTAAATATTGATATCATCGATGAATATGTTGTTTCCACCAACACTTGTGAACTCAAATCTTATTCTGAATTCATCGGTTAAGAAAATTGAACTTATGTTATCAATTATTACTTCTTCCCAGTCTCCATCAGAGTCAGGGAAAAATTGTCCACTTACATTTCCACTAACGGTAGGCAGTTCGTCAATATCCCTTGTTTCTCGAAGATTCCAGTTTTCTCCGCAGTTCCTGGAAATTCTAACTTGAAAGAAATCATCCGAATTGGAATTTCTTCTTGCATGCGCATACTTGAAAGAAAGCACCGCATTATCCTCTAAACCAGATAGATCAAAAGTCGGGCTTTCAAGTGTTTCTGTTTGGAAATCGTCATTGGTTCTTCCTCGCACATAAACTGATTGATCGCCGGTGAGCGAAGCCTGATCAGTCAGTGTCCAACGGATTCCTGACTCATCAGGATTTACAACAACCCATTCATTGTTTTCTTCTATGTCTGACATATCTTCAAAACCCTCCTGAAAGGGAAGAGCGTACTGCGCTTCACCGAGAACGTTTATCAAGTCTTCTTTTACAACCGTTTCTTCGCCTTGGGCATTGCTGACGGATAGAGTAACCGAATAAGTTCCCGGAGTATCATAGACGACCACCGGATTATTCTCACTACTAGTTGAAGGGGTTCCACCTTCAAAGGTCCAAGTTCTATTTTCTACGCCGTTGTAAGAAATGTCGTCAAACCCAATTTCTTGACCCGCACAAATATTTGGATCTCTATCAGTTACAAATTCTGCAAAGCAAATTTCGGCAGGATCAAGAACGCCTGTTTCAGCCAAATTTAAATCAGTCCATAGTTGGTTTCTTTGAGCAGTGCTGCTGTTCATGGCTGCTGTCATTCGGTTTCCCTGACCTTCAGTAAACATCTTATAACAGTAGGAATAGTCCATAAAATTCTCGACGTTATCAAGAGACCCACATGTCGCACCATCTAGATCACAAGACGTCCACCCGATTGTATTGGGAGTATCCGAAACAAAATCACTGCTTCCACTACCACTGCAACTTGATGGATCTGCAGGGTTGTTATCTGTTCCCCAAGTGTGCTCTAGGTTGGCCCAATGCCCTACCTCGTGGGAAAGTGCATGACTTCTGGTCGAGTTAGAAGTCCCAATTCGGCCCACGTAATCGTGCAAAAGAACTATTCCATCATATAATTGGCCGAACCCACCTGATACAGTACTTGGAATAAAGGTATACCCTGCAGTACCTTCTCCGATTTGTCGGCAAGTCCAAATATTGAGATAGCTGCTCCTGTCCCAAATCCCTGTCTCATCCTTCATATCAAAAAACCCTTCGTCAGTAAGTTCGGTCAAATGACGTGTAATTCCGTTTGTGCAGTTTCCATCGGGATCAATTTTTGCCAGTCTGAACTCGAAGCCAACATCTCCTACAATATCCGCGAATTCATCCACAACTTGATCTATATCGCTATTGGCAGCATTAAAGTCTTCATTGAGCACATCTATCGCGCTTTGAATTTGTTCATCAGAGATGTTCTCATCGCCACCTGCATGAACAACATGAAAGACTACCGGAATAATAATAACGTCATCTTCGTTACCTTTTGAATTAGAGAAGGCCTCTGTTTCGGCCTGAAGCTTTTTTCTGGCTTGTTCGGCTATCGCCCTTTGCTCAGGATACTTTTGAAATAATGCTTCGGTTGCATCATTCTTGGCACAGGTTAAATGACCAGGGTCTACAAAGTCTTGCTCTTGGGCTAAAATTGTAGTTGAAATGAGCATTGTGGCAACTACTAACAGTAGTGATTGAAATCTTCTCATGGTGGTTTTTTACAGTAAATTTTTCGGCTTTGCGAAGATACGAATAAGTAAAGTCCAATGCATCGGCAACCCGACATCTAGGTTGGACAGTTAAAGTACAAGCGCAACCGATTTTACCCTAATAATCTGATCAATCCGGGGCAAAATACTCTTGGAAGGCTAAGCTAATGCTTGTTCCAAATCAGCTCTAAGATCTTCAATGTCTTCGACTCCTACGCTCAATCGAATCAAAGAATCTACAACTCCAGACTCTTTCCTAAGGTCCTCGGGAATGGAAGCGTGAGTCATTGTAGCAGGGTGTCCTATCAAACTTTCAACCCCACCGAGCGATTCTGCTAGAGTAAAAATCTTACATCGGGCTACCATGTCGTGAGCAGCTTTCACCGTGTCTGTTTTTAGCGTAAATGATACCATTCCGCTAAAACCTCGCATTTGCTTTTTGGCAATTTCATGGCCAGGGTGAGACGCTAGTCCAGGGTAGTATAGCTTTTCTATTGCAGGATGATTGCTCAAATAGTTCGCCACCGCCATTGCATTCTCACAATGGCGCTGCATGCGAAGGTGCAAAGTCTTAACACCTCGCAAAACCAAAAAGCAATCCTGGGGACCTGAAATTGCTCCGGAAGAATTTTGAATGCGGTATATTTCTGATGCAATAGCTTCGTCATTTGTAACCAAAGCTCCCATGACTACATCACTATGACCACCCAAATACTTGGTCACAGAATGCATGACTACATCAGCGCCTAAATCGAGAGGAGTCTGGAGATAGGGTGTTGAAAAAGTATTGTCAACCACGACCATAGCATCGGAGCCATTTACCGCATTCACTATCGCTCTTATGTCTATAATATTGAGCATTGGATTCGTCGGAGTTTCAATCCAAACCATCTTTGTATTGGCACCAATGGCCTCTGCCACCTTTGTCGGATCGTCCATGGCAACGTAAAGAAATTTGATCCCGTACTTTGCAAAAATGGTATTGAACAATCGATAAGTTCCACCATAAAGATCGTTGGTACTTATTACCTCATCACCCGGGCTTAGTGTTTTAAGAAGGCAATCAATTGCAGCCAATCCACTGCCAAAACAAGCCCCGTAATTGGCATTTTCCAAAGCCGCTAAACTACTTTCCAAGGCAGCACGTGTGGGGTTCTGTGTTCTTGAGTACGCGTAGCCCTTGTTGACCCCAACCGCTTCTTGAACGTAAGTAGACGTTTGGAAAATCGGAGTCATAATGGCTCCCGTTGATGGATCCGGCTCTACACCGGCATGAATGGCTTTCGTTCCGAATTTCATAATTGCTTTCCCAATTTATATGAATGCTCAATGCGAAACCAACACCCTAATTTTCGGTCTTTTCTCTCTTCTGTTTCAGAGATGTGGCTCGCAACCATCTAGGTAGAATTATGGCTCCAATGAACAAGTACGGGTAATAAGAGATCAATCTCCAAAGAAGCGCCAATGCTCCCACCAGACCCAAGGGAATAAACTCTTTTAAGAAGCCTGAGAAAGCAAATTCAGCAACTCCCGAGCTGCCGGGCGTTGGGCTAATGAGCATAATAACCCACATAACCAGCTGTCGAGCATAGATGAGAATCTGATCTAAAAATCCATTGAGTAACGAGCTATCAGCTGAGGCAAAAGCAAGTATTAGAAAATTTACCACAATGTACCGCGCAGTCCAGGACACGTAAGTTGCACCAAAAGCCTTGAGCCAGTAATTAATTGGCTTTCCTTTTAGTTCTTCACTCGTTGTGATGATGTCGTCGCCCACGTTGATCACGCCATACCTCCATCTTCTGAGAATAGGCAGTCTGAATATTTGCAGCAGCAAATATTTAAATGCGCGCGGCAAAGTGAACACAGCAATGAGAATCGAAGTCGTTAGTATGACAATGAAGCCATAACCTATCCAAAAAATTCCCTGAGTGCCGAAAGTGGTCCCGAAGAGGGTTTTTTGCATACTTACCGGAAAGAGATCATCAGATCCTATTGCGACTAAAACCACCACTACTGTCAAAATGTAAAAAAGCTCATCGAGCAACGCCGAGACCAGTACAATAGCTGTACTTTTCCCAAGCTTGATCCCTTCCCTATGGACAATAAACATGGCTATACCGCTTCCTCCGACGATACTCGGAGTAAGAGCTGAGGCAAACTCCCAGAGCATAATCACTCTGAAGCTTTGCAACCAACTGAGGAGATTATCGGTAAGCACCCTTATTCGATACATATAGGCCAGATCTCGCATGGCCATTGCCAACAATGCCATAAAAATCCAAAAGGTGCTCGCCCATGTCCACTGGATATCCCTCAGTGTATCTCTGTACGTGCGCAAAGTATATTGACCTGCACAATCCCCAACGAATTCAAACTCTTCTTCGCTGCTGTAATCGGGAATTCCATTTCCGTTGGCATCCACCCAGGCATAGTCACCGCAAGTGCCATCGATGACTTCTTCAAAACGGGTATCCGTGAGGTTGAAATAAAGCAGAAGAACAGCCACGCTCAAACCCAAAAAAACAGGAAGAATAATCTTCCTCACACTCAATTTATCTACTATGTCGTTTTCTTTTGGGAGCAAGTATCTTTGTGGCTTTTCGCTTTAAATATTCGTGAATTACAAAATTAACTTAAACAAGTCCGTAAACAATGAAGAAGTTCTTTTATCTCGAAACCTGTAATACCTGCCAGCGAATTATGAAAGAACTGGCTTTAAGTGATGAAGTTGAATTGAGAGAAATCAAGTCTCGACCTATAAACGAGGAGGAAGTGGATCGTTTGGCACAAAAAGCAGGCTCTTACGAAGCCATTTTCAGCAAGCGAGCTCGAAAATACCGCGAACTTGGATTAAACGAAAAAGTATTGAACGAGAGAGAGTATAGAAAGTATTTATTGTTGGATTATACATTTTTGAAAAGACCTGTCCTCGAAACCTCAGCAGAAGCAATTGCAGGTAATGCAAAGAAACAGGTAGAGGCAATGAAGGTATTGGCCTGATTGGAATTGGTTACATTTGGCGCTCTAAGTAGAAATATGCTTCAATCAATGACGGGCTTTGGCAAAGCCTCTGCCCAATTTGCCGACAAAAAAATTACCGTAGAGATCAAATCGCTTAACAGCAAACAGTTTGATCTTTCGATGAAAATGCCTTCTCTCTACCGCGAGAAAGAGTTAATCATCAGATCGATGATGTCAAAGGTTCTCGGCAGGGGAAAAGTGGACTTGTCCATCTACACAGAGTCTCCCGAGGGAGATCGAAACGTGACCATCAATCACAAATTGGCTCAACTCTATCTCGACCAAATCAGAGATCTTAGTGGAAAAACAGGTTTGAAGGAACCTGACGGACTCCTTACTTCGCTTCTTGGATTTCCCGAAGTTTTAAAAACGGAAAGGCCTGAACTAAGTGATGAAGAATGGACTGTCGTCAAAGAAGCGGTCGAGAAGGCTGCAGAGGCTTTGAATGAATTTCGACTGAGTGAGGGAAAAAGATTGGAAACAGACATTGTTCAGCGCGTCAGGAATATCGAAACCTTGACGACAGATCTCGAACCGCACCTTGACGAACGAATTAAAGAGGTACGACAACGCATCCAAAATAATATCGCTGAGCTGATCCAAAAAGAGCAAGCCGATCAGAACAGACTCGAGCAAGAAATCGTTTATTACCTAGAAAAGCTAGATATCACCGAAGAAGAAATTCGATTAAAAAGTCATTGCAAGTATTTCTTGGATACGCTCAATGAGTCTTCGGAAGCTGGAAAAAAACTCGGTTTCATTTCTCAAGAAATGGGAAGAGAAATTAATACAATGGGCTCGAAAGCCAATTATGTGCCTATCCAACAATTGGTGGTACAAATGAAAGACGAGTTAGAGAAAATTAAGGAGCAGCTGCTCAATATCAAGTAATGGCCCAGAGTGGAAAAAGCATAATCGTTTGCGCACCATCCGGCGCTGGAAAAACCACGATTGTTCGGCATTTGCTAAAGACTTTTGACAATCTTGCGTTCTCGGTATCTGCGACTTCACGCGAACCCAGAAAGGGTGAAACACCTGGCATACACTACCACTTCATTTCAGCAGATGATTTCAAAAAGAAAATTGCCACATCTGAATTTTTGGAATGGGAAGAAGTATACACAGATCAGTTTTATGGCACTCTGAAATCGGAGATCAATCGACTTTGGAGCGAAGGAAAGCATGTCATCTTTGATGTAGATGTGGAGGGTGGAGCCAACTTGAAAGAGACTTTTGGAGATCGGGCTCTTGCCATATTTGTGCGCCCCCCAAGTATAGATGTTCTTGAAGAACGACTCAGATCGCGCGGAACGGAAACAGAGGAAAGTCTGCAGAAACGACTTTCCAAAGCCGAAAGAGAACTGGCCTACGAATCGAAATTTGATACCACAATTATCAACGATATACTTGAAGTAGCGTGCAAAGAAGCCCAGGAGAAAGTGAAAATGTTTTTGGCAGAATGAAAAAAGTCGGACTCTACTTCGGCACCTTCAACCCCGTACATGTGGGCCATCTGATCATTGCCAACCACATGGCTGATCACACCGATCTGGATGAGGTTTGGCTAGTGGTCACACCTCAAAACCCCTTAAAGCAGAAAAACACACTTTTGGCCGATTACCATCGACTGGCCCTGACTCGAATAGCTGTGGAAGATAATCCCAAGCTACGTGTGAGCGATGTGGAGTTCAATCTTTCTAAACCATCATTCACTGCAGCCACACTGGCTTATCTGACTGATGAACACCGCGAAACGGAATTTGCGTTAATCATGGGAGAAGACAATCTTCGGACTTTTCACAAGTGGAAAAACCACGAAGTAATTCTCCAAAATCATCACATCTTCGTCTACCCGCGAGTCTTGACTATACAAGAGAAGGCCGATTTAAAACCCCATCGGACCATGTCAAAAATCGGAGATCATCCAAATATTCATCAAGTTGATGCTCCGGTCATGAAATTGTCTGCCAGTTTTGTCCGTGATGCCATAAAAAGAGGTCACGATGTCAAATACCTATTGACCGAGCCCGTCTATAACTACTTGAAGGAGATGCACTTCTATGAGTAGACATTCGTTTGGCACAGGTTTTGGTTTCCGAAAGGAAATCAAAAACAAACGAACATGTCACAAGAAACATCTTACAAGAAAATCGTAGCTCAAGCGAAAGCCCTCATGGCAAAAGGTAATGTAACTGCTTATATCCGAGAATTGGTGAAAGCCGAACAAGTCAGAAGTATCCAAGGAGCTATATGATTATATCAAATCGTATTACCTTCGGATAATGGAAGATTTGAGAATCGATAAATTTATCTGGGCTGTTCGGCTTTTTAAAACCCGCTCGATAAGCGCTTCTGAAATCAAGGCAGGCAATGTTTTGATCAATGAAGAAGGGATTAAAGCTTCTCAGTCCGTTAAAGTTGGCGACGTCATTAAAGTCAAACGCAATCCTATATGGCGGAGCTATAAAGTGAAGGAACTCTTGAAAAGAAGAGTCGGTGCCAAACTAGTAGATCAATTCATTAAAGAGGTCACCCCGGCGGAGGAGATCGAGAAGTTGGAGATGATGAAAATGATGCCGGGCTTCGACCGTCGCAAAGGAGAAGGGAGGCCGACCAAACGCGAGCGCCGGGACATAGATAAATACAAGTGGTAGACCTCAAATTCCAAAGAGCTACCGTGCAAGATTTACCTCTCCTTTATCAGTTGGCAGAGGAAATCTGGCTTCCCGCCTTTGCACCACTTTTCGATGAGGCCCAATTGCGAGCATTGTTCTCGGGAATGTACAACGATGAACTTCTAACAGCTTGGCTTTCCCGAGAAGGAAACGAGCTCTACTTCATCTACGATGGCGACAAGGCCGTTGGGTATACAGCCGTAGAAAAGCATTCCGGTTTTCTTAAACTTGACAAGATTTACATTCACCCATCCATACAAGGAAAGGGATATGGCGCAGAAGTAATGAAGAAAATCGAAGAAATCGCGTTTGATGCCGATCTTAATCATATTGAACTTCGCGTCAATCGCGAAAATGATTCGGCCATTTCATTCTATCAAAACCGGGATTTCAACATCACCGAATCAATTGACTTTCCGGGGCCTGAAGGTTTTCTCTACGAAGATTTCCTAATGAAAAAAATCATCCGATAGCTGGATGAGTTCAAAATGAAAAAAGCCAATGACGAAATAAATCGCCACTGGCTTTTGCTTTTCAATAGGTGGTGGTCTATTAAACGACGCCTTGATCCATCATGGCGTCAGCTACTTTTACGAATCCGGCAAGATTAGCGCCTTTTACGTAATCTATTTTACCATTCAAACGGCCATATTTTACGCAGGCTGCGTGAATGTCTATCATAATACTGCGAAGACGTTCGTCTACTTTCTCAGCAGGCCAAGACATACGAATGGAGTTTTGGCTCATTTCAAGTCCTGAAGTGGCCACACCTCCCGCGTTACTTGCCTTTCCAGGAGCAAAGGCTACATTTTTCTCATGAAAAACTTCAATCGCTTCAGGGGTAGTAGGCATATTGGCGCCTTCTGCCACCAAGAAAACTCCTTTTTCAATGAGTTTTTCAGCATCCTCTTTTGTCAACTCGTTTTGCGTAGCACATGGCAAAGCAATGTCAACGTTGTAAGGAACATTCCAGGCACGCTCACCTTCAACATACTCAACACCTTCGATTTCTTCTGCCAATTCGCTAATTCGACCACGGCGCTCGTTCTTAATCTCCTGAAGTTTCGCAAAAGCATCGCTGTGTAAGCCATTTTCGCAATGAACGTATCCTCCAGAATCGCTCACAGTCACTACTTTTCCTCCTAGTTGGATGACCTTTTGGAAAGCATACTGAGCAACATTACCTGAACCGCTGATCGCTACGACCTTTCCTTCCAAAGAATCATTCTTCAGCTTGAGCATCTCCTGTGCAAAATATACGCAACCGTATCCTGTTGCTTCAGGGCGAATTCGAGATCCTCCCCAGTTAAATCCTTTCCCCGTAAGTACTCCGGTAAATTCATTTCGGATGCGTTTGTACTGACCGAACATGTAACCGATTTCGCGTCCACCAACTCCAATATCTCCCGCAGGTACATCAGTATCAGGGCCAATGTGGCGAGAAAGTTCCGTCATAAAGCTCTGGCAAAAACGCATTACCTCATTGTCGGATTTTCCTTTTGGATCGAAGTCAGACCCCCCTTTACCACCGCCCATAGGTAAAGTGGTTAAGCTGTTTTTGAAAACCTGCTCGAAGCCAAGAAATTTCAAAATACTCAAGTTCACTGATGGGTGAAATCGCAAACCACCTTTATAAGGTCCGATTGCTGAGTTAAACTCAACACGGTATCCGCGATTTACTTGAACATTTCCTTCATCATCTAGCCATGGCACCCTGAACATGATTGTTCTTTCTGGCTCTACCATTCGCTCTAGAATTTTGGCTTTTTTATACTTGGGGTTTTCTTCCAAGTAAGGAATGATCACTTCCGCTACCTCCTCTACGGCCTGAAGAAACTCAGCCTCGTGTGGATTTTTGGCGCGTACTTGATCCATAAATGAATCGATAAGCGATTGATGCGCTTTCATAGGTTCTATCATTAAAATAACGGGGCAAATGTAGGGTTTTTTCAAGTCCTGTAACCTGTATTAAAAAGCTCCCTAGAAGTAACTTTTTGATTTGATTTTTAGATAGTTACACCAATAAACCAAAGTGTTTAAATTACACTTTGAGCTTCAACAGGCTTCGTAAAACTTTCCGGGTAAACTCCTCACCAATCCATTGAGCTCTAAATTGAGCAAGTGAACCATGGCCATACTAACGGGTGATTTAAGAGATAGACTCAATTCATCTATCTGAGTTCTTCCCTTATCTCTCAATAGATTTAATACCGCTTCTTCATCAGGACTTAAATCGACGAAAATCTTCTTCTGCACAGGCTTTGCCTTTTCAGGTAAACTCCAACCCATGACGTACTCCAAGTCTTTGACTGATTCAAAAAGGGCCGCTCTATGACCTTTAATCAGTTTGTTGCATCCTTCAGACCTAGGATCACCTACCCTTCCGGGAATAGCGAAAACATCGCGATGATAATCATTGGCCAATTCAGCAGTGATAATAGATCCCCCTTTGGCAGCCGATTCTATGACCAAAGTGGCATCACACATTCCCGCTACAATTCTATTTCGCTGCGGAAAATTCTCACGATCAGGTTTGGATTCAATAGAGAATTCAGAAATTAAAGCTCCTCCTTTTTCAACCATTTCATTGGCCAATCGAGTATGTGCCGAAGGGTAAATTTTATTCAACCCATGCCCAAGAACAGCAATGGTCGTTACACCAAAATCCACGCAGGCTTTGTGCGCTTCACCATCCACCCCATAAGCCAAACCACTCACTACCGTAATACCATAAGGCACCAGGCTTTCCACCAGTCTGCGCGTCATAGACTTTCCATACTCGGTAAGTTTGCGCGTACCTACAATGCTCAACATTCTACTCGCAGAAAGATTCGCATCACCTTTTACAAAGATCACGAGTGGCCCATCTTCACAGTGCTTCAGTCTGTTGGGGTATTGATCGTCAGTGTATGAAATGACCTTGATTCCATTCGACTCGGCATAATCAAACTCTCTCTCTACCTTAGCCCAATTTGAAAAACCCGCAATGGAAATAGCTCTGTGTTGAGCCATTCCTTGAACCTGCATGAGTTCTCTGCCACTAAGCCGAAAAATCTCTTGGGCCGAACCAAAATGGCCAATGAGTTTCTTTGCGGTTTTTATCCCTACATTTTCAACTTCACTCAATGCGAGTCGGTAAAAAATCTCATCTTTATTTACAGGTATCTTTGTCATCACTTTTGGTTAACCGAAGTCGAAAAATAAAAAAATAAAAGATGAATACAGTCGGCATTATTCCAGCACGATATGGTTCAACCCGATTTCCGGGAAAGCCTTTGGCTCTCATCAGCGGTAAGCCAATGATTCAAAGGGTTTACGAACAATGCCTCAAGTCAGACTTAAACTTTGTAGTGGTAGCAACCGATAACGATGAGATTTTCGATGCGGTCAATTCCTTCGGAGGAAATGCCGTGATGACATCTTCGGAACATCCCAGCGGCACGGATCGCTGCCGAGAAGCCTTAAAAAGTCTTGAGCAGTCTTTTGATTTGGCCATAAATATTCAAGGAGATGAGCCTTTCATTAATCCCGAACAAATCAATCAAGTCATTTCTATTCTTGAAAATACCGATGCAGAAATTGCCACTTTGGTGAGTCCGGCATTGAATTTTGAAGAAATTGAAAACTCCAATCGAGTGAAGGCTGTAACCGCCGGAGACGGCAAAGCGCTGTACTTTTCAAGACACGGTATTCCTTTTCCAAGGAATAAAAAAGACCTAAAACCCGAAGACTACTTAATTCATTTAGGCATTTATGGATTCACGGTAAGTGCTTTAGAAAAAACCGAACGTTTCAAAATGAGCCCTCTCGAAAAAATCGAGGGGCTTGAACAATTGCGATGGTTGCAAAACGGAGTGTCCATTTATACCGCCATAACCAATGAAAGAGCAGATTCGGTAGATACTCGTGAAGATCTTCGAGCGATAGAAAAGAAGTATTTACTTTGACCGTGGTATCGGAAAATGTAATTTCGAACTGTCAATGAACACCGAACTGGACAAATACATTTCTGAGTTGCTCTTCGATTACGATTGTGTGATCGTTCCACAGCTTGGAGGCTTTGTAACCAACTACAAGCCTGCGTACTTCGATAAAGGTATTGCTCATCCTCCTTCGAAAGAATTGAGGTTCAATAAGAATCTTACAAAAAACGACGGTCTTTTGAGTCAGTCAATTTCAAATTCAGAAGGAATTTCTATTCAAGATGCGGATGCCATACTACATGAAACGGTAGAAAAATACCTGAGCACTTTAAAAGAAAGTGGGCGGATTGAATTGAATAAAGTGGGCATTCTATTTATTGATGAAAATAAACAGCTCAGGTTCAAACCGGATACTACTATAAACTATTTGCGTCAATCTTTTGGATTCGAGTCATTCGCAATGCCGGCTGAGGTTGTTGCTCAAATTCCTGTAGTAGAAGAAAAAGAAGTCGAGAAAGAAATTGAAACCCCTGTCATTCCAATTGCCGAGCCATCTTCTTACAACAGAGGGATCTATTGGGTCGCAGCAGCTACTTTACTTCCTTTTATAGGATTGAGCATTTATTTGGGAATGACCACAGATTTTAAAAGTCCAACCCTAATTACCCCCGCCGAACTCATCCCTTTGAGTAATTCGGCAAGCCCCAAATACGCAGCTCGCGAAATCACAATGAGCAAAGAGGAGCCGGCGGATGAAACAAATTACCCTGAAAACACCTTGGTTTTCCCATTCGACTTTGAGTCAAATAAAGTAGACTCCTTAGGCGTTTGGATTAATATGAGCGATATTGCTGAGGATACTGTTCTTGAGAAACCCTTCACAACCGAAGGTCTTTATCACATCATTGGCGGTTGTTTCGGGGAAAAGCAAAACGCAGATAAATTTGTGGGTAGACTTCAAGCACGCGGATACAATGCAAACATTTTGGATCTACACCAAGGGCTTTATAGAGTTAAGATAGAAAGCTTCAGCGATTACGATCAAGCTTTGACTGAACTCAAATCCACTCGTGATAATGGGACCTTTCCCAATGCGTGGCTATTAAAGAAAAAAACATCTTAAAATGGCTGAGCTCAAAATAGAACTCAAGAATTGCTACCTCGAGCTGGATGGAGATGGTATTGTGGAATTACACATTTTGCCAAACTGTACTGTCGAAACCGACGAAATCGATGAAATATTCGAGAATATTCATTCCGAATTCCCATCAGCCCGCGGCCTTCTGGTTACAGCAGGAAAAGAAGCGACACTCAGCCAAGAAGCAAGAGAAAAAGTCTCTGCCGGAAATGTAACGGAACAGATCGTCGCCGATGCCATTGTCGTAGAGCACTACCAGCATCACATGACGGCTAACTTTTTCGTGAGGTACAACAAGCCTCAGCGACCAACCAAGATTTTTAAGACTGATAATGAAGCCAAAGAATGGCTCAAGGAAAAAATTCAGAACTAGTCCTTTCTGAATTTTTTATAGAGCATTATTCCAAAGCTGAGAAGCACACCAAGACCTACTATTCCAAGAATTCCATATAGGCCGCTCATGGTGTTTTTAAACGTTGCAGTGAATACAATTGCAAATAACAGAATCGTCGCAGCTTCATTGTAAAAGCGCAACTGCATGCTGGTCAATGGATATTCTCCTTTTTGCAATTTGCCATACAGCCAGTGCAACGAAAAGTGATATCCTATTAGCAAGGCTAGAAATCCCAACTTGACGTGCATCCAAGGCTGCTGCAGCCAATCGGGCATCATTACCAACATAGTGATTCCGAAACAGAATGTTAAGACAAAAGCAGGCCATGTAATGATATACCAAAGCCTGTTTGACATCAACTTCAGCTGATCAACCAATGCCTTTCTTTCTGCTTCGGGTTTCTGAGAAGCCTCCGTTTGATAAATAAACAAGCGAGGCATGTAGAAAAGCCCTGCAAACCAGGCCACCATAAAAATCAGGTGTAACGCTTTAGCGGTGTAGTACATCTTGGGCATCAAAGGTACGAACATCGAATCTATAGCAGTATCTTCGCGGCCAGAATTCAACGGATATGAGAGAGCAGAAATTTGCGCGCGAAACATTTGCCACCACCTCGAAGATCATTTTACCAAATGACACCAATACATTGGGGAATCTAATGGGAGGACAACTCCTCAATTGGATGGACATCAATGCAGCCATTTCGGCTCAGCGCCATTGCAGAAGAGTAGTGGTAACCGCAGCAGTAAACAACGTCTCGTTCAACAAGGCCATCAAACTCGGAGATATTCTCACCATCGAATCGAAAGTTTCTCGCTCATTTGGTTCTTCCATGGAAGTTTTTCTCGATGTATCAGTAGAAGATCATCGCACGGGAAAGCGCACCAAATGCAATGAAGCCATATACACATTTGTAGCAGTAGATCAAGTAGGCCAGCCCATCCATGTGCCTGAACTCGTCCCTGAAACTGATCTGGAAAAAGAGCGCTTTAATGGTGCCTTACGAAGAAGGCAGCTGGGATTGATTTTGGCGAAGAAAATGGACCCGAAGGACGCTACGGAGTTAAAGGCGCTATTTGAGAATTAGCGACCTCTATTGCCTTTGAGATGGGCAATTCGTCAATACAAAGACACTCCTTATACTTACACTTAGTGCCAAGCTTGGAGCAAGGTCGCTTTCCGAGATGATCTGCTGAGATGCGCTCATCCAGATTTTCATTTAAATACGGATACATCCCGAAATCAGGAACCGTTGCCCCCCAAAAAGAGATAATAGGCTTTTTAAAAGCCGACGCAATGTGCATCATCCCGGTGTCCGGTGTAATAACCAGTTTTGAATCTCGAATGAGTGATGCCGATCCGTTCAAGTTAAATTTCCCCGCGGCATTCCAAACCTTGCTACCGCAGGCCGAGGCAATTTCATTTCCGCCCTCTTTTTCCGATGGCCCACCCAATAAGATTATAGGGTTATTGATTTTTTGGCAAATCTCGATGTACTGCTTCAGCCTTGGCTTTTTCCGCCAATGAGCAGCGCCAATAGCTACCGCTATATATCCCGCTTTATGGGATTGGGGCAATTCTGAAGGTGGTGCATCTTCTCCTTCCGGAAAAAAATAGTCCAGCCCTTTGCCATCATTCTCAATGCTAAAAGGCTTTAAAGTCTCCATATAGCGATCGACAATGTGCACTTTTGGCATTTTATTAATCCCAAAATTCACGAGCAACCATTTTTGCCAATTGTACTTCTTGAAACTGAATGAAATCATTTTGAGTGACCGCTTTACCCTCGCAGAGCGAAGGTTCATATGCAAGTCTATTACGTAGTCATAACGCTCCTCTTTGAGGTCTTCGATTACTTCATTGGTACTCTTCTCAATTCCGTAAACTTTTGCGATGTATGGATTTGGTTCAAGTAGAGACTTAAACTGAGTCTTGGTAAGAAAGTGTATCTCTGCTCCTTCGTACATCTGTTGGAATAGATTTCGCACAACGGGTGTCGTCAGAACAATATCGCCGATGGAGCTGAACCGAATAATCAGGACTTTCGTCAAAGAAATTTGAATTTTTTCAAATGTAACCGATTTACGTCATTTGTAACCAATACTGAAAAGCGTGAAAATCATAGATACCCATTCGCACATGTACCTCGACCAATTCGATGAGGATCGCGCAGCCTGCATGGAAAGAGCTTTCAAAGAAAATGTGCTTCTCACTCTTTTGCCAAATATAGATGTGGACAGCATTGAACCTATGAAACGCATTATGGATGAGTTTCCCACTCAATTCATGGGGATGATGGGGCTTCATCCTTGCTCGGTCAAAGTCGATTTTCGCGAACAACTCACGGTCATTAAAGAGGAGCTGGATACGGGAAAATACCTTGCAGTGGGAGAAATCGGGATTGACCTGTATTGGGATAAATCGACTTTAGGCATTCAAGTAGAAGCATTCAAAGAGCAGGTAGAATGGGCAAAAGAGGCCGATCTACCAATCGTGATTCATGCCAGAGATTCTTTCGACGAGATTTTTGAAGTCTTGGACGAAGTTCACGATGAACGACTAAAGGGCGTATTTCACTGTTTTACGGGTACAGCTGAGCAAGGTGAAAAAGCCTTAAGCTACACTGGCTTCTACCTGGGAATTGGTGGAGTTGCCACCTTTAAAAACAGCGGATTGGACATGGTACTTTCTGAAATTGGCTTGGATAGACTCATGCTCGAAACCGATGCCCCCTACCTCACACCCCACCCTCACAGAGGAAAAAGAAACGAAACGGCTTACACCAGATTGGTAGCCGATAAACTCGCCGTTATTTTTGAAAAATCGGTTGAGGAAATAGCACAAGTGACTACTAACAATGCCAAAGACCTATTCGAAATACGTGACTTCTAAGAGAAATATTTTGCTCATTTATACCGGTGGCACTATCGGTATGGTTCAAGATTACGAGACCAATCGCTTGATCCCTTTTGATTTTGATAGTATTGAGAAACAAATTCCCGAAATAAGAAAGCTTTCTGCCACTATCAACACATTTTCGTTTGAAGAGCCGCTCGACAGCAGCAACATGGGCTTAGAGCACTGGCAAAGGCTCGCTCAGATAATTTTTGACAATTACGATCAATACGATGGATTCGTGATTTTGCACGGAAGTGATACCATGGCTTATACGGCTTCAGCCTTGAGTTTCATGTTTGTCAATTTATCCAAACCTGTAATCCTGACGGGATCCCAATTGCCAATCGGTATGGTCCGAACAGATGGCAAGGAAAACCTTATAACCGCTATTGAGATTGCTTGCGACTACCAAGATGGTGTACCGATGGTGCCTGAAGTCGCCATCTATTTTGAATACCACCTTTATCGCGGAAACCGTACCTTCAAATACAATACAGAGCACTTTGAGGCTTTTGAATCACCGAACTATCCCTTTTTAGCCGAAGCCGGTGTGACGATAAAATACAATGATCGTTTTATTAACAGCCCATCACCACTTCCGTTTAGAATAGAGCCTGACCTCGACAATCGTGTGGCAGTTTTGACACTTTTCCCGGGAGTTTCACAACATATAGTAGAAGCTGCACTCAATATAAAAGACAATCTCGCTTTGGTTGTAAGAACTTACGGAAGCGGAAATGCGATGACCTATCCTTGGTTTTTGGAGGCTCTCCAAAAAGCTTCAGATCGTGGGTTAATCCTAATTAACGCAACCCACTGTCGTGGCGGCGGGGTGAGGCAAGGTAAATATGAAACGAGCGGAGAACTAGAGCGAATAGGACTGATAAGCGCCGGTGACATGCAGCTGGAAGCAGTAGTTGCAAAGAGTATGTACCTTTTGGGACAGGGTCTTTCCAATGCTGAATTCCGTCTCTACTTCGAGCAAGATTTAAGAGGAGAGCGAACCGCTTACAAACTCATCTCGACCGATTAACGATTTGTTAAAGTTCACATTTAGTGTCGAAGGCAATTTTTTGTATTTTGGCCGCCTCTTAGCCCAAGAAAATAAAGGAATTTAGAGAGAAATAGGAGAGGTGGCCGAGTGGCTGAAGGCGCACGCTTGGAAAGCGTGTATCCTCGTGAGGGGATCGGGGGTTCGAATCCCTTCCTCTCCGCAATGATTTAATAGATTTTTAGTTTTATTTGTACCACAATTTACAAACGTTCGATTTAATCTTAAGTAAAAACCAACTTTTGGAAACCATGAAAAAATTACTGACCGCACTTACTTTGAGTGTTTTATTCAGTTTTGGCATTGCCGGCATAAGCTACGCCCAAGACGGTGCAGACGAAGAAACTACCCAAATGGAATCGATGGAAGCTGACTCAGCTGCCGAAGAAGAAGTAATGGAAGAGGCCGAGCCTGTTGTCGAAGAAACTATGGCAGAGACCATGGATGAGGAGACTGCTGCAGTTGAAACCCAACAAACGTTTCACCAAAGAATAAAAGACACATTCATCGATGGTGGACCATTCTTTATGTCCTTCGTATTGATCTGTTTGATCCTTGGTCTGGCATTGTGTATTGAGCGTATTATTTACCTCAACATGGCTTCTACCAACAAAGTGAAACTTTTGAAAGACGTTGAAGATGCATTGGCATCAGGAGGAGTTGAAGCTGCAAAAGACGTTTGTCGCAATACTCGAGGTCCTATCGCTTCTATCTTCTATCAAGGTTTGGAGCGCTACGACGAAGGAATCGATATGGTTGAAAAATCAGTTGTTTCTTACGGAGGTGTGCAAATGGGTCTTTTGGAAAAAGGGCTTTCTTGGATTTCACTCTTTATCGCTCTTGCGCCAATGCTAGGTTTCATGGGAACGGTAATTGGTATGATCGATGCATTCGAAGCGATCGCTCGTGAAAACAACATCTCTCCCGGTGTAGTTGCAACTGGTATTAAGGTGGCATTGATCACCACGGTATCGGGACTTATCGTAGCCATCATCCTTCAGATTTTTTACAATTACATCGTTTCTAAAGTAGACGGAATCGTAAATGATATGGAAGATGCTTCTATCTCTTTGGTAGATATGCTTCTTCGTCACAAAACAACTAAAGCGTAGTAATTATGGATATGAAGAAACTAGGTACCGGATTGACCGGCCTTTCATTCCTAATTATAGTTATCGGATTGATTCTTACGATCCGAATAGCCATAGGATATGAGGCTTCAATCAGTCCGTCGCTTTACCTTGTTTATGGTTGTATGATCGTTGCAGGTGGCGCTGCCATCATCTTTGGTCTTGTGCAACTATTGACGAATTTGAAGAAAAATATGTCTCTACTCATAGGGATCATCGGATTCATTGTGTTAGCATTCATCTGCTACAGCATAGCTTCCGATGATGTTACTCGCTATGGAGAAGACATTACGACGACCGCCTCGCAATTTAGCGGTGCAGGTCTTATGTTGATGTACGTTCTCGTTGTGGGAGCTGTATTCTTGGCAATAATAGGAGAAGTAGTACGTATATTTAAATAAACCCTGAAGACATGGCCAGAAGACCTTTGCAAGAAATAAATGCCGGCTCTATGGCTGATATTGCCTTCTTGCTTCTCATCTTCTTCCTGGTGACAACCACCATGGATCAAGACATCGGAATTTTAAGGCAATTGCCTCCGCCAATACCGGAAGATATGCCCGAGCCACCGCCTGTTAAGAAGCGGAACGTTTATGAGGTATTGGTAAACAGCAGAAATCAACTCCTAGTAGAAAACGAAAGGATGGATGTTCGCGACTTGAAAGAGGGTGCGAAAATGTTCTACACCAACCCAAATCAGGATCCTGATTTGCCGATATTAACTCGACAAACAAGATCAAACGTTCAAGAGAATATCAATATTCTTCAGCAGGCTTTAGCCAAAGATCCAACGAATAAGACGCTGAAAAGTGATCTCAAGAAGTGGCAAGGAAAAATGTCTGCCATCGAGTTGATCGGTGAGTACGACGAACTTCCTACGTCTGCCTTGATCTCTTTACAAAACGACCGTGGTACGAAGTATTCCATGTATATTACTGTACAGAATGAATTGAGCGCCGCGATCAATGAGTTGAGAAACGAATTATCTGAAGAGAAATTTGGCGTTGCTTACAGCGAATTGAACCCTGCTCTCTCAGAAGATAAGCCGAAGATTTTAGCAGTCAGAGCAGTTTATCCTCAAAGAATCTCAGAAGCCGAACCAAAGGATATTTCCGGAGGAAATTAAAAAAGGATATTATGAGCAAATTCACACGAAAAGGTAAAAAAGGAACTCCCGCCGTTTCAACGGCGTCTCTTCCGGATATCATCTTCATGCTCCTGTTCTTCTTTATGGTGGTAACGGTAATGCGTGAGGACGATCCAAAGGTGTCTATCAGCAAACCTAGCGCTACGGAAACGGAGAAGCTTGAAAAGAAGTCATTGGTAGATTACATCAATGTCGGAACTCCAATCGATACGCGTTTCGGAACAGAGCCAAAGATTCAGCTTGACGACGCTTTTGCGGAAGTAGCTGACATCCAATTTTGGATTAAGGAAAACCGCGATAAGAGAGATGAAGCTGAGAAACCCCTGATTACAACTTCACTAAAAGTAGATAGTGATGTTCAAATGGGTGTGGTTACAGATATCAAACAGGAGTTAAGAGAAGCGCAGGCCCTTAAAATTAACTACTCGGTTAACAAAGGATCAGCTTTAGACAACTGAGAATAATCGAACAAAAGAAAAAGTCCATCTACCTTTCGGTTGATGGACTTTTTGTTTTCCTGTAGTCCCTCTGAACGTGCACGTAAACATCCGTTTCAACCTAGGATTCACCCGAGTAGTCAGTCACTTGTTTATCTAAAACGGAAAGTAGAAAGCGTTCTATTCGCTCTCTTCCAATGGGTTTTCCTCGATACCTTGCTGCAATAGCTGAGCCTGTCGATTGTCTTTCCAGCCCTTAGCATATTTCATGATGTAGAAGATTAATCCGCTCACGGCGATGGCAGAAGCAACTACCAACAGCCAGTCGCTTAATTCGGGGTCAAAAGAATCTACTTCTTCAGAAATATTCCCTCTAGCAATCATAAAGAGCAAGAACAGGGCCAATGCATTGTTTACAAAATGGGCCAAAACGGGAGCCCATATAGACTTTGACCAAACGAATAAATAACCCAATAAGGCGCCTAACACAAACCTTGGCAAAAAGCCATAAAACTGAAAGTGCATAGCGCTAAACAGAAATGCCGAAGTCCATACTGCAACGTGTACATTGCCTGTCCACTTCCTTAAGATGGGAATCAACAGCCCTCTGAAAACCATCTCCTCACCAAGGGCGGGTAAAAGTGCCACAAGGACAATATTAATCGCCAACGATACGATACTTCCGGTGCCGGCAATCGCCATTGTCAATTTTTGAGCGGTTTCCTCCATTCCTGCAAAAGCTTCTTCTAAGCCCGACAAAAATTCGGGAAGAACAAGCCCTTCGTTAAGCCATGCCAAGACATTTATCAGTGGAAGCGCGGCGACCATAACCAATACAGAAGCAATAGCGATACGAGGCATCACAAAGCGAAAACCCAAGTATTTCTTCCAATCGGTAGAGCTCAAGCGACCGAAAATGAGCGCCGGAACCACAAATAATCCCAAATGCTGAAAGAAAAGCAGCAGTCGATTCATTTGGACAACATGCTCGTTTTCGTAGTCTGAAAGTGCGCTCGGATTCTCAAAGAGATTCACGCCCCATAAGGCATTCAGCAATCCTTGCCCCATGAGCATAAAAACGCCTACACAGAAAAAAGCAATGAGAAAAAGAACGATTATCTGAAGAAACGGATCGGCATTTGAAAAAGGCCTTGAACCCATCGGTTGGGAATGTTTAATTTTGCAGTCAATTAAAGATGGCGAAGATAGCGAATATTGACTTGGGGGACTTTCCTCTTTTGCTTGCTCCGATGGAGGATGTG
This sequence comes from Cryomorphaceae bacterium 1068, assembly GCA_027214385.1. Classification (NCBI taxonomy): domain Bacteria; kingdom Pseudomonadati; phylum Bacteroidota; class Flavobacteriia; order Flavobacteriales; family Cryomorphaceae; species Cryomorphaceae bacterium 1068. The sequence goes on along the minus strand of JAPVXR010000002.1, from coordinate 196,021 downwards.
AGCGATCCACCTTTTCGAGCCTTGTGCAAAAAACACGGAGCTGACTTGATGTACACGGAGTTTATCAGCTCCGAAGGTCTGATTCGCGATGCAGCGAAAAGCGTACAAAAACTCGATATTTACGAATACGAACGGCCCATCGGAATCCAAATTTTCGGAAGCGATTTGGAGCCAATGATGGAATCGGCGCGCATCGTGGAGCAAACCAACCCTGACATTCTCGATATCAACTTCGGTTGCCCGGTAAAGAAAGTAGCCTGCAAAGGCGCAGGAGCTGGAATTCTTCAGGACATACCGAAAATGGTGAAGCTGACAGAAGCTGTGGTGAAATCGACCAACCTACCTGTAACGGTGAAAACCCGACTAGGTTGGAATGAGGACACTAAGTACATCGTCGATGTGGCTGAGCGTCTTCAAGACGTGGGCATCCAAGCGATCAGCATCCATGGGCGCACGCGACAGCAGATGTACAAGGGGGAAGCTGATTGGTCGTTAATCGCCGAGACTAAAAACAACCCGCGTTTACAGATTCCTGTTTTTGGCAACGGTGATATCAACACTCCGCAAAAAGCATTGGAATACAAAAACCGCTATGGGGTAGACGGAGTGATGATTGGCAGAGCCAGCATCGGTTATCCGTGGATTTTCCGCGAAATCAAGCACTTCATCAAAACCAGAGAGACAATGGCTCCACCACAGATGAACGAGCGCGTAGAAGCAGCTCTAGCTCATTTTGAAATGGGCCTCAAGTGGAAAGGTGAAAAACTTGGAGTGGTGGAAATGCGTCGTCATTACGGAAACTACTTCCGCGGAATTCAAGATTTCAAGGAACACCGTATTAAGCTCGTAACGGAAGATAATCCCGAATGTGTGCGAGAGTTGCTTCTTGAAGTGAAGGAGAAATATGGGAATTTCGAGTTCGCGTAGTTCGCTTCGCTCACTCAGTGTCCACGAATTTCACGAATACAGACGAATAGATTTTGAAGAAGAGGGTTCGCTTTGCTCACTTTATTGAACCACGAGGACAACGTGGCACGGCGGTTAAAGCGTGATAAGGAGCCCATTTCTTACCAAGACGACAAGTTGTTGTGAATACTAGCTATTGACGACTAGATCGACGCGTACTTCCTCGTGAAAAACCGAACGGGAGCAATGCTCGATAGAATTCCGCAGAACACAACCAAACCAAAAATGGCGATGAAATCCGTAAACTCCATTTCGACGGGATAGAACTCGACCAGTCCACCTTCCAATCGGATGAGTCCTAGCTCTTGTTGCAGGTAGACGAAGAGAAGTCCTAAGACCATCCCCACCAAAGCTCCGATTGTATTGATCAATGCTCCTTCCAAAAAGAAAATACGCCGAATGGATTTTACCGTAGCTCCCATACCCGTGAGTACGGCGATGTCGTGACGCTTCTCATTGATCAATAGCGTAAGTGCGGCAATGATGTTAAACGTAGCGATGAGCATGATAAAGGCCATGATTAAAAAAGTGGCCCACTTCTCTGTCTTATTCGATTTGTAGATAATCTCATTTTTTTCGAGCCGACTTCTCACACGGTAGTTTTCACCAACCACTTCTTGAAGTGCAGCCTGAACAGCTTCCATGTCGGCACCTTCTTTGATTCGAATGTCTACGGTGGAATACTCATTGTAGAACTCCAACAAATCAGAGGCATACTTAAGCGGCACAATCACATAGTCTGAGTCAAAATCGATATTAATTGTAAATACTCCTGCGACGGGAATATTCTTTCTGTTCAATGCTTCGGTTAGATTTCGTCGTAGTTCTTTTCCGCGGATTACGGCCGAAAGCCTAAGTGGGTTGAAAACCTGCTCGAATAGTCTCAGATCGAGATCGTACTTCACCCCAATACCGATCACCGCCTGCGGAGTGTCTTCCAAGTACAAACGGGCCTCCCCATCAATGATCATGCTGTCCAAGCCGGATTCGCTGATGAATGAGTCTTCGACTCCTTTCAAAATCACGATGCGCTGATTGTCCTCGTATTGGGCAAAGACCCTCTCCTCGATAGAAAGCGCACAATGCCTGACCCCTTCAACATTCTGCAAGTCCAGACAGTCAAGACTGTCGGTACTAAAAACTTTGTTGGTAAGCGGAATGACCGAAAGATCGGAATCGAAATAACTATAACGGCTATCGATCAATGACTCAATGCCGTTGAAAGCCGATAGAATTACCACCATGGCCATGGTTACCGCAGCCACCACCAGCATACTGATCATGCTCATAATGGTGATTATCGAAAGAGATTTTTTCGAAAAGAGGTATCGCTTGGCAATGAAAAAACTCAGATCCACAGGCTACTCTTTCAGAAGATCATCAATTTTCTCAGAGTAGTCGAGACTGTCGTCGATAAAGAAGGCCAACTCGGGAACGATTCGTAATTGCTTACCAACCTTATTTCCCAAAATCCCCCGAATCTTGGATGATTTGGCGCGGACGATTTCCAAAATCTCTTCTTTACTCTCTTTGCCGGGAGCGAAAAAACTCAAAAAAGTCTTGGCAAATCCTAAATCGGGGCTCATCCTCACTACCGTCACAGTAATGAAAGCACCCCCGAAAAGATCTCTCGAATGTTGCTGAAATATAATCGCGAGTTCTTGCTGAATGAGTTTAGCAACTTTTTCTTGGCGTATGCTGGGCATGGGTTCAGTCTTTAGTACAGGTAGGTGTGGTATGGATAGCGCTTGCTGTGGATTTCTTTCACTTGGTCGTAGACCTTTTCGCGAAGCTCCTCAATGTTTTGTTTTTTGAGCGCCGAGATGAAAACAACTTCATCTCCCTCTACTCGGGACATCCAAGTATTTTTCAATTGCTCCAGAGGATCAGTAATTACATCAGGATCAATGTCCTGCGGATCTACCGGCTTTGGCTTATAAGCATCGACCTTGTTGAATACCACGATAGTCGGCTTGTCAGCACTATCAATATCACTCAAGGTTTGCTTCACCGTATTGTAGTGATCTTCAAAATTGGGATGCGAAATATCTACCACGTGAATCAACACGTCCGCTTCTCGTACCTCATCCAAAGTGCTCTTAAAAGACTCGATAAGTTGAGTAGGCAATTTTCGGATAAACCCCACTGTATCGGTGAGCAGAAAGGGTAGATTTCCAAACACAACTTTCCGCACCGTCGTATCTAAAGTGGCGAAAAGCTTGTCTTCTGCGAAGACTTCTGATTTGCTCAAAAGGTTCATTAAGGTAGACTTCCCGGCATTGGTATATCCCACCAGAGCCGTTCGAACGATTGCACCTCGATTACCACGTTGGGTGCTCATTTGCTTGTCGATTTGCTTCAATCGCTCCTTCAACTTGGTGATCTTGTTTCGGATCATCCTTCTATCCGTCTCTATCTCTTTCTCTCCTGCTCCACCACGCGTGCTCGTTCCACCACGCTGCCGCTCAAGGTGAGTCCACATTCGCGTTAAGCGAGGAAGCAAATATTCCGATCGAGCCAGCTCTACCTGCGTTTTGGCCTGAGCCGATCGGGCACGAAGCATAAAAATGTCAAGGATGAGCAAACTGCGGTCGTAAATCTTCTTCTCAAAATACTTCTCGATGTTCCGCATTTGAGATGGACTCAAATCATCGTCGAAGATGACCATATCGATCTCATTTTCTTCGACGTATTCTTTGACCTCCTGAATTTTACCTTTTCCTAAAAAGGTACGTGTGTCAGGAGAATCAAGCTTTTGGGTGAACATCTTTTGGGTTTCTATTCCCGCAGTTCTGGCCAAAAAGGCCAATTCATCCAAATGATCATCTACTATTTCAGTCGTTTCATCGCGTGAAATGACTCCCACCAAAACGGCGGTTTCCACTTGTGGTTCAGTAGAGATATTTTGTGCCATAAATTACTTTAAAGATAAGGTATACTGGGCCACGGCTTCAATCTCATCTTCCGATAACACGCCGCTGTAAGGCATCATGGTGTTTCTTCCATTCGTAATCAAGAGAATACGCTCTTCCAAAGTCAATGCTGACTTAGGCAACACTTTCGCATCGGCAAAGCCCTTTCGGCCATCATCGCCGTGACAAATCGCACAATGCGTTTTGTAAATCTTCGGGCCAGAGATTTTTTCATCGGCCGATTGAGATGAACTACCTCCGCCGCAAGAACAAACCAAAAGGCAAAAAAACAATATGAAGGACAAGTTTCTCATTTACATTCCCGGGAATAAACCTCTGGCGATTCCAGGCTCTCTGAAAGGCCATGGGATATTTGCCAAAACGATCAATAAGGCGATCGTGAAATACCAAAATTGACGTTTGTGTTTGACTTTTGCGCTCGACGCTTTTTTGGCGCTGATTCGACCGATTGTCACCAAAGCGATGGCGATTAACATTGCCACGAGATGCTCCAGACTCCAAAACCGCACGACCGCATTGGACATGTCGCCCAATTGAGCATACCAGCCTTTACCGAAGTAAAGTACCAGTCCCAAAACGAGTTGCAGGTGGAAAGTAATGAGCGTGATCAACGACCAACGGTTGTCTTTAGCAGTATAATCCTTTCCGCCGGTCATCCCGCGAAGTGACTGAAAAATCGCAATCACTATGGCAATAAGCGCCAACCAGCGAAGCAAAGAGTGTAGATGAGTAATACCTGTTATCATTTCACGTCAATTTCCTACAAAAGTAAGAAAAGGCGTGTAGCTCTGAGGGTTCGTTATTTGACCTCGAAAAACTCGAACAAGTCCTCCTTCATCTCGGGAGAATTCTTCACATCTCGAACCACCTTTCCGTGATCAAGAATTATAATTCGCGTGCAAACCTCAGCAATGTGGTGAAGATCATGGCTGCTCACTAAAAAGGTTCGATTATCCGAATGCTCTTTTACGATGTTCCTTACCCTGATTTGAGTGGAAGGATCAAGATTAGAAAATGGTTCATCCCATAAAACAAGTTCAGGGTTTCCTATCAAGGCGCCAATCAACCCAACTTTCTTGCGGTTCCCCATTGAAAGTTGACGAATAAATTTTTTTTGCCCGAGCACCTCACCGTTGAAGATTGGCTCAAACTGCTGTACAAAAGCTTGTACATCCGTTTTACTGTGATCAAAGAGTCCGCCGACAAATTCGAAGTACTCATCGGCAGTGAGAAAGTTGATGAGGAAACCATCATCGAGATAAGCCGAGGTGTACATCTTCCAATCTTCGGATTGGCTCACATCCTTTTCATTTGACAAAACCTTGCCGCTGGTTGCTTTGATCAAATCTAAAATCAGGCTGAAAAGTGTCGTCTTTCCCGCACCGTTATTTCCCACCAAACCCACGATTTCTCCTTTCTCAATGTTGAGGTCAGCGATATTCAGGACTTCCTTCCCGCTGTATTCTTTTCTAAGGTTTTCAACTTTTATCATAGTCTATGCTTTTCTAAACGCCGCTGCGATTTTGTATCGATTTCTCGTAAATAGTTTGACGCAGGCATCAATGACCCGCTGATGAAAGATAGTGGCCAAAACTCCAACCACAAGAAGAGTAAGAATACCGCCTGTGATGGAACCAAAACCCAATTTTCCCACATAGAAGAGGACAATCGGAAAAATCATAATCGGAATACCTATCAGGTAATGAGCCGCACCGAAACCACTCATGCTAAAGGAACCCCCTTCATTGGGGTCTACCCTTAAGGAATTGTAACTGGCAAGAGCCATGTACATGTAAATACTAAAGGACATATTGATGAAGAGAAGGGCAGTATTGAACACTACAATCATCGGGTCGTAAAAAACGTAAGGCAGCGTAAGGACATAGGTCACTGCGCAACTCAATGCCAAGATGTAGTACTTGGCTCTGAAAATATCCTGGATGGTATTTCCTCGGGAAAGCAACAAATCAAAATGGAGGCTATTCCATGAAAGCATCAACTGGCCGTGGTTCAAAGCAATCATGCCTGTCATAAACAAACCGAAGAGCAGGTAATAGAACTCTTTTTCGGATCCTTCCATAACACCCATTGCCAAAGGCAAGAACAAAATGGCCAGTGACATAAGCAGGTAAGAGCGGGCTCGTTTGGAGCGGAGCAGTAGTCTGAGCTCCAAATCCATTAGGCGACCTGCGCGACCAAACCGACCGAAAAAACCAAGATTTATATTTTGTAGATACGTCTCATCCTTTGACTCTTTCTCCGCTGTCAGGTACTTTTTGAAGTAACTGAAAAGGTAGAGATAAACCCCCACGGATATCAGAATGGGTATGGCCCACCAAATGGGATTGGTGAAAAATGCCGTAGCTGCCGACTCTAAGTATGGAAAGAAGGAGGTGATGCCTTTGTACTCTAAAAACAAGAAACCGAAGAGTAATAGGAGTAGAACAATTGAAAAAGCATTGTTAAAATCAGAGGCTTTAGATACCCAGAATGAGATGTAGTTGGACGAAACAATGAGACCCAAAACCATTATGATAAATCCAACGGCTTCTGTGCTCGAAGCATTTGGTAATACTTCAACCATGAAAAATGGAAAAGTTAGAAAAAGCGGTAGAAAGCTATAAAAGCTAAAGAGCGATCGACGCAGTAAATAGTGAATCATCGCCGATTTAGACACGGGCAGGAGAAGATATGGTCTGATAGATAGCGTAGGAAACTTTTGTAAAAAGTAGCGCATCAGGATATCCATGGGTAAATAGTAAATCAAGAAGGCTCCTGCCATTCCGAGCACATTCCTTCCCGGGAAAAAATCGCGAATCAACTCACCTGCGACCAATCCCGATATCAAGAAAGATACAGCAATGTAAAAACCAAAAAATGCGAGAAACAGAGTTTGCAAGAGATTCTGTGTCAAGGCAGGCGATCGTCTGAACGACAACCAGGCATGTTTGAGAAAATTCGGTTTTTTCATGAGGCACAATATAATGCAGAGGGCCATAGATTGTCATTAAAATTTTGATGAAAGGGGAATTAGCTTGATGATGGAGGATTTTAAGTGATAACCCATTCAAGGGAGTGGTCTGTGAGTCCCAAGAGAAATCCGAAAAGCCCCGTTTACTTCACTCAAACGCTGAAAGCACGTCATTCCACAGCCGAGGGTGAAGCGCAGCGAAGTCCTCGGTGGAGAGAAAAGAGTCGAATGGTTTTGGTGTGTTTTTGCATTTCGCAAAAACCATGATCAACTTAGCACGGCCTTCTCAAAACCGAAGAGCGTAAAGCCAACCCTTCAAAAATACCTCAAATTGTCCCTATCCACCCGAAACTTCGATTCCCTACCTTTGCGGCAATGAAGAATCAAGTCGACATCAGGAAGCTGAGCAAGGATGAGCTAATCGCGCTTTTTAGTGAGATGGGTGAGAAACCATTTCGCGGAAAGCAGGTCTTTGAGTGGCTATGGACGAAAAGAGCGAGGACCTTTGAGGAGATGACGAACCTACCGGCAGCACTCCGAGAAAAGCTAGAGGAAAAGTTCAAAATCCGAACCATGCGGATAGCCGACAAGCAAGTCAGCGCCGACGGTACCATCAAATATGCGTTCAAAATGAGCGACGGTCCAGTGGTAGAAGGCGTATTGATTCCAACAAAAAACAGAACGACTGCTTGTATTTCTTCCCAAGTAGGGTGTAGCTTAAGCTGTAAATTCTGCGCTACCGGTCGGCTTAAGCGTTTGCGAAATCTGGAGGCTTACGAAATTTACGATCAAGTAGCCGAAATCTACCGCGATGCGGAAATCCTTCGGGACAAGCCTTTGTCAAACATCGTATACATGGGCATGGGCGAACCTTTGCTCAATTACCAGAACGTACTCGAATCGACATTCAGAATTTCGGACGACAAAGGCCTCGGTATGTCTCCCACACGTATGACCATCTCGACAGCGGGAATTGCCAAAATGATTGAGAAAATGGGTGACGACGAGGTGCGTTTCAACTTGGCCCTGTCGCTCCACGCTGCGAACGACGAAAAGCGCAACAAAATCATGCCAATCAATGAGTCGAACAATCTCGATGTTTTGGCCGATGCCCTGAGGTATTTCTATGACAAAACGGGAAGCAGAGTCACCTACGAGTACATCATTTTCAAGGATTTCAACGACGAATTAGAAGATGCCCGTGAACTCGCCGACTTCGCGATGATCGTTCCCTGCAAAATCAACATCATCGAGTACAACCCCATCGATGATGGTGAATTCAAACAAGCTGATCCCGAAAAGGTGGACGCTTTCGCAGAATACCTTGAAAGTCGGAACATCATTGTGAATGTGAGACGCAGCCGTGGAAAAGATATCGATGCAGCCTGCGGCCAATTGGCGAATAAGAACAAGGCGGCTTTGAAAATCACTGACTAGCCGTGAGGCTGATTAAAACTGTTCTTCAAACACGGGACTATGCGGGTTCTCGCAGAGAAAAATGAGAAGGCGCTGAGTCCGCAGAGAATTGCTTGTATGACTTATTCATCGATGTAGTTTTCCCGCTGGAATCTCTATTGAGCAGTAGCGAACTTACTGTTATTCAGGCATTCTCATCTTGATACTTGATACCAATTATCAGAATCCAAATCCAATTCTAACGCCAAGCTCCCAACCAAAAACAAACTCTTCCAAATTTTCAACCGAATAGGCTTCAGGGTCATTGGTAGACGTGGTTCTCACGATGTCGTAATTCTTGAAGCGAATGGCGGGACCCGTGTAAAAATCGGCAAAAACATTACTTGTAAGCGGAAGTGCCTGGTAACCAATATTGAAAATAACCGACACAGATCGACGGTCATCAGTGAAAGTGAAATCAGTTAGAGCACCAGCCGTATCGATGACAGCAAATTCTTTTTTGTATTCACGGTAATTCGCTCCTACCGATAAATATGTGCCGCCAAGTTCTTCATAGTCTTTGAAGTAGCGTCGGAAAGAAAGAGAAACAGTGGGCCCTGTTTTAATGTCAACGTTGTTTCCAAAGTTGTCGAGTTCGTAATCGAACCATCCAGAGGTATAGTCTCTTCTGGTAAACCCTGCTCCGACTTGGACACTAAACCTTCCCGAAAGGATGTGCTCATAATAAAGTCGGTAATCACCGTAAATAATCTGAACAGGATCTACCTTTATGGCGTTTCTAACGGAGTAAATGGAATCTTGAATATAAAAATCAAAATCCTCGGTTTCTTGAGTCTGGCCGAAAGCATTTGAGGCCAAGAAAGTAAGGAAGAAGAGGATATATTTATACCTTCCTATCACAATGACATGGTTTTTGTAACAACCACGAAGATATAGAGAATTTCATGCGACCTAGTTCGATCTTACTTCTTCTTCTGACTTTTCTATTTTGCTCGCTAAGAGCACAAGATACTGCTAAGGTGGAGTTTTTCGTGGGCCCTGACTTAGAGGAGCAGAAGGGAAATCGCATTTGGGAGACTTTTGGCCATAGCGAAGAATTCTTCTACTGTATCCGCACTGATCGTCGCAAAAAAGGTGAATTCATCATTGAGAAAATAGGAACCGATAGTCTCACGGTAGTGAAAACTCTCTCGTTTACACCGTCTGAAATCAGCAATAGAGTTCCCTCTTTGGCCTATCCAATTTCCACAGCCAATTCCAGCTTTTTGATTGCCACAGCCGAAGATCCTGAAGGAACGGATATCTACATCATGGCTTATCGAATTTCTGACGATTTACAAATCAGTAAAGAGCCCATTGTTATTGGAATCGCTGATCGCGAAGCGCTCATTTCAGAACATGGATTCTTGATGTTCCAAAGTGAAGACAGTCAAAAGGTAATTCTCTTTATCCCGGAAGAGAAAAACCCTGTTCGAAACGAAAAATTTGCTTTGCGTTATTTCGACTCGGAGCTCAATCTTTTGGATACTAAAGAAATTGAAATCCCTTACCCTTCAGATAAAGTATTGCTAGAAGACGCAGTGATGACTCCCAACGGAGTCTTTCACGGAATCATCTCATTACGAAAAGAGTCAGAGGTTCGTGTATTGCCAGATTCGTATTCGTTACTGACCTATAATCCCGCAAAAGAAGGAGTGAAAGAAAAATCCTTGGCTTTGGGCAATAAATGGTTCTATGACTTGAAGCTCACATTGACACCTGATACCAATTTATGGCTAGCAGGATACTACAGCAATATGGTTGAGCCTTCGATGGTGGGAACATTCTCGGTGGTTATAGACTCGAATACGGGACAGCTTTTAAACACAGGCCTTTCCCCATTTGACAGAGATTTCCGCCTCATGTTTCGCCACGACATCAAAAATAATGAAGATGATCTGGGTCTTTTCAAACTCGACAAAGTATTCCTAAAAAGCAACGGATCCCTAACAATGGTAAGTGAGAAAAGGTACTCTCGCGAGTCAACGGTGTATGACCCCGCGTCTAGAATGTATACCGTAATTCTTATACATTACAATGAAGAGCTATTGATCTCAACTATCCGACCGAGCTCGAGGATTGAAGAGAATATCGTCATTCCAAAATACCAATCCAGTTCTCAGGGTAGCGGCCGATATACATCTTATGTAACCACGCAATGGGGCAACAAGCTCTTGTTTTTTTACAACGATCACGTGCGCAATGAATCACTCTCGCCCGTGGAGTACAACGATTACCGAGCTCTTAATAATGACAATAACATAAACATAACCTACTGCATACTTGGTGAGAATTCACTCGAAAAAATGTCAATTAATTCTGACGCTATAGATGGATATCATCTTGATGCCGAGCAGCAATATAAAACAACAAAGTGCCAAATATTAACCACCTACAATGGCAACAGGACGAGGTATATAAAAGTACTGACCCCATAACGACACAGAGTGAGATTGAATTGTGATATTTGCCCGATCAAATGACAGGGGTTAAAGAAATAAAAGCTCCCATTTCTGCCGAAATGGACGAATTTGAGCATCGCTTTCGCGAGTCGATGAGGAGCAAGACCCCCTTGCTCGATAAAATCACCCACTACATTGTAAAGCGGAAAGGGAAGCAGATGCGCCCTATGTTCGTGTTCTTATCGGCAAAAATGTGCGGAGGCATTAACGACAGCACTTATGTGGCGGCCTCTCTGATTGAGTTGCTCCACACAGCTACCCTTGTTCACGATGATGTGGTAGATGATGCCAATTTGCGCCGTGGTTTCTTTTCGATCAATGCCCTTTGGAAAAATAAGATAGCCGTATTGGTCGGCGACTTCCTCCTTTCTCGAGGACTACTGATGAGTGTGGACGAGGGAGAATTTGAGCTTCTGAAAATCGTGAGTAACGCTGTGAAGGAAATGTCGGAAGGAGAGCTGATGCAAATGGAGAAAGCTCGAAAGCTCGACATCACGGAAGAAGTTTATTTTGAAATCATCCGTCAAAAAACGGCATCGCTCATTGCAGCTTGCTGCCAAAGTGGAGCACACTCCTCCAAAACTGATTTGGATTCGCAGGAGAGAATGCGCCTTTTCGGCGAAAAAACGGGAATCGCTTTTCAACTCAAGGATGACCTTTTTGACTACAACGTCAATGGGAAAATTGGCAAGCCAACCGGGATTGACATCAAGGAAAAGAAAATGACCTTGCCTTTGATATACGCTTTGGCGAAAGCAGAAAGACGCGACCGAAAATGGTTGATCAACTCCGTGAAAAATCACCACGAAGACAAGAATCGAGTAGCGAAAGTAATCGACTATGTCATGGCATCAGGAGGTATAGAATATGCTCGAGATAAAATGCTCGCCTACCGAGATGAGGCTTTGGAAATTCTTCATACTTTTGAAGAAGGCGAGGCCAGAAATTCTTTGGAAGCCCTCGTCAATTACACGATCGAACGCAAAAAGTAAACTCTTCTTATTTATGACAATTCGCGTATTCTTTCTACTCGCGCTGACCCTTTGCGCTTGCGACTCCGCGACCAATCAAAGCGGAGATGAAAAAGACGCAACTCGAGCTCTCAGCTCGCGAGAGATTGTACAGGTGGTGGAGTACCACCCCAATGGAGCAGTAAAGCTGCAAGGCACAAGCCAAGGCGGAAAAAGAATCGGGAAATGGGAGTCTTTTTATCCAACGGGCTACCGATGGAGCGAAGCCACCTACCGAAACGGATACCGTGAAGGTGATGCCGTAACTTATTACCCCAATGGAATGATGCGGTATCAAGGGGCCTATTACAATGACGAGCCATCGGGTATTTGGACATTCTACGACACCACAGGTACGATGGTGGAAAAAGTTGATATGGACATAATTGAGAGTGACAATATTTTTAAACCCGATTCTACCGGACTGCGTTGATCAATAGAAATACCATAGACAAGATTTTTGAAGCAGCTCGTATCGAAGAGGTAGTCGCCGACTTCGTGCAGCTCAAAAGAGCAGGCTCAAATCTCAAAGGCCTGAGTCCGTGGTCTGATGAAAAAACGCCTTCGTTTTTCGTATCGCCGGCAAAAGGAATCTTCAAGGATTTTAGCTCGGGAAAAGGTGGAAACGCCGTGACCTTCCTGATGGAGCTGGAGCACATGTCATATCCTGAGGCGCTTCGATACATAGCCGATAAGTATGCCATTGAGGTGGAAGAAACCGAGATGGGACCTAAAGAGAAGGAGGATCAGAGCCTCCGCGAAAGCCTGGTGTTGGTCAACAAATTCGCTTTGGAATCTTTCGAGAAAAACCTTTGGGAAAACGACGAAGGAAAGTCCATCGGCCTGAGCTACTTTCGCGAAAGGGGATTTTCTGACAAGACCATCCGCAAGTTTGCACTGGGGTATGCACTGGAAAAAAATGATGCCCTCCTAAAAACGGCCGTAGATGCAGGTCACAAAGAAGAGCACCTTCTGAATTTGGGGCTGACCAAAGAGGGGAATTACGGGAAGTACGACTTCTTTCGAGGTCGGGTCATTTTCCCGATCAGAAATGTGAGCGGTCGTTGCATCGCTTTTGCCGGAAGGACGCTGAAAGCAGACAATAAGGTAAAATACATCAACTCTCCCGAAAGTGAACTCTACGACAAGAGCAAGACACTTTACGGACTTTACGAAGGAAAGCAGAGCATTATAAAAGAAGACAAGTGCTTCTTGGTGGAAGGATATACTGACGTAATCTCGCTCAATCAAGCAGGAGTTGAATACGCAGTGGCTTCGTCAGGAACTTCGCTTACTTCAGAGCAGGCCAAGCTGATCAAGCGCTACACGAAAAATGTCTCTGTTCTCTACGACGGGGACAAAGCGGGAATAAATGCCGCCTTGCGCGGAATAGACCTTCTCTTGACAGAGGGGCTTCAGGTCAAAGTATTGCTTTTCCCGGAAGGACACGACCCTGACTCATTCGCTCGATCAGTGTCTCAAACCGAGTTAGAGGAATACCTTAATACGGGTGCAAAAGATTTTACGGACTTTATGATCGAAGTCCTGATGGATGGTCATCCTGACGATCCCATTAAAAGAGCGGAGGCGACAAGAAGAATTGTTGAAAGCTTGTCGCTCATTACGGATCAGATTACGCGCAGTATTTACATTCAACGTTGCAGCAAGAAACTCGAAATTCCCGAGAAGGCCCTTCTCAACGAGCTCAACAAGTTTTTGCGAAAGCGAACTTTCCGAAAAGCAGGAGTCGATCCCGAAACAATTCCCGATGAGCCTCAACACAAAGAGGATCAAGAGGGAGTTATTCCCGTTTCAGATTCTACCATTTGGGAAAAAGAGGTCACGCGGATTCTGATCAACTACGGTGCTCAAGAGATCGAAGTGGATATACAGTCTGACGAAGGCGAGGATGAAAAGGTAAAAGTCCAAGTGGCTGAATACATTCTTCACGATCTGCTTCAAGATGAAATTTCGTTTAAGTCAGAAGTATTCGGAGGTATCATTGAGCGATTCAGAATTCATTTTAAAGAAGTAGGGAGTTTTCCTACCACCGAAAAATTGGTGAGAAATGCAGAATTGAGCGAAGCCATTGCTGCGATGATTTCAAGCCCTTACGAATTGAGCGAAAATTGGGCGGATAAGCACCGCATCTACACCGACTCTGAAGAGAAAGACCTACGCCGAACCGTCTTTGATCCCTTGATGCGATTGAAGCTGAGTAAAATTAAAACCTTGATGCGGGAAGTCGAACAAGCAATCAAGAGCGCAGAGAGCGAAGAAGAACTAAATTTGCACTTGCAAGAGAAAATCAAACTTGACCAAATGAAAATACAGTTGAGCGATTTTTTCGGAAGTACAATTATCTAGCAATATGAGCGACTTTTTTGGGTATAGCTTCTATGAGTCTGATCTGCTACATGTTACGGTAGGAAATATTCTTACGCTGATCTTTATCATATTCCTGACGCGTCTCGTACTTCGGTTTTATAAAGTATTCGTTCACAAGCAAATCAGGGCGCTTGATGTATTTGACAAAGAGAGAGAAGCTCTTTTTATCAAATCGGGGAAAAACATCATTCTACTGATCGGTGTGGTGGGAGCAGTTGTGAGTTTGGGGCTAATGCCTTTGTTGGAAGCTATTTTCGATTACCAACTCATCACCACTGAAAAAGTAACGATCACTGTTGGGAATGTTTTCATTCTCATCATTATCCTCATCATTACGAGAATCCTTGCCAGACTGATTCGAATTATTCTCAAAAAGAATTTCTCGCGAAAAACTTGGGTAGACGAAGGAAAGGAGTACACCGTATTTAAGCTGACCAAATACGGCCTATACGGTTTCGCCGTCTTGGTAGGTCTTACAAGCATCGGTATCGACATGAAGTTGATCCTAGCCGGTGCAGGTGCGCTTTTGGTGGGTATTGGTTTTGGATTGCAGTACTTATTCTACGATCTCATTTCGGGTTTGATCATTCTTTTTGAAGGACCTATTAAAGTGGGAGATGTGATAGAAGTTGATGGATTGGTAGCTCGGGTGAAGCAAATAGATATTCGTACTTCCAAGGTATTGACCCGAAACGGGAAATACATCATCATTCCCAATTCAAAACTGATCGGAGAAAAAGTGGTGAATTGGAGCCATGGAACCGAACTGACTCGATTTAATGTAGAAGTTGGTGTAAAGTATGGGAGTGATACGGCACTTGTCAAAGATGTCCTGTACCATTGTGCTCTCCGCCATCCCGACGTGAGTAAGAATCGCGAAATCATTGTTCGCTTTGATAATTTCGGAGATAGTGCTTTGATCTTTACGGTTTTCTTCTGGGCGAAAAAAACATGGGTTGTGGAAACTTTACAGAGTGAAATTCGCTTTGATATAGACAGGGAATTCAGGAAGCACAATATTCACATTCCATTCCCTCAGAGAGATCTTCACATCATTGCTCCGTCCAATCAGGATCCTTTCAAAACTTAATATCCTTTGCGACAAGCTGAAGGGTTCTTCGATCTTTCCACACGTTTTCTTCAATGCTGTAAGCCAATTCAAAAGCTCCACCCGAAGCCATGTGATCGAATTTATCGGCAAAGCCAAATGCAATCACAGGAAGTTCGCGCTCATCACTACCATCTTGGTGAACAGTGAATTTCAAATGCGTTCCACCAACTATTTTCACATTACGAGCACGGCAATGAGGTGTAGCGAAAACGGGAGGTAAATTTTCAGGGCCATAAGGCCTGAATCTGTTTAGCTGAATGTAGAATTCCTGATAATCCGTATTGTGCCAATCTTCGAAATTCAATTCCAAAGCAATTTCAATGGCCGGGTATTTTCTCTGCGAACCGAGTACCCTTTTGGCGTAAGCCTCAAAATCTGACTTGAACTGATCGAGTTTCTCCTTTCTGAGCGTAAGGCCTGCCGCTGCCGCATGACCTCCGTATTTTTCCAAATGCTCAGAACAAACGGTGAGTGCCTCGTGTAGGTTGAAAGCGGGAGTACTTCGAGCGCTTCCACTCAGCCACCCGGCAATTTCTGTGAGTACAATGGTGGGTCGATAGCATGTCTCCATAAGCCGCGATGCCACAATGCCTACCAACCCCTTGTGCCACGATTCTTTGGCCACGATTGTCGCGGCATTTTCCAGCTCGGGGTCTTCAGAAAACATCAGCTCCAGCGCTTCCTCCGTTATGATAATGTCCCTCTCCTTTCGGGAAATATTTAGCTTCTCGATTATCTCTGCCAGTTCAGCCGCTTCTTCCTCGGATTGTACTCGAAGAAGTTTCACTCCGATATTGGCGTGATCCATCCTTCCGGCGGCATTGATGCGCGGTGCAATCTTGAATACAATGTCGCTGACTTGAACAGCTCCACCGCTATGACCAGCATTTCCCAGCAAAGCCCTGACGCCATATCCGGGATTTCTCGATATGACCTCGAGCCCTTTGGCTACAATGGCCCGATTCACTCCCTTGAGCGGAACAATATCGCTGCAGGTCGCAATGGCTGCTAGTTCGTAAAATCGATCGAAATCAAAGTCATCGATCTCTAGCTTTTGCACAACTTCCTTAATGAGCGCTAGTGCCACACCGCAACCGCAGAGAATCTTCTCTTCATAAGGACAGTCCTCCTGCTTATGATTTAATATGGCAAATGCAGGTGGGACTTTTTCGCCCGTTTCGTGGTGATCGCATATGATAGTATCGATCCCCGAATCTTTGAGCCTCTCGATTTTATCTACAGCCCTGATCCCGCAATCTAGCGTGATGAAAAGATTCACCTCAGATTGAATCGCATCGTCTATGCCTGCATCACTCACACCATAACCCTCTTTGTACCTATCGGGTATGTAATGATCAAAATCGGCATCCAGGTTTTCAAGAAAAAGGCTCATCATAGCCACGGACGTCGTGCCGTCCACATCATAATCGCCGTAAAGTCTAATTTTTTTGTTCTCTTGGATGGCTACAATCAGTCGATCTGCCGCCTTTTCCAAATCCTTCATTTTGGTGCCGCTCTGCAGAGCACCAATGTCAGTAGAGAAATACGCGGCGATCTTTTCTACTGAATTCAAGCCCCTCGCTATCAGCAACTCTGCCAGTACAGGATGGAGCCTCGGAAACTTTTCATGGAGCGTTCGCACCCTTTCTCGGTTGGGAGCACTCAACTTCTTCCAAGTAAATTTCTTGCTCTCTAATCCACTTTCTTTATTTACTAATCGATCCATTCTTTGGTTTTCATCATTTACAAATGCGAGCAAACACGCAACCCGAAACAACTTTACTTATATTTGAGCGTCTGAAGAATATACTTAATTTGCGGGCAAATACCCTGTTTCAACCTTTACCAGATGAAATTTAGAATACTGAGACTCCTCTTCATCACTGCTTCTGTGGCTTTTGCGTTAAGTTCATGCCGAAATGAAGATAATAGAATTGAGCCTACCTGCTTCGACGAAGTGAAAAATCAAGGCGAGATAGGCATCGATTGTGGTGGCCCTTGCCCCGAATGTTTGCCCACTTGTGACGATAGAGTCTTAAACGGTACTGAGCAATTTATTGATTGTGGTGGCGAAGATTG
This sequence comes from Cryomorphaceae bacterium 1068, assembly GCA_027214385.1. Lineage (NCBI taxonomy): Bacteria > Pseudomonadati > Bacteroidota > Flavobacteriia > Flavobacteriales > Cryomorphaceae > Cryomorphaceae bacterium 1068. The sequence goes on along the minus strand of JAPVXR010000002.1, from coordinate 178,646 downwards.
CGTTCCATGTGCAACCTGTAACGACAATATTCAGAACGCTCACTGGAAATTTGATCCGAACTTAACCATGGCTGATTTCAACTCCAACGACAGCATTGGTATGGCTGGTGGTGTTTTGTGGCGTTTGGTATTGGAGCAAGGTGTAGATTGTGGTGTTCCATGTGACACTTTCTGTGTAGCGACTTGCGATGACGGTATTATGAATGGTGACGAACAAGGTGTAGATTGTGGCGGAACGAATTGTCCTACAACTTGCTTCCCTCCTACTTGTGGCGATGGTATTCAAAACGGTCAAGAAACAGGAATCGACTGCGGTACGCCGGGTTGTCCTGATTGCCCTACTCCTACCTGCAACGATGGAATCCAAAATATCCATATAGAATACATTGATCCTACTCCTCAGAATCCTCAAGGATATCTGGTGGTAGTAGAAACAGGTCCTGACTGCGACAACGATTTCCAAACATCATGTCCTGATTGTCCGATCCCGACATGCTTTGACGGATTGCAAAACGGAAGCGAAACAGGTATTGATTGTGATGACATTGACAACAATGGCTGTCCTCCTTGCGACCCTGTTCCTGCTTGTGGAAATGGTTACCAAGACGGTGATGAAACCGGTGTAGATTGTGATGATGATCCTCTGACTGAATGTCCTCCATGTGCTACATGTTCAGATGGCATCCAAAACGGTCCTGAGTTTGACATTGACTGTGTGGACTACTTCATTCCACCATATGATGGAGGTTCATGTCCTCAGTGTATTTCTTGTCATGACCTCATACAGAACGAAGAATTATTTGAACTTGATGTGGATTGTGGAGGTCCTGAATGTGAATCTTGTGAGCAATTCCTTATTGCCGATATTGATGGTTCCGGATTCACGGATCAGTTCTTCTTTAATCGTACTATAGCTCCCGGCAATTCAAATGATCCGGATACGCTTTTCGTCCCCAACGCTCTCACCATTGGGCCCACACAGGGACAATTTCCGAATCCCGAAAATGCATATCGCATAATTCAAGGAATTCAGCAAGTAGAAACAGCAAATGGAACATTCCAACGAATCCTGAAGGTTTATATTCCTGCTCCAAACAATGTAGAAGTCGGAGATGATCCTATAGAAGTAGAGGGTTTTGAATTGGGCCTTACAGTGCCTCCGACAGTAGAACTTACAGAAGGTTTCTTAGATGGTCCTTTTGCAGGTTCGGCTACTTATCAGTCGAGTGATAATGACTATGAAGCAGGTGATCCTGATCCAGAGTTTAGCCTATTCTACAAGTTTGAAGTGAGTCCCCAAGGATATGCCTATCTCAAAGGTCAGATTACATTCACCAGAGTGAAGCAGGCGTTTAATCCCTTGAATACGGAAAACATTCCAATTAATGACATCACTTTCCAAATTCAGTACAATTTCTACGAATAGGGAAGTTGAATAAATAGAATTACTAAGCCCGCTGAATACAGCGGGCTTTTTTTACTCTGTAAAAGAAAGCGGCATCCGAATAAGTCGGATGCCGCTTTCTTGTTGGCTGTAGGGGAAGGATTCGAACCTTCAAGGAGCAGTTAGCCAGCCTGAGCTGATTTATTCTTTACCTCCACCCTCGAGACAGGAGGGCATGTCTGCCGGTTTCATCACCCTACAAGGATTAGTGCTAATTTATAGTTTATACCTTTTCATTGCTATATTCGTTACATATTGAGTCTATTTTTATGTATTCATTAATTTTATCAGCTCTCACTTCCTAATCCATAATTAGAGCGCAAATAGTCATAGATGAATTATCAGATCGATAAACTCGACAGGCAGATACTGGAGATATTAAGTGCAAATGCTCGCACGCCTTACACCGAAATTGCCGAAAAACTGATTGTTTCCGCGGGAACCATCCATGTTCGTATGAAAAAGATGGAGGCTGCAGGAGTGGTGAAGGGAACCGAAATCGTAGTGGACTCTATCAAACTGGGTTTTGATCTTACCGCATTTATCGGAGTCTTTTTAGACAAAGGAGCAGTATACCAAAACGTAATCAAGCAGCTCAATGAGATCAATGAAATAGTCGAGGCCTACTACACTACGGGCGGCTACAGCATCTTTTTAAAAGTAGTTTGTAAAAACACCGAGAATCTGAGGGAGGTGTTGAATGAAAAAATTCAACAGGTAGATGGAATACAACGCACCGAGACGATGATTTCCTTGGAGCAGAGCATCCGCAGGAAGGCACCTCTTTCACAGAAAGACTAATTAACTTCGCACCAATGAAAGTAGAGGCCATAATCGCTGAATTAGGAAAGCTAGAGGCAGAAGGCAAGAAGATGTTTCTGACCTCATCGTTTCAAACACACTCCATACCACTGTTGCACATTGTAAGTAGAAGTGAAGTTCCCATCCCGATTTACTGTCTGAACACAGGGTTTCTATTTCCTGAGACGTTGACTTTTCGAGATGAACTAGCCAATAAGTTGAAATTGGACTTAAAAACGATCTCTTCTTCCACCCCAAAACACCAGCAGAAGGATGCAAATGGGAATTTCTTTTTCACATCCAACCCCGATTATTGCTGCCACCTCAACAAGGTTGAGCCCACCGAGCGATTGCTTCACAAGTATAACATTTGGGTAAATGGTGTGAGGGCAGATCAAAATTTGAATCGGCGAAATATGACCACATATCAAGCTGCCAAGTTTGGCACTGAACGCTTCCACCCAATGCTCGACTGGTCGGGCAAAGACATTTTTGACTACATCAAGGAGCACGACCTTCCCAGACATCCGCTGGACGCCCAAGGCTACCAAAGTATTGGCTGCATCCCATGTACGCGAAAAACGGATTTGAACGATCCTCGTGCAGCCAGATGGTTTGGCCTCAGCAAAACTGAATGTGGCCTTCATACCGAACTGACAGAAAAATAATTTGATGAGAATACTAATCACCGGTGGGGCGGGATACCTCGGAACGGAAATCAGCTTACGCTTGATGAATCACGAAGAGGTGGAGTCGATCCGCATTTACGACAACCTCAGCCGAAAAAATTACAATATTTTTCTAGGACCTGAGCGACTGAATGGGAAGACGAGTTTTGTAGAAGCGGACATCCTTGATTCGTACACGCTGAAGAAAGAAATCGCCCAAGCTGATTTGGTCATTCACCTTGCAGCAAAGGTGAGCACGCCTTTTGCAGACATCAGCCCACACCTTTTTGATCAAGTGAACCATTGGGGAACCGCAGAGCTGAGTTATGCTCTTGAAGAGTCCTCGTGTGAGAAAGTGATCTATTTGAGCAGCGCCAGTGTTTATGGCTCAGGTGAAGAATCAGCTACACCCGAATCGACTCCAAACCCTAAGACCTTCTACGGAATTTCTAAGCTCAAAGGTGAAGAACACATCGCTCGATTAGCGGGAAAGAAAGAGGTTTCCATCGTTCGATGTGCCAATGTTTACGGCTACTCCAAAAGCATGCGCTTTGATTCAGTGATCAATCGATTTGTGTTTCAAGCCAAGAATTTCAACCGAGTGACCATCAATGGATCAGGTGAACAGCTTAGGGCTTTTGTTCATATCGAAAGAGTGGCCGGCTTTATCGAAAAACTCTGCTTCGCAAAAAACAAAAAGAAGATTTACAATCTCGTTGATCGCAATCTATCTGTCAATGATGTGGCGTATACACTCAAGGACATTATGCCCGAAATGGAGATGCTCTATGTCGACCAGCAGCTAAAGCTAAGAGAGATAAGAGTGAATGAGGATGCCAATGTAAAAGCACTGATCGGAGCCCCTGAAGCCGAATTTCAAAAAGAGCTGGAGGATTTTTTGGGGAAGATGGCTTAGTCCATTACCACTTCACCGCCAGCTTTCCAATCGTTCCGCGATTCTCCAAAGCTTTGTGGGCTTCCGCCAATTGCTCAACAGTGTAAGTTTCATGAACGACGGGTTTTAAGACTCCTTTCTCGGCAAGAGCCACGGTTTCCTGCATGCACTTCGCTACCACTTGGGGTTTGTAATCTCCTAGTTTCAGTATGTTGATACCAATTACTGACTTGGATCGCATAATGAAGGTGAGTGGTGAAAAGAATCCCGTTTGCCAGAGTAACTTCAAGCCTGAGATCATCCCTTTCGAACCTCCTACCCGCGACGCCGCTCCGAAAATCACAAACTTTCCGCCTGCACCCAAAAGCTTTAAATCCTTCTTGGTGCTCTTTCCCGCCAATGAATTGAAAGTAGCATCAAGCCTATCTTTCTTTAAAATCTTGTTGATGGCTTCGGAGTAATCCTGCTCTCTATAATTGATCGGATGCTGAACACCCATTTCTTTTAAAAAGTCTAGTTTCTTCGATTGACTCGCTGTTCCGAAAACTTCACATCCTTTGGCCAATGCCAGCTGGCAAAGCATCAATCCAACTCCTCCTGCCGCGGCATGAACGAGCACCCGATCACCTTTGTAAAGGTTCATACTCTCTTCAAAGCAAACGTAGGCCGTGGTTCCCTGTGTTCCTAAAGCTAGTGCTTTGGCTGCTTCAAAGTCATCTGTTATTTCTGTCAGAGCCCGATAATCTGTAGCAGCATATTCGGAGTATCCTCCAAAGCGAGTGAGAGCTACTACGCGTTTCCCCACATAGCCCGCAGGCACCTCACTTCCCGCTTCTTCGATCCGTCCCACTACTTCGTAGCCAATCACGCAAGGTGTAGGAGGTGTTTCCGGATACATACCGCTTCGGGCCAGCACATCGGCGAAATTTAAACCAAAGGCCTCCACCTTGATCAAAACCTGTGAGTCCTTACAAGTGGGTTTTTCTACTTCTCTGATTTCAAAAGCTTGTTCGGGCTTCCCGAATGATTTTAAGAATACTGCTTTCATGGTTACTTTATTCCGTTTACGACTAAAACAATTTCGCCTTTCGGCGGATGATCGGTGTATTTCGCAACCAATTCACCCAAAGTTCCGCGAACGGTTTCCTCGTGAATTTTTGAAATTTCCCTTACCAATGCGGCCTGACGATCTTCCCCAAAAAATTCGGCAAACTGAACCAAGGTCTTGACAATGCGGTGCGGCGATTCGTAAAAAATCATGGTTCGCTCCTCTTCTGCTAAACCGGTAAGTCGCTTGTTGCGGCCCTTTTTCGGAGGAAGAAATCCTTCAAAACAAAACCGATCTGCAGGCAATCCTGAATTAATCAAAGCAGGAATTACGGCAGTAGCACCAGGAAGCGTTTCCACAACAATATCGTTTTCGGCGCAAGCCCGAACCAGCAAAAAGCCGGGGTCAGAAACTCCGGGAGTTCCTGCATCGGTGATCAACGCTAATTCATCTCCACTTTTTAATCGATCGATCACACGTTCCAGCATCCGATGCTCATTGTGCGCATGGAAAGGGATCATTGAGTTGTCGATTTCAAAATGCTTGAGGAGCTTTCCTGAAGTACGGGTATCTTCAGCGAGAATGGCCGCTACCGATTTGAGCACTTCGACCGAACGAAAAGTCATGTCGCCGAGATTGCCGACAGGCGTAGGAACCAGATAGAGTTTTGACAAGGCTAGAGGGTTTTGACGAATTCCACGAGCAAGGTAAAAACTTCCTCGTAGTTGCTCCAATCCACCACTGCGGGTGTATCGAAAACATCGTGGTAAGCGGTGATGTTTCCTTCGGTGTAAATGAAGACAGCAGGAACTCCATTCTCGGAAAACCAATAATGATCGCTATTCGCGGCTTTTCCACGGAGTTTGATTTTGGGGACCAAGTCTCTCTCAGTATTGATGGCTGCCATTTGAGCCATACGCTCTTGGTAAAGCCGACCGTTAACAATGGTAATTCCTTTTTCGGCTGAGCCCATCAAATCTAGATTAATCAGAAACTTGATCTTGTCGAGATCGAATGTGGGATACTCCACGAAATACCGCGAGCCGATAAGCCCCGCCTCTTCTCCCGAAAAGAAGATGAAATAGGTATCGAACTCAGGTTGATTTTGGGAATAATAGCTTGCCAAATCAAGCAGCGTCGCCGTCCCTGTTCCATTGTCGCTAGCCCCCGCAAAAAGGGCATCTCCCATCATTCCCAGATGATCATAATGCGCTGTGAAAACCACGAGACTATCTGAGCTTTTCCCATCGATCTTCGCAATGATGTTTTGGGCGGTGAAGTCAATTTGCGTCGGTTGTGTTTTCAAACTTAACTTCTCTTCGCGCTCAGGGAAAGAAGAGGTGAGGACTTCAAAAATGGGATTACTCAATGATTGTTGACCTACCGACCAAGTCAATTTTTCTTTGAGAAGTATGACAGGTCCTCTGGTCAAAGCGGCCTTCACAAATTCGTGCTGAACCGTCACTTCTTCGGGAGTGTCTATACCCTTGGTATCGATAACGGGGATGGAGCCTTTCGGCAAAACGGGAACCGCAGAGGAAAGAAGAATCGCCGAATCCAAGCGCATAATCTTCCATTTGCCCTTCGCGGCAACTGATCGAGAATCGATGATAAAATCAAAACCCTCTTTGAGCTGCCGTTTGCCGACTTTTAGCGTCGAAGACTTCGGGAAAGTATTGACCGAGAAACCATAAGATTGAACGATTGGCTCCAGTCCAATGTCATTGAGTCGCTTTTGTAAAAATGCTGAAGCCTTCGCTAAACCGTTATCAACATAGCCCCTTCCCGCCAATTCAGGAGAAGCGAGCATCTCCAAATCTGATTTTACCTGATCGAGGTTTTGACCATATAGCTGAAATACGGTAATGAAGAAAATAAAAGCAAGAAGCCCTCTCATAAGTACCTGCGTTGAGCCAAGTCGATCAATTCTTTCACTGCGGGATCTTTGGGATTCCAGCCATACTGCTCACTTAAGGTATTTTGAATGTACTCGTCGGCCTCAATGTAGGAGCCAAACCTATTCAACTTTTGAATGGAGCCTTCGAAAGCGGTTTGATCATCATTAAAAAGTTGACTGATAAAGCGAAATTTCTGATTTATTCCGATCGCACTCACTAGATCTTCGATTGGCTTTTGCTTAAGTTTTTGGGCCAATGACTTTTCGTCACTTTTCTCGTGAAACTTATCGTTTAAACTTTGCTCCATCCGCTTAATCTCTTCAATAGAATCAATCAAGGAAATCTGATTTGGTGATACTTCGGCACTTCCCATCGGGATAACAGGCCCCGAAACTGCCTCATCTGTAGCAGCTATTTCCGTCTCATCTTCAGAGATAGCTTCTGTGATTACCTCTTTTTCGGTAGCAGCGGGAGCTACTTCAGGAGTTTCCGCTTTAGGCTCTTCCACTATTTCTGCTTCTCGCTCTTCACGGATGAGGTCTTCGTAGGATTTATGGCGAATTACCACCAAACGCTCGTAGAGATCTCGACTGAGATCAGCCATTTCTATTACTTCTTCTGCCTCTAATCGACCGGCTTCCAGTTTGGTGCCGAGCTCTTCGAGTTGTCTAATGATATCTTGAATCGTCATGAAACGGTTATTCTTGTTCATAATTTAACGTTGAGTCAATAGCACTCGTACCTTACTTGGCTATTGATAAATGTTAAATTTGCTGAAACACAAAACTAAGGCATATTGCCTGAATGGTTGTGTTTAGGATTATATGTTTTTAGAAGACAACGTCAGATCAAAAAAACCGGGAGGAGGCTGGATTGAAGTCATTTGCGGATCCATGTTTTCAGGGAAGACAGAGGAATTGCTTCGGCGACTCAATCGCGCCAAAATAGCGAATCAAAGAATTGAAATCTTTAAGCCCCGCATTGATACGCGCTACGACGATGAAGAGGTAGTCAGCCACAACCGAAATTCCATCCGAAGCACACCGGTAGATTCTTCCGAAAACATTTTGCTACTCGCCTCTGATGTAGATGTAATCGGTATCGACGAAGCTCAATTTTTTGACACCAACCTGCACAATGTCTGTAATCAATTGGCCGATCAGGGCATTCGAGTGATCGTGGCCGGATTGGATATGGACTTTCAAGGCAACCCATTTGGGCCCATGCCCAACGTTTTGGCTGTAGCCGAATACGTCACCAAGGTGCACGCCATCTGCGTGAAAACGGGAAAGCTTGCAAACTATTCACACAGAATAAGCGGCGGATCAGCGACGATTGAGCTGGGAGAACTCGACCGATATGAACCTTTGAGTCGTGAGGCTTATTTGAGAGCAAAGATTCAAGAAGAAACTTCCGCTAAAAACGATGAGTAGAACCTCATACCAGATCTCAGAAATCGCTCAAATCATTGGTGCTGAAGCCTCCATATACATTGATGAACCTATACAAGATTTACTGACCGATAGCCGCACTTATGTCGGCGGAGATGGCTTCTTATTCTTTGCGCTGATTAGCGGAAAAAATGACGGCCACAAATACATCGAGGAACTTTACATAAGAGGTGTAAGAAGTTTTGTCGTGTCTGACACAATCGATGGAAACAAATTTCCCAATGCGAACATTTTGCGCGTTGAAGATCCGCTCAAAGCTTTGCAAGTGCTGGCTGCTACCCATCGACAAAGATTTTCATATCCGGTGGTGGGAATAACGGGAAGCAATGGCAAAACGATTGTAAAGGAGTGGCTATTTCAGCTGCTCCAACCGGACTTTTCAATCGTGAGAAGCCCGAGAAGCTACAACTCTCAAGTAGGCGTTCCCTTATCTATTTGGCTCATGACCAAGGAAAACGATTTGGCTATTCTAGAGTGCGGTATTTCCAAAAATGGTGAAATGAGCCACTTGGCAAAAATGGTAAAACCCTCCATCGGCATCTTCACGAATATTGGCCCTGCGCACCAAGAAAACTTTCAAGACTTTCGAGAAAAAACATCGGAGAAATTAAAACTGTTTAGCAGTACCGAAATATTGATTTCTTGTCGCAACCACACCTTATTGCAAGAAGTGATTGCCGCTGAATACAGCGGAAAAAACTTGACCTGGGGTGAAGATTCCAAATGTGATCTGGTCATTCTAGATACGATAAAGGAATCGAATCAATCTGTCATTCGAGGCAATTACAACGGAAATGAAATGGAGGTAACTATTCCGTTTTCTGACGATGCCTCAATAGAAAATGCCTGTCATTGCTGGTTATATCTACTGCAAGAAGGCATTGATAAAGCTAAAATTGCCCATCGGCTTTCGAACCTGAGCCCTATAGCTATGCGCCTCGAAAAGCGCACAGGGATAAACCGATGTACCATCATCAATGATTCCTATAATTCAGATTTAGCCTCTTTGGACATTGCGCTGGACTTCCTGGCCATGCAAGCTCAAGGACGAGGCAAGACTTTGATCTTAAGCGATATTTTGCAAACGGGTAAAGATCCGGCTTCATTATATACCGAGGTGTCAGATATTATAAACAGAAAAGGTATCGAACACATTTTTGCTATAGGTGAAGAGATCGGAGCAAATTCCTCAATATTCGGCGATTTGAATATCCGCCTATTCGAAGATACCGAAGCCTTTTTGAATTCATTCAGCGAGAAAGATTTTGAGGAAATGGCCATTCTTGTAAAAGGAGCGAGGGCGTTTCGCTTTGAACGAATTGTTCATAGACTGGAGCAAAAGACCCATGAGACCGTTATGGAAATAGACTTGAACAAGATGAATCAGAATCTTGACTACATCAGGTCATTGCTCAATCCATCGGTTCAAATCATGGCAATGGTAAAGGCTTTTGCATATGGGAGCGGAAGTTCGGAAGTAGCAGCGGCATTAGAATATGCCGGGGTAGATTATCTGGCTGTAGCTTACGCCGACGAAGGAATCGCGCTCCGAGAATCAGGGATCAAAACGCCGATTATGGTTCTTAACCCCGTCTCTTCAGCATACGACTCGATGATAAGGTATGAGCTGGAACCGCAGATCTACAGCTTCCTGACCTTGGACAAATTCACCAAGGCATTGTCCGTTCATTCGGAGAAAATGCCTTACCGCATTCACCTGAAGGTAAATACGGGAATGAACAGATTGGGCTTTGACTTGAATGAAATCGATCGTTTGTCATGCGAACTTCTTTCTTTAAAATCTGAAGTCAAAGTATATTCGGCTTTTTCTCACTTGGCTGGAAGCGATGATGAAAAATTTGATCAATCGACAAAAAGACAAATCGATCGATTTGATGAAGCTTGCAAAAGACTAGAGCAAAAAGGGATCACGGGGTTCATTCGCCACATTCTGAACTCGAATGGAATATTGCGACATAAAAACGCTCAAATGGATATGGTACGGCTTGGACTGGGATTGTATGGACTTTCCTCAAACGAAAAATTCAGGCAAAAGCTGCAGCCAATCAGTCGGCTAAAAACCGTCTTATCACAGATCAGAATCGTTCCAAAAGGTGAGGGAATCGGTTACTCTCCAGAGAAGGTTTTGGATTCAGAAAAAAGGATAGGAGTAATAGCCATGGGTTACGCGGATGGATTGCCCAGAGCAATTGGCAATGGCACCGGTCAGGTCTTTATCAACGATAAATTTGCGCCCTTAATCGGAAACATATGTATGGACATGGCCATGATCGATCTATCTGAAATCGAATGCGATGAAGGTGACGAGGTGGAAATTTTCGGCGAAAATAATTCCATTTACACTTTGGCTGAAAACCTTAACACGATTCCGTATGAAGTTCTGACCAATATATCTACCCGAGTGAAAAGGGTCTTCTACAAAGAATAGAATTCCAATATTCTGAACAAGAGCAAGGGTTTCTGAGTTGTTAATTTGTGATCTTGCAGTGCGAGAAATTAATTGAACAATACCACCACCAAACATGAGATTTAAAGCTTTACTCTTTACGGCTGTATTTACTGCCTTATTATCCTTTTACATGGACGGGCAAATGGCCAGAGTAGAAGGAGAGATCCTCGTCCAACTGAAAAAAGGTGTGACTCCTGAACAGCTTGCTGCAGAATATGGCAACCTGCATTCAGACAAACTTCTATCGGGTCCCATGAATATTTATCGCTTTCTATTTGATGAAAGCTCAAATGCACAAGCACTTCTGGATGACTTACGGTCGAATCCAAAAGTGAGTTTGGCTCAATTCAATCACTTTGTAAAAGAGCGTTGTGATGAAGTAAACGACCCTCTGTATACTGCCCAATGGCATCTGGAAAACACAGGAGAAGATGGAGGTACGGAAGATGCCGATATAGACATTGATCTGGCTTGGGGCCTAACTACAGGTGGTACTACTGCGATGGGAGATACCATTGTAGTTTGCGTAATAGAAGGCGGGAATCTCAATCATCCCGACTTACAGGCTAATGCTTGGAGAAACAACGAAGAAATACCTGACAATGGCATTGATGATGACGCAAACGGATACGTAGATGATTTCTTCGGTTGGAATGTTGCCGATGAAAATGATCAAGGTGTGTTTCAAGGTGGACACGGAACCAACGTAATGGGAATGATCGGCGCAACGGGAGGAAACGAAATCGGAGTGATCGGTGCAAACTGGGATGTGAAAATCATGTCCGTAACAGGTGAAAACCTAGGGAACGAAGCTTCTGTAATTGAGGCCTATAACTACCCTCTTGTAATGCGGCAGCGTTACGATCAGAGCGAGGGAGAATCCGGAGCATTCGTAGTAGCCACCAACGCATCTTGGGGTATCGATTTCGGAGATCCTGATGAAGTTCCACTCTGGAGTGCTTTCTACGACACGCTGGGAACGTATGGAATTCTAAATTGCGGAGCTACTTCAAACCAAAACATCAATATTGATGTAACGGGAGACATCCCGACGGCGGCTCCAAGCGATTACATGATCAGTGTAACTGCAACCAATAACAATGATCAAAGAACTTTTTCAGCTTACGGAGCTACCACAGTAGACTTCGGAGCACCCGGAGAAGATGTGGTAACCACCGCAGGAAATAACGGATACACTTCTACATCGGGAACCTCATTTGCCTCTCCGCTAACAGCTGGAGTCATTGCCCTTTTGTATTCAGCTCCATGCGAAAGCTTTGCTGAATTCGTGAGAAATGACCCTCAAGCCGGGGCTGATTTGGTCCGTCAAGCATTATTTGACGGGATAGATATCGTTCCAAACTTGGTTGGGGAAACAGTAACGGGTGGAAGAATCAACGCCTTCAACAGCATGCTAGAAATCATGAACGGATGTCTAGACGAAAATGTCTGCATTCCACCTTTAGCTTTCGAATCTCAATTGGAAGATGACACGGTATATACTATTTCTTGGGTTGACGTATCAGGAAATGGAGCCACCGTTAGGTTCAAACCACAAGACAGCGAAGACTGGATCGTAGTGGAAGGAATCGAAGGTACTTCATTGGTTCTTGACACCCTGAGCATCTGCACGACTTACGACTTTGAAATCGGCTCATCTTGCGAAGAAGGCGGTGAAGTAGTGTATACTTCTTGCTTGACCATTTCAACCTTGGGTTGCTGTGTTGTTCCTGAAACTTTCATAGCAGAAACATCTGTAGAAACAGAAGCTGACGTTTCGTGGTCTACTGATTTCGGAGTAGCGTCATACAATCTTTATTACCGTGCGCTAGGAACAGATGACTGGATCCTTTTTGGAAACTACGAGGAGGTTAATGATGCCACAATCGACGGGCTCGAGTCATGCACGGATTATGAATTTCTCGTTACGCCCTCTTGTGCAGAAGATCAAGATGCCGGTATAGTGAGTAATGCACGTACCAAAGGTTGTGGTGCTTGTCTTGACAATACCTACTGCGCCAATTTTGGAGAGGATAGCTCAGAGGAGTTCATTGATGAGATAGTCATTGGTGACTACACCTTCGAAACAGGAAATAACGGTGGATACCAATTGTTTGAAGACTTTGACATCATCTTAGGCCAAGGAGAAACCTACGAAACTGTTCTAACTCCCGGGTTTGACGGACAAACATTTGATGAGTTCTTCAAAGTTTGGATAGATTTGGATCAAAACGGAACATTCTCCAATGATGAGGAATTGCTAAGCTCTGATCAAGGGTCTTCTGCACCTGTTGAAGGTGACCTTACCATTCCAGAAGATGCGCTGCTCGGGGCCACCAGAATGAGAATTGCTATGAAGTATGTGGGAGGTTTCGGGATTCCAGATGACGTTTCTACTTGCGAGACTTTTAATTGGGGAGAGACTGAAGATTACTGCATCACCATCGCTGATGTGACCTCAGTAAACGAGAATAATGGCGTAGTGGCCTTTGGGTTGTATCCAAATCCTTCAGGAAATAACTTCAACCTCGATTTCAATTTGACCAAAGCCGTGAGTGGCGAAAATGTGTTGTTCCGAATTTTCGATATCTCAGGCAAGGAGGTAAAAGCCTTGAGAGTTTACCAAGGGTTACAACAGATCAATGTTTCAGAGCTGGAAAACGGAATGTACATCTACAGACTGCAAACGATTGATGGAAAAGACCTCCGCTCAGGGAAATGGGTTAAGACACTCTAGCGAGCACGAGCCTTTTTAGGTAAAGCATGTATAAGCGCTTCAAGGTTTTCCTTGAAGCGCTTTTTTGTGTATTTCTCACCTACATACTCCTGACTTGTGATCTTGAATGAATTCAAAAAAGCCGTGTTCATAGCTTCTTCAAATACCTCAGCAGTATCCCTATCCGTGTAAATTACACCAATCTTACCGTTCTCCAGTAATTCATCTGATACCAGTGATTTTGGTGCTATAGGCAGAACACCAGCCATGAGAGCTCTTCTGGTAATTCCTACAAAAGGTTCCCTTTCAGGATCAATAAATAATGCATCCAAATGGGCATACATATCGGCATCATGGTGATCAAATGGGGTCGCTCTAATGACATCTTTGAAAGCGTGCATTTCAGGAATCTCCGCGAAAAAATCCTCTAGTGTAGATCCTTGTAGGTTCAAACAAAGGTTTATTCCCTTATTCAATCTGAGTAACTGCAAGAGCTTCCTTCCCGTGCGCTGAATCAGCTCTTGGTTTTGCGGCAAACTCCATCCTATTACCATCCTCTCAGAATCACCGAAAAGGATTGACTTCCTCAAGCTTCTTTCATCTTCATCAAACTGGAATGGTTTTCTGGGAATGGGAAGAGGCAAAACGTGAACTTTGTCTAAAGCGAGATGAGTGGCTGCCTTTACGCTGTTGGCTGTTTGGTTGATCGGTGTGATCCAAGCATCGATTTGATTGAACCGAAACGTATGCAAGAAATCAGGCCTCATCTCAGACAAATGTCTATCCTGAATAAAAACCAGCCTTAATCTGCCTTTCATTAGAAACTTGGCCGTAACCAGAAGATTGGTCGAACGATGATTCCGAAAAATAACGGTCGAAATTTCTTTGTCCTTAAGCAGTTTGGTAAACTTAAGAGAAGCGTCAAAATCATGGCGACCTGCAATTTTACCGAGTTTGACATAATTGAGACGGGCATGCGATGCAGCGGCCTTAAGCTTGCCTTTGCTCATACCAAAAAGGGTTATACCAAAATCGCCCCTATTTATAATCTTAGCTGCAGTAAGAATTTCACGTTTTGATGCGTTCATCTTCTTACCGTAGATCAGAATTCCGATTTTTTCTTTATTGATCACACCCTAAAGTTAGAGAAACTAATCCTCTGATGAGGCAGCGGAAAAGAGACCCACAAAGAATGAAAAGAAGGTAACTCCTGCTTGGGTCTCCAAAGTGTCTTCAGACAAGAAAGAAACAAGGGCTACAATGGCAAAGAAGAGGAATAGCCTGTGATTCCTCCACCTATATATTAAGACTCCCAGAAACGCTAAAAAATAGATGAAGCCAAGCAGCCCGAAAGTGACTAAAAAGGTGATGTATTGATTGTGAGCTCGGTGGCGATATTTCGACTCTATAAAAATTGGAAAATCGACGTATGCATCATTGAAAGATTGCTTGACATCCCCTGTGCCCACACCTGCGAGCAGGTTTTCACGTGCCAACGTATACCCTATTTGCCAGTACACAAACCGCTGATAGAATGAAGAACCTTGCAAAACGCCTTTGGTCAAGTACAAATGGGTTCCGTGCAAAAATGTGTGTATCCGCAATTCCAACCCAGACTTCTCCGCATATGCTACAGCAGGAAATCCTGCTTCAATGTTTGCAATATCTTGAGAGGAAAGACTCTCGACACCTCGCTTGTCTTTTGCCAGACCCTTGGAAGTGAGGTAGCGTAAAAGTCTATCGAAAAGGACATTGGTCTCTTTGGGGTCAAAGTCTATTTTCACTTCACTGCGCTCGTTCCAAGCATCTACCATTTCATGCTCCGAAATATTTGCGTAGAGGTAATTCCCATTCTCTATCTGCAAGGTGTCATAGTGGTTGTAACCATTGCCCTCAGCGGTCTTATCCATCATTGGAAGTGCATCGTCTGCAAGCTCAAAATAGCTCGAATAATAGCTCTTCATAGCAAAGGCCAAAAAGACAGGAATAGCTACCAAACTTGCTAAAACAATAATTCTCACACCTTTTCCCGATCTGATTATAACCTGTCTGATCAAAAGAATCCCCAGGCCACCAAAAAGAACAAAAAGGACCGTAAGCGTTTGGAGAAAGTAGAGGAATACCAACGCATTCAAAACTGAAATGATCGAAAACAGTTTCCATTTAGCACCCACCTCACTAAAAAACTCAAGACATCCACCGATGAAAACCACAATCATCAGACTAAGTCTGATATGAGAAATATCCGGGGCCATACTTCTGGGATCCATCTTCACCATAGGGTCGGAGAAATAGAGGTAGTATCCTACCATGGTGGCTATAAATATCCCAATACCTAATGCAACGAATACCTTCTTTAAATCGGTTCGGGAAAGTTTAATGGTTCCCAATGCCAAAGCTAAAACAAGCAGGGGAAGCTTTATACGTAAGTCCTTAGCCGCGTAAGCCCAATCAGAAGTGTTGATCAACCAGATCAGGTGAAGAGCAAAAAGCCCCGCCATCCAGGTCGCAGGGTTATTGAACGTTAATCGACTGATTCCTTTTTTTACTCCAGGATCAATAAACCAAAAAATGAGCAAAAGGATAATTCCTATGCTCATTAAGAGATTCAAATTCGGCATCCCAATTGCCAAAAGGCAAATGATATAAAGCCGGTATTTATGAAGCCTTCCGGAATCTAAGGCCAACTTATTGAGGCGTTAAGATTTGGCTGTACTTTTCAGAATCGGTAAAGATTGTCATAGCAGAATCGATCGCGGGATCTTCCGCCAGGCTATTTTGAATTCTGCCCTTTTGGTAATAATATCGAGATACAATCTCGTTCTCAAGAATTGGCTCAATATCACCTCTGAAGATTTCCAGATCATTGTCTTTCTTCGAGCTTATGGCCTCTTCCATTTGCTTAAAGGCCTCCTCGGTTATTCCGTAATACTTTTCATCCTTCGCCACGGTAACCAGTTTCTCAAATTCCTTTTCGGTGTCGGTCGTGTAGGAATAGTTTTTTCCTTCTAAATATTTTACGAACTCATTGTAGCCGTCATCAGTCAGTTTGAAGTCAGCTGCATCGGCAATAGATTCTCGATCCTTTGCATAATCATTAGCATATTTGAAGAAGAGATTCTCTGTAAGCAGGCTGATTACCACGTGGGGAATTTCTCCATTCTCGACTTTTACGTCAGGTTCAATTCCTCGTCCATCCATTACAACCCGGCCACTATTGGTTTCAAATTTCTTCAAAAGGGAATCGGGTACTTCTTCCACTTTTCCATCTTCTGTCTTGTGCGAGTAGTCCAGCTTTTGGATACAGCGACCACTTGGGATGTAATACTTTGCCACAGTTAGTTTCAACATACTGTTGTATTGCAAGTCCTTCGTTTGCTGAACAAGTCCTTTACCGAAGGTGGTGTTTCCTACAACCACTCCGCGATCCAAGTCTTGGATGCTCCCTGAAACAATTTCAGAAGCCGAGGCGCTTCCTTGATCAACCAAGATGACCAAAGGCATTTCCAAGTCTAGAGGCTCATTTAATGCAACATGGGTTCGGTCCCATTCAGAAATCTTTCCTTTTGTACGAACTACTTCTTGTCCTTTCGGAACAAAAAAGTTTACAATGTTGATAGCTTCACGGAGCAATCCTCCACCGTTTCCTCTCAGATCGAAAATCAATTTCGTCATCCCTTGTTTATCTCTCAGCTCTAAAAAGGCCTCGCGCACCTCTTTACTCGCTGTTTGAGTAAAACTACTCAGGCTGATATAGCCCACTTCGTCATCAAGCATGCCGTAATAAGGCACATCAGGAATCTTAATCTCTTCACGAGTGATTTCAACTTCGTTCATCATGCCAAACCTTTCGTAGGTCACCTTCAACCCGGTTCCCGATTGACCTTTCAGTAAAGAGCTAATTTCTTCTTGATCTTTGTCTTTGATGTCGGTGCCATCGATCATTATAATTTTGTCGCCAGCACGCAATCCCGACTTTTGCGCAGGAGAGTCTTCATAGGGCTCGGAGATGTAAACGTCTCCATCAATAGATCGAATTAAGCTCCCGATTCCGCCGTACTGACCCGTGGTCATAAAGCGGTAATCTTCAATATTGCTCTCCGTAATGTAGTTGGTATATGGATCGAGTGATTCAAGCATAGCATCAATACCCGTTTTCATCAGATCGCCAGGTTGAGTTTCATCTACGTAGTAGAGGTTCAACTCTTTGTATAGCGTCGCAAAAATTTCCAAGTTCTTTGAAACTTCGAAGAAATTATCGCCCGGAGCTACGGCTCGTATTCCTAAAAAACCTACAACCAAAATGGCTGCACCTACAAATATTTTCTTTCCCTTAACCTTCATATATCCGTGAATTGAGGACTAAATTTAAAACAGAAATTCAAGCTATACCTTGCTTTGGCTACTATTGGCAATTAAATCTTGTTAATCACTTTTGGAGTCTCATTGATCATTCTGACAAAGTTTGACTCAAGCTGTGAATACTTCGATCTTGGTTGCCCGTTGTAAATAACGGCAATCAAAAGCCTTTTATTGGAATTTACGACTTCATTTTCGATTGCTTTTTTATTGAGTCGAATGACTTCACGTATCTGTCTCTTAAGCCGATTGCGATCCACCGCTTTTTTAACCCGCCTTTTTGGCACAACCACGAGAAATTTTAAATGCGGCCATTCTTGCGTTTCCTGAAGCAAGAGCTTAAAACTCAAAGAGCCGGAACGGAAATTTCTGCCCTCACCAAAAAGCGCATCGATCTCGTACTTCGAACAAATTTTTTCGGCTTTTGGAAATTTAAAACTCATCAATAGGCAATAATAAAAAAAGGCAACCCAAAAGGTCGCCTTTTTCATTGATCAATATTCTTTTGAAGCTATTTCGCTTTCTTGATATAGTGTTCGATGGCCATTGACATGGATGGAAACCCCGGAGCAGGCGCGTGCACATCCAAAGTCAAGCCGGCATCTTTTACAGCATCGGCCGTGGTGGTTCCGAAAGCAGCTATGCGAGTGGCATTCTGCTTAAAATCAGGGAAATTTTTGAGCAAAGACTCAATTCCTGAAGGACTAAAAAACACCAGCATATCGTAGTTAACATCAGCCAAGTCTGATAAATCACTGCAAACCGTTCTATAAAAAATGGATTTGCTGTATTTGATATTGAAACTATCCAATTGGTCGGTGATACTGCGCTTATGGATATCAGAGCAAGGAAGCAAGAACTTTTCGTTCTTGTGTTTCTTGATCACTTCCATCAAGTCTTCAAATTTTTGCTTCCCGTGAAAAATCTTTCTCTTGCGGTATACCACATATTTCTGCAGGTAGTATGCCGTAGATTCTGACAAGCAAAAATATTTCAATGACTCAGGCACATTCACTCTTGTTTCTTCGCACATTCTGAAGAAATGGTCAACGGCGTTCCGGCTGGTCAAGATTATTGCTGTGTGCTCCAATATATTTATCCTCTGCTGACGAAACTCCTTTGCAGGAACTCCTTCAACATGGATAAAGGGGCGAAAGTCAATTTGAATCTTGTACTTATCTGCCAATTCGAAATAAGGTGATTTATCAGAAGCCGGCTTGGGCTGAGAAATCAGAATTGATTTAACTTTATCTGCCATATGCATCCATTATTGAACTCCTTGTGCGCCTAAGCGAGACTCTTTTTAAAGAGGCTCAAAAACAGCACGAAGGGCAAAATTTCGAGGGTGCAAAGGTACAAAATTATATAGATTCGAGAAACCTTGTAAGAAAAGCTCATCGCTAAGCCTTGGACAGTTCTGAATACAAAAGATACAATGAACAGAAGGGCAGCTAATGGAAAAACCCATTCCAGCTTTCCAACATTTACAGAAACGGAAATAAGTGCCAATGGGAGATAAATCAAACCCAAAATTTTACTTACCGAAAACACTTCAAAACGATATTCCCTGAGTAATCCCTTGTCTTGATAAACCCACTTCAGGACACTCATGAAAAGGAATTTCAGAAGATATAAAAGAAGAAAGCTAAACAGCACCATGAGGTAGAGCGAAATGCCTAGACTTTCTTCTCTAATCACTCCGTAATAGTGCAAAGCTGCGTAGATGATCAGCGAAGCCATAGCCACAAAATGAGCGAAGAGCACCAAGGAAGCCTGATGAGAAAACAGTAGCTCCTCGCGCATGACCTGCCGAAGAATCTGCAAGCGCGCTGCCGTTTTGAGCAAAAGGCCGAACCGCTTGGAGTACACCATACGAATGTATCCTAAAGCTGCTAAAGCTATGAGGAACACCACTGTCATCCAGGGCTCAAAAAGGATCGGATTCTCTCGTAATATTGGCTCCATTCGCAGCGCAAATCTGGCGATTTCTGCCGACAATATGCTTAACTTTGCAGCCGTAAAACAAAAGAATATGCGCACCGATCAATATCAAGGACACGATTATTACGAGATGGATGAGATGCTCACCGACGAGCACAAGCTCATCAGAGAAACGGCAAGAGCCTGGGTGAAGAAGGAAGTGTCTCCGATCATAGAGGAGTATTACGAGCGATCAGAGTTTCCAAAACAGCTGATTCCCGGATTGGCTGAAATCGGAGCTTTTGGACCATATATCCCCGAGGAATATGGCGGAGCAGGAATGGATCAAATCTCTTATGGTTTGATCATGCAGGAATTGGAGCGTTGCGATAGCGGGCTTCGCTCTACTGCATCTGTGCAGAGCTCATTGGTGATGTTTCCCATCTGGAAATATGGCACAGAAGAACAACGACAGAAATTTCTTCCCAAATTGGCTTCGGGAGAATTTATTGGGAGCTTCGGCCTTACCGAACCCGATCACGGATCAAACCCGGGAGGAATGCTCACCAATTTCAAAGACGCCGGAGACCATTACGTCTTGAACGGAGCGAAACTTTGGATCTCCAATTCACCGTTTTGCAATGTCGCAGTGGTTTGGGCCAAAAACGAGGAAGGGCGTATCCACGGACTCATCGTAGAAAGAGGAATGGAAGGTTTTACCACTCCTGAAACTCATGGAAAGTGGAGCCTTCGCGCCAGTGCTACGGGCGAGTTGGTATTCGATAATGTAAAAGTTCCCAAAGAGAATCTTCTTCCGGGAAGATCGGGTTTAGGAGCGCCACTCAGCTGCCTGGATAGCGCCCGTTACGGAATTGCTTGGGGTGCCATCGGAGCTGCTCTCGACTGCTATGACTCAGCATTGCGTTACAGTAAAGAACGTGTGCAGTTTGGAAGACCCATTGCCGGGTTCCAGCTTCAACAAAAGAAATTGGCTGAGATGATCACAGAGATCACCAAGGCGCAATTGCTCACTTTCCGTTTGGGTCAGCTCAAAAATGAAGGCAGAGCTACCAGTGCTCAAATCTCAATGGCCAAGCGAAACAATGTGGACATGGCATTGAAAGTAGCTCGTGACGCACGACAAATGCATGGCGGAATGGGAATCACAAATGAATACCCGATTATGCGACACATGATGAACTTGGAGTCGGTAGTGACTTACGAAGGAACACATGATATCCACTTGTTGATTACCGGATTGGATATTACGGGTGAGAACGCGTTTACCTAATTCTGTGTGATACCTAAAACGTCAAATTGTTTTATTTGGCGATCAAGTCTAAGCTATAAACCCTCGAGATGAGCTTCAATTCGTTGAATGGAGCTTTCCTCTCCTGGTTCATCCGTCACAAGTATTAGAATGCTTGACTTCGCTTGAAGAGCGGATTTTGTGCTTTCGCCAAAAACGACTGCAACCACTTTATCGGGCAAAGTTTGTTTGGCCAAATAAGCCTCCGCGTTAGACGGTGAAGTGAAAATGTAGACATCTGCTTCGACCGAGGGAATCTCATTCTTCGGCTCAGAACGATAAAACGGCCAATCGATGATTTGCTCGGCTTTCAGCACTTCTCGCAAGCGCTCAAAGCTGGTCTCTCCCCTGGCTTGAACCACTCGCTCTTCTGCAGAAATTATTCCCTTGAACTCTCTCATCACCTGAGAAGTGTCGGGCGATTTTCCTACGAAATCGGGCTCAATTCCTCGCTCTCGAAAGATGCGTGCCGTACCCTCACCCAAAGCCGCCCATTTGGCTCGATAATCTCCGAAATTTTCGAAGAACATTTCTACTGCAGACGGGCTGTAGAAGAATATCCAATCCGCTTCAGGAGGTCCTTCTCTTGTAATTAGACTCTTTCGAATACAGGAAAACCAGGTAAGTTCCCAAGCTAATTTTTGGGCGTGAATGACTAGGGCTTCGCTTGGCTTATTTCGACTAAGAAATACCTTCAAGGGCTTTGGACTTTAGCTGAGCTACGGCTTCCTGAGCCAGCTTTTCGGGATCGGTACCTGTCAGCATCACGTCGACGGGCCTGTGATTAACCGATTCAGCCATAACGGCGCGCAACTCAAATTCCCCATTACCGGAAGGCAAACAATAAGCACCCAATGGCATCTGACAGCCACCTTCAAAAAGGTTGAGCACACGTCGCTCAATGGACGTAGTCGTAGCGATATCTTCTCGATTGAGCTTGGTCATCACTTCCTTCATCCGCTCGTCGTTCTCGCGGATTTGCAGGGCTAGGGCACCTTGAGCAGGAGCGGGAATAAACTCAGTGGGATCAAAAACGTGCACATGTAGATCACTCACGTCGTGCTCCAAGCGATCGAGTCCTGCTTTGGCCAAAACGATCGCATCGAACATACCATCGCGCAGTTTATTGACACGGGTGGGCACGTTTCCGCGAATATCGTCCAAGCGAATATCGGGACGATGCTTTTTCAATTGCACCTTTCTTCGGGCGCTGGATGTTCCAACCAAAGCTCCCGCTTTCAATTCCCATTTCTGAGAAGTGTCTGTTTTCTCTTTTCGAATGAGTAAAACGTCTCTTGGATTTGCCCGATCAGTGATCGCACCGATAGTCAACCCATCCGGATAATTGGTCTCTAAATCTTTGAATGAGTGAACCGCCAAGTCGATGGTTTTGTCCAAAAGCTCCTTCTCAATTTCTTTCGTGAAAAAACCCTTACCCTCCATCTTATCAAAACTCAAGTGCTGAATAATGTCACCTTGGGTTTTAATTATCTTGATTTCCACTTCATGTCTGAGGCCTTCCAGCTTCGACTTGATATGGTAAGCCTGCCAAAGCGCTAAATCGCTGCCTCTGGATCCTATCGTAATTTTATTGTTGTTCACTATTTGGAATTAAGCATCACCTCTCGCGCCATCTTCATGGGCACGGAAATGTATTTCTTCTCAAGGTAAGAGATCACCTTGTCGAGTACTTCTTTTGATTCAGGGTTGAGACCTTCGATTTCTTTAGCGTAGACTGTGCTCACCGCTTTCTCACGGATTTCTTTCACCTTCCTCGGAATTTCACGCATCGCCAATTCCACCATTCGTTCTTTGTGAATTTGGTCAAAGTCTGCGATACCTTCTTCTACGATGGCCTCGCACTTGGAAATATCTTGAGATCTTTCGTGCAGATTCTTCTCGGCGATAATCCGCAATTCCTCGATGTTAATGTGAGTCAAGCGCAAATCGCTTCTATCGAAAACGCTTGCTTCAATATCGGCAGGAATGGCTAGGTCAATAAGCACCTTAGGCGTCGTTTCCTCACCACAAAGGTGATCAAATAGTTCTCTGCTTACCACATGGCTCTCTGAACCAGTGCAGGCAATTAAAACATCAAAGCCCTTATCGTAGGATTCAAGTTGATCGAGGGCGTAACTCGTCGCACCCACTTGAGCTGCCAATTCAGCCGCCCGTGACTCGGTGCGGTTGAAGATGGCGATATTCTTGTATCCGTGCTTGGAAAGGAACTTGGCCATGGCCTTATTGGTTCTTCCCGCTCCCACCAAAAGCATTCTGGCTTCAGCAGGCACATTCAAGTCTTTTAATTTGTGAAAAGCAAGTGAAACCACCGAGACAGGCTTTCTGAAAATTGCAGTTTCAGTAAATACTCGTTTCGCTGACTCAATATTCTTTCGCATCAAAAGGCGTAAGAATTCTCCTGCCAAACCATTCGCCTCAGCGAATTCGTATGATTTTCTCACCTGGGTGATGATCTCGCGTTCACCAATCACCATCGAATCGAGAGAAGAGGTCACTTTGTAAAGATGCCTCACAGCGTCTTTTCCAAAGTGGATTTCTGCATTCGATCTCGCGATTAGGGCATTTTCTTGAGAAAGATTAAAAAGACCTGAGTCGAGAATATCTTCGGCAGTTTTGACCTGTTTAGATACCATGAAGAACTCCACCCGATTGCAAGTGGACAAGAACATCAACTCCTCTAAGCCTAATTTTTCTTTTAGAGCAGTGAGAATTGTGGCTTGATTGTCCTCATCAATATGGAATTTGCCTACCACCTCAAGCGGTAACCGCTTGTGGTTGAATGCAATAGTGTAAAAACGATTTAGCTCTTCCATATTATGCGTTTGCAAATGTCTACACGGTGCGTCGGCGTAGTGTCATAGAACTGTCAGAAGCTTTTATTTAAAGGGATTCTAAATAAGAAAAGGCCACCTTTCAGTAGCCTTTTCTCCAATCAAATAAAACAAACAGTAAAACTTTAAGCCTTTTGAATAACCCAAGGGACTAGGTCAGAGAGTTCAGGATCACGGCTTGCCCAGTTCTGAAAATTTAGAGTCCGCCTTAGGCGGATGACTGTTTTCAGAGCAAGCGTAACGCAGATATTGGACTCTCTGGTCAGGCACGAACTAGCCACTGCACATTTCACAGTCAGGCCCATTCTCAATCGAACAAGCTTGTGCGGCTATCTCTTCCTCGGTCAATGCTACCGGCTGCTCAAGTCGTGACTTGTCAACGGTAAACTTGATCGCATCGGCTGCAGCTCTGGTTCTGAGGTAGTAAATACCCGTTTTCAAACCTTGCTTCCACCCGTAGAAGTGCATGGACGTCAACTTCGCGAAATTGGCACTTTCCATGAAAATGTTGAGCGACTGCGACTGGCAGATATAGGCTCCTCGGTCGGCGGCCATATCAATAATGGCTTTTTGGCTCAGCTCCCAAGCGGTTTTGTAAAGTGCTTTGAGATTGTCAGGAATTTCCTTGATGTTCTGTACCGATCCATTCGCTGCCATGAGTTTCTGACGCATGTCCTCATCCCAAAGGTTGAGCTTTACCAAGTCTCGGAGCAAGTGTTTGTTCACCACGATGAACTCACCCGACAATACTCTTCTCGTGTAAATATTCGATGTGTAGGGTTCGAAGCATTCATTGTTTCCAAGAATCTGAGCCGTACTTGCCGTTGGCATTGGAGCCAGCAGCAATGAGTTTCTCACTCCGTGCTCCTTGATTTCTTGTCGCAGAACATCCCACTCCCAGCGGTCAGTTGGCTCAACATTCCACATATCGTGCTGAAGAATGCCTTGGCTCACAGGCGAACCTTCGTAGGTCTCGTATGGTCCGTCTTCTTTTGCCAAATCTTTTGAAGCTGTTAGAGCTCCATAGTAGATGGTCTCGAATACTTCTTTGTTCAATTTACGAGCTTCCTCACTATCGAATGGGTAGCGGAGCAATACGAAAGCATCGGCCAATCCTTGTACTCCGATTCCAATCGGGCGGTGACGCATATTACTGTTTCGTGCCTCTGGCACAGGATAGTAATTATTATCGATGATTCGGTTCAAATTCTTGGTCATCAAGTACGATACCTCGAAGAGCTTATCGTGATCAAATTTTCCATCGATGACAAATTTCGGCAATGCTACAGAAGCCAAGTTGCACACTGCTACCTCATCAGGAGCAGTATACTCGATAATTTCGGTGCAAAGGTTCGAAGACTTGATCGTTCCCAAATTCTTCTGATTCGACTTTTCGTTAGCCGCATCCTTATAAAGAATGTAGGGAGTTCCCGTTTCGATTTGGGCTTCTAAAACCTTGAACCAAAGCTCTTGTGCTTTGATAGTCTTGCGACCTTTTCCTTCTTTTTCGTATTTCGTGTAGAGTTTTTCAAACTCTTCTCCATGACAATCAGATAAGCCGGGACATTCGTGCGGACACATCAATGTCCACTCTCCGTTTTCTTCCACTCGCTTCATGAACAAGTCGGGCACCCAGAGGGCATAGAACAAGTCACGAGCACGCATCTCTTCCTTACCGTGGTTCTTACGCATATCGAGGAAATCGAATACATCAGCATGCCAAGGCTCCAAGTACATGGCAAATGATCCTTTGCGTTTTCCACCACCTTGATCTACGTAACGAGCCGTATCGTTGAATACTCTCAACATTGGAACGATTCCGTTTGAAGTTCCGTTTGTTCCTCTGATGTATGTTCCTTTTGCTCGGATATCGTGAATAGATAGTCCTATTCCTCCGGCACTCTGCGAAATCTGAGCGCATTGCTTCAAGGTATCGTAAATACCGTCGATACTGTCTTTCTTCATCGTAAGCAAGAAGCAAGAAGACATTTGTGGCTTAGGCGTACCTGCGTTGAAAAGAGTTGGTGTCGCGTGAGTGAACCAACCTTCAGACATTTTGTGATAAGTCTCAATCGCTGCATCAATATCCTCTTTGTGGATACCAACAGCCACCCGCATAATCATTTGCTGCGGACGCTCAGCCACTTCTCCATTGAGCTTAAGCAAGTACGAACGCTCCAAGGTTTTGAAACCGAAGAAGTCATAGCGAAAATCTCGGTCATAAATAATCGCAGAATCCAGAATCTCTTTATTTTCCTCGATGATGGCATAGACATCATCAGCAAGAAGTGCTGCCGGTTCTCCCGTATTCGGATCGATATAATTGTATAGTGCTTTCATCGCTACTGAGAAGCACTTCTCTGTATTCTTATGGAGGTTGCTTACTGCAATACGACTTGCCAAAAGGGCATAATCGGGATGCTTTACGGTATTGGTAGCAGCTACCTCTGCAGCCAAGTTATCCAGTGCACTCGTGGTAACGCCTTCATAAAGACCATTGATTACCTTCTTTGCCACTTCAATAGGATCTACCGCAGGGTGCAGACCATAACAAAGCTTCTTGATTCTCGCTGTAATTTTATCAAACTGGATCGCTTCACGCCGACCGTCTCGCTTAAGTACGTATGACATATTGTTTTATGAGGATTTAATGGTGGATCAGATGGATTGATTAAAAGTCGGCGTCCATGGTGAAGCTCTTGTCTTCGGCTGACGTATTTGAGACGCTCGCTTTTTGGTACTCGCCTACACGGACCTCAAAGAAGTTTGACTTGCCTTGGAGGCTGATCATATCCATAAAGTCGAATGGGTTCGTTGCATTGTATACCTTATCGTTTCCAAGCTCAACCAAAAGTCTGTCAGCCACAAACTCGATGTACTGAGACATCAAGTCAGCATTCATACCGATCAATTTTACAGGAAGAGCATCGGTTACAAATTCCTTTTCGATGTTTACCGCATCGACTATAATTTTTTCTATTCGTTCCTTTGGAAGCTTGTTTACAATATGATCGTTGTATAGCAAGCAAGCGAAGTCGCAGTGCATTCCTTCATCACGAGAAATCAGCTGATTGGAGAAGCTCAAGCCTGGCATCAGACCTCTTTTCTTCAACCAGAAAATAGAACAGAAAGAACCGCTGAAAAAGATTCCTTCAACCGCTGCGAAAGCGATTAACCTTTCGGCAAAAGAGCCATTATCGATCCAATCCAAAGCCCACTTTGCTTTTTTCTTCACGCAGTCAAGTGTCTCGATGGCATTGAACAGTGTGTCCTTCTCCTGCTTATTTTGGATGTATGTGTCAATGAGCAACGAGTAGGTCTCCGAGTGAATGTTTTCCATCATCACCTGGAATCCGTAGAAGAATTTTGCTTCAGTGTATTGTACCTCCGAGAGGAAGTTCTCAGCAAGATTTTCGTTTACAATTCCATCGCTAGCCGCGAAAAATGCGAGTACGTGCTTAATGAAATAACGCTCATCGTCATTCAACTTATTGCTCCAGTCTACCAGGTCAGCTTCGAGATCGATTTCCTCTGCCGTCCAAAAGGAAGCTTCAGATTGCTTGTAGAATTTCCAGATATCGTTGTGTACGATTGGAAAAAGCACAAAACGGTTCTCGTTCTCTTCTAGAATCGGCTCGGTAATTGTGGTGTTTTCAGGGAGCACATTTTCAATCTCCACTTCAGTTTTGTTAGAGGTCACTTCGGCCATGATAAAATCTCTGTTTTTTTATCGGTTTATTAAATAAGTACGTATAATCCTGACAGGTAAGCTCTTATAGGAAGAGCACGGGGTCGAAGTCGATTAAAAGAGAGGAAAGCTCTCTGGAATATACTCGATTGACCGCCAACAAAAATTGGAAAAAAGGACTCGCAGACCTATCTGTTTTAATTCACATTCGGTTCAAGTTTTCAACACGAAAAGTTGACATTGGCTACCGGCTCAGTAGTAGCAGTGGATACAGAATTTGGAGAATGTTAATCAACGGGTGGATATTCACCTTTGGGGCAAAATTCCCGGCACTATTTTTCGGGATAGGTTTTAAATCAGGAACAAATCAGCATTTTACCAATTGATTCACTGGCGTTTATACCCCAATCCTGTTCTGTTGAAAAATATAGTCCACGGAGAAATAGCATTTTCGATGTGAATGTGTAGAGAACATATTCGCTGTTTTCCTAAGCTAACTGAGCATCAAATGAAAAAGACATAAACGGCCTTCTGCTTTTTCCGGTCTATCCAAAAATTTCATCATTAAAACTCTCAATTGAGTTCTTATTTTGAAGAAGACTCCATCAATTTATCTGCTTCAACGAGCTTGTCGAAAAACTCTCGCCCAAACTTTCTGGTAATAGGTTCTTTTAAAAACCTGAAGACTTTGACATCTAGTTTTGCACCGCAAGATCTGGCAGGATCGCAGATAGGCCAGTGGTGGTAATTCAAAGCGATATAGTCCTTTAGCTGAGTCAAACGAATGGGATATAAGTGACAAGAAATCGGTTTCAAAAAGTCCGTTTTACCTTCTCGATGAGCTTGCTCAATAGAGCACTTAGCGGTTCCATTGTCATCGAAGGAGACGAAGGCACACTCTTCATCGTTGACCAGTGGCGTTACATATTCCCCATCTACGTCAATGGTAAAAACTCCGGTCTCTTCCACTCGATCTATCCCTTCTTGGCGCATGTAGGGCTTGATATCTTCTAATGCGTCTTCAAGCATACTCACCTCTTCCGCCTCAAGCGGAGCACCGCTATCTCCTTCTACACAGCAGGCTCCTTTGCAAGCTGATAAATCGCACACAAACTTTTTTGAAAATAGGTCTTCTGAGAGCAGTGCGTTGTCAATTTGAATCATGGCTCAAAGTTAGGTATTCACCGTTTCAATATCGTCTTGATTACTTTACTTTTGCGCCTTCGAAGGAAACAACGATTTCTTGACTAACAAGATGACAACATGAGCCAAACGGAAGACTTACTCAAAAAGATAATAGGCCACGCTAAAGAATATGGTTTTGTATATCCATCAAGCGAAATCTACGACGGACTAAGCGCCGCATACGACTACGGCCCTTATGGATCAGAGCTGAAGAACAACCTGAAGCTCTACTGGTGGGAGGCGATGGTAAGGCTGAATGAAGAGATCGTAGGTCTGGACTCATCGATCTTTATGCACCCAACTACCTGGAAAGCTTCGGGACACGTTGATGCGTTTAACGATCCGTTGATCGATAACAAAGACAGCAAGAAGCGCTACCGCGCCGATGTTTTGATCGAAGACTACCTCGAGAAGTATCGCCAAAAAATCGAGAAAGATGTTGCCAAAGGAATAAAGCGATTTGGCGATGACTTTGACGAAGCTCAATTCCGAGCGACGAATCCCAACGTGCAGCGCAATCAGACTAAGATTGACGAAGTACATGGCCGATTTAAAGATGCCATGGAGAAAGAAGACTTAGCTGCCGTGAAGCAACTGATCGAAGACCTGGGCATTGCCGATCCCGAAACCGGCTCAAAGAACTGGACGGATGTGCGTCAGTTTAACCTGATGTTCAAAACGGAACTTGGATCTGTAGCCGGAGATGCCAGCACAATTTACCTACGTCCTGAAACGGCTCAAGGGATTTTCGTCAATTTCCTAAATGTTCAAAAAAGCAGCCGAATGAAGATTCCATTCGGTATCGCGCAAATTGGAAAAGCATTTCGAAACGAGATTATTGCGCGTCAATTCATATTCCGTATGCGCGAGTTCGAGCAAATGGAGATGCAATACTTCGTGAAGCCAGGTACCGAGTTGGAATGGTACGAGACTTGGAAAGTGCGACGAAAGAATTGGCACGATTCCCTTGGGTTGGGCCAGGAAAACTACCGTTTTCACGATCACGTGAAATTGGCTCACTACGCCAACGCTGCATGCGACATTGAGTTTAACTTCCCCATGGGTTTTAAAGAGTTGGAGGGAATTCATTCCAGAACCGACTTCGACCTTGCAAGTCATGAAGAGCACAGTGGGAAGAAGCTTCGCTACTTCGACCCTCAAGATAAAGAAAGCTACATTCCTTATGTAGTTGAGACGTCCATTGGTTTGGATCGATTGTTCTTGGCAGTTATGTCGGCGGCATACACAGAAGAGAAATTAGAGGATGGCTCGGAAAGAACGGTCTTGAGAATTCCACATGCCTTAGCTCCAGTGAAAGTTGCCGTGCTGCCATTGGTGAAAAAAGATGGACTTCCGGAAATGGCTCGCCAGATAATGGATCGACTCAAACTCGACCACAACTGTCAGTACGACGAGAAAGACGGGATCGGCAAGCGCTACCGTCGTCAGGATGCTATCGGTACTCCTTTCTGTATTACGGTTGACCATGACAGCTTAAATGACAATAGCGTCACTATTCGAGAAAGAGACAGCATGGCACAAGAAAGGGTGTCTTTGGACAAACTAGAAGAAGTCATCAGCGGTAAGGTTTCGATGAAGGGGATGCTAAAGATGTTGTAGTTAGTATTGAGACTATTACAAAAAAAGCCCCGCTGCGAGATTCGCAGCGGGGCTTTTTGTTTTATTCAATTTCTATTTACTCAACGATAAGCTTCAGTGTAGATACCTTTCCTTCGCTAGAAGCTTGGAGAAGATAAACACCCGGCTCAACATCATTTGTGTTGAATTCAAATCGCTCAGCAGAAGTGATGTTCCATTCTTTTACGCGTTGTCCAAGAACATTCATCAAAGCTACATTCTCCAATGAAACGGGAGATTCTACGGTAACCATTCCATTTGTTGGATTAGGGTACGCATTGAACTCGAATTCATCAGAATTGTCAGTAGAGAGAAGACTAGTAGCAGTCATCTGCATGCAGAATTCTCCATCAGCTCCTTCGTATCCGTCAATCATCACTTGGTAAGTTACACCTGCCTCAGTCAAAAATGAGATTCCCGCAGGATACTCTGTGTCAGTAGCTTGTGGGCCGTCCTCATTACAAGCGACCTGAGTCAGATCTCCACAGTCTCCTGTAAAGATGGCCATTTGGGTATCGCCGTCATCGATGTAATCTGTTACTCCACCGCAGTTTACTGTTTCGATGAAGTACTCATTTCCATCTCCTTCGAAGCTAAACCAAACTGTAGTCGAAACAAGAGGGTCTCCGAACCAGCAGTCAGCTTCAACGTCATTTGGATTCGGATCATCTATTGATGTGGCGCCTACGTTAGAGAATACTCCTGAAGTTTGCGCTTCATCAACGTTTCCTCCTGTGAGGTCAGTAATGCTAATCGCACCTGGACATTCATCGTTAGAAGCAGCCAATCGTGTCATTGACAAGCAGAAATCACCTGCTGCTCCCGCAAAACCGTCAACCATAAGTGTATAGTCTTGACCAGCTACTGTTGGAATTTCCAATCCTGCAGCAAAGTTTCCAGGGGTAGCATTTGGCCCGTCTTCATTACACAAGAATGGAGATTGGAAAATTCCACAGAATCCGATGTATACAGCTATTTGAGTATCTCCATCAGGAACATATTCTTCCGCAGTTCCATTACAGTCGTTTGTTTCCAAGAAGTAAGTGTTTCCATCACCTACAAATTCGAACCACACCGTGTTTTCCAATGAAGGAGCTGAACCAGTACCATCAGGCTCTCCGAAACAATCAAATCCACTTGTTACATCGTTGTCTTCTACAGTTGCACCATCATTCGAAAATTGGCTTGAGAACTGAGCTTCACCAATTGGTCCTCCAAGAAGGTCGTCGATATTGATGGCTGCGGCACAATCATCGTTTACGGGTGGGGTTACAATTCCACACTCTTGAGACACGATATCTGAACTTCGTCGTGGAAGTAGTTGATAGCCTTCGGTAAGTGGAGCATCGCTGTCAAACTGCCCTCCAATACCCGTTACGTCAAACGTACCTGAAGGTGCCGGAGCGCTGTAAAGATCCACATCATTGTCGATTCTTACAGTGTATTCAGTAGAGCCATTGCTTACAGTAACATTGAAACCTGAACCTGAACCGGTCCATTGTCCCGGATCAACCAAGAATACACATTCCAATTTAACCAACTGAGATTCCATGGCGTCAGTATATTCTGTGATTACGGTTGGCTCTGCGATTTCATTTCCTTGAGAAATCAAGTTTATAGAGGAAGGACTCATTTGAGTGAGTCCTGCAAACTGGTTGATCGTACCTGTGAGTACAATACTGTCTCCTTCTGTCACGACGTAGTCGTCTACCAAACCATTGGAATAAACTCCTACTCCACCAGTCTGGTCAATTATTGTAAACGAAGTACCCGTACCATTCATGTTCTCGCCATATACGAGACCTGCCACGGTAAATTCCGTACCATTGTTTACTGCTACTCCGGTAGCATCTTCCTCAGCGGCTGTCGCGATGTCAGTAAGCTCAATTTCCGTATCATCATCTTGAATAGTCAAGGTCAATTCTCCCGTTGCAAGGGTGGCTCCATTCGTTGCATTCTGAAGTGTGAAGATCACCGTGCGGTCATCATTTGGATCTAAGTCATCCAAAATTTCTACCTCAAATGTTTGCGCAGTAGCGTCGCTTGCATTGAAAGTTAATACTGTAGGATCAGTGAAGTTGTAGTTTGTTCCGTTCGCGGCAGTACCACCGGTCACTGCTACATCAACAGTTGTCTCTACATCAGCAGGGTTGATGATCTCAACAGAGATAGTAATTGTTCCGGCAGATTCATCTTCGCCAATGGCTGAAGCTTCAAATGCCAATCCAAGTTCACTCGCATCTTCGTTTAAAACGACATCTGCTGCGTCTCTGGGAAAAAGTTTGAAGTCACCGAAGCTGTAAAAAGCCACACCTGTAAGGTCATACCCCACTAGTAGCTGAGGATCTGCATCGTACAATTCATCGTCTACTCTGTAGTCTCCTGATCCGTCGTTGATCGACCATTCGCCAAATCCCAAGTCGTTATCCGTACATGTTACGTCTAGTACTTGAATTAAAACGTTTTCAAATTCTTCCACTCCTGCTTCAGCTGTAGTAAGTACTTCCGCTGCAGGAAGGGCATTCCCCATTGACTCAACTACAAGTTCAGTTACGTTGTTGATTCGAGTCAATCCGAAGTTTTCTTGAACGATTCCAGTCACGGTAACGTCGTCTCCAACTGCTACGGTAGGGTTGTCACCTCTTACAAATATTCCACTCCAAGCACCTGTTCCATCTTGAATCCAGTATCCTTCATCATAAACAGCTGTTACGATACCTGAGGTAATCACGATTTGATCTACGAGCGGAGAATCTCCACTCGGGTCAGTCGTTTCTTGAATTTCCTGAATCGTAGCTTCTACGGGGTCACCTCCGCCACCTTCGGTAGAGTATGTTCCTGCAGGAAACGGAAAAGCAGCTTCTGCGTTGGTCAAAAATCCGTCTAGCAGACCTACACCTTCTACAGGCCATTCTGATTCTGTGAATGTAGTAGATGGACCTGTGCCGTTTTGGCGATAAGCCCAACCATCGGTATAATCCCAAGATTCACCATCTCCATTTACGTTGATGTCTCCGAATACGTCTACTACTACATCATTTAGGAAAAGCTCAACAGCATCATCTCCGTTGATTGCAGCTGCTCCTGAAAAATAATCGGCATCAAAACCGAAATAACCACTAAACAATACATCATCACCTCCGTCAGCAGAACTAACGTAAATAAAGTCTCCTGCGGATGCGGCGTCGGCAGGGAATACAAATTCAACACCGTCGGAGCCTCCGCCATTGTTAGCAGATCCTATTCCGTAGACGCTAAGATCAGCAATATCATTGATCACATAAAGTTCGATGGCCTTAGGTTTCCCCCCTGTAAGGTCTCCATCTACGACTCCTGAAATCAGAAGATCGCTCTGCGCAACAGCTGACTGAAAAGTCATAAGCATTGCTGCAAATAGCAAGAAGTAAATTTTCTTCATTTTAATTGGGTTTAATTTTGGGTGCAAAAGTATGAGTTAACGCCAAGTTAAGAAGTTTGTAGGAGTTAACTATTTGTTATTAAAAGTTGTCATTGTTTGAGGCCCACCGATCGAACAGAAAGAGAGACAAGTATCAGCGGCAACATCAATTCTTTCTGAAAGGATCTTGTTCTCGGCGGGGGACCAATCGCCCAATACATAATCTATTTGCCCGCCCTTGTGAAACTGGTCTCCTATACCCACTCTAAGGCGAGCATAATCTTGCCTTCCCAAAATGGCATTGATATTCTTGAGGCCATTATGACCGCCATCGCTTCCTTTCATTCGTAGCCTCTGCTTGCCATAAGGCAAAGCCAGATCATCCGTTACTACAAGAAGCTTTTCAATGGGAATCTTTTCTTTCTGGAGCCAGTAGTTCACAGCCTTTCCACTGAGATTCATAAATGTGTTTGGCTTCAAAATAATCAAGGTTCTACCCCTGTGTTTTATGGTCGATACAGCGCCATACCTTTCCTCTGAAAACAAAGCAGCCGATCGCTCTACGAGAGCGTCGGCTACTTTGAATCCTATATTGTGGCGGGTGTTGAGATACTTATCACCCACATTGCCCAAACCGACTACGAGATATTTCAAGGTATCGGTTGAGTTAGGTTTATTCTTCGGCAGGAGCTTCAGAAGAGGCTTCAGCAGCTTCGCCTTCAGCACCCTCTTCACCTTCTTCACCTTCTTCTTCTTCGTCCTCATCAACAGCACCACGGGCCATTTTCACTCCTACTACTACCGCTTTTGGGTTGTGCAGAATCGTAGCGGATGGTAAGCTCAAGTCTTCAACTCGAATGAATTGACCAATACGTAGTTTTGAAATATCAACTTCTACTGCTTCCGGAAGATCGGCAGGGATACCTTTGATATTAACTCGACGGAAGTTTGCCAAAAGGCGCCCCCCGTTTCTTACTCCGATTGAATTTCCTGATAATCTTAGAGGAAGCTCCATTCTAACAGATTTTCCTTCAATCAGCTCCAAGAAATCAACGTGGATTGTTTCATCGGTTACCGGGTGAAATTGGATATCGCGAATGATCGCTTTCACCTTTGTTCCGCCCAAGTCCAATTCATAGATAAATACATCCGGCGTGTAGATGAACTTGTTAAAATCTATGGCATTAATGGAAAAGTGTTTTTGGTCTTCGCCACCGTAAAGAACACAAGGAATATTTCCCTCTGCTCTGACGAGACTAGCATCTTTTTTCCCTACGTTCTCTCTGGGAGAACCGCTCAACGATACTGTTTTCATTTTTGATTGTGTTTATGAAACGATAAAATATTTGCTAATGGATTGGTAATTGATCGCGCTGTGAATAACGTCTGCAAAAAGATCTGCAATGGTCAATACACGGATTTTATCACTCTTCTTTTTAAGAGGAATGGTGTCGGTAACAATCAATTCTTTGATAGTAGACTTTTCGATTCTATCGTAAGCTGGTCCTGAAAGTACTGCGTGGGTGCAAAGAGCACGAACGCTTTTAGCACCTCGGTCCATCATCATGTCAGCAGCAGTAGTCAATGTACCTGCTGTATCAATAATGTCGTCTACTAGTAGTACATCTTTTCCTTCCACATCTCCGATTACCGTCATGCTCTCAATTTGGTTGGCGACTTTTCTCTGCTTGTAGCAGATGGCCATGTCCACATTCAGATACTTGGCGTAAGCATTTGCCCGCTTGGTTCCTCCCGTATCAGGGGCAGCCATAATCAAGTTTGAAGTATCAAGAGTCTCGATGAAAGGCAAGAAAATGGAAGATGCGAAGAGGTGATCTACGGGTACTTCAAAAAATCCTTGGATTTGATCTGCATGAAGATCCATAGTCATCACCCGATCAACTCCTGCCGCAGTGAGTAAGTTGGCTACCAATTTGGCACCGATTGCTACTCGTGGCTTATCTTTTCTGTCTTGTCTGGCAAAACCAAAATAAGGCAGTATGGCAACAATTCTTTTGGCAGACGCTCTTTTGGCAGCGTCTACCATGAGGAGCAGTTCCATCAAATTATCTGAGGGTGGAAAGGTGGACTGGATGATAAAAACATCGTTTCCACGAATACTCTCCTCGTAAGAAATCTGGAACTCACCGTCACTGAATTTGGACATCTTCAGATTTCCTAATTCCTGACCGTACGCTCGCGCGATTCTCGTTCCGATATCTTCGGATGCGCTTCCTGCGAATATTTTGACTGAGTTACTCATCTTTAAAAGGGCTGCAAAGCTACGATTATGGCACTGACATCCAAAGAAATATTGCCCGCAAATTTAGCCTTTTGAGATTTTGTTTGGCTTATTGGTCTGAATGAGTAATTTTGCCGCTCTTAATTTTGGTTGGAATAATTGATAATTATCAAATCGCACGACCGATTTTAATGCCCGGGTGGCGGAACTGGTAGACGCGCTGGATTCAAAATCCAGTTCTTTCGGGAGTGCGGGTTCGATTCCCGCCCCGGGTACAAAAACAAAGCGAGAGTGGAAGCGGTGAGCGCCTACTCTCGCTTTTTTTATTCCGTATATCATGTTGACTCTACTCAACACCGAAAGAGCTTTCACTTAATTTAACTTACCTCCTCGGCAACCATAGCCCATAATTCCGTTTTATCTTCGCGTTTATGATTGCAGAAGGAGTTCTAACATTTGAAAACAAGGCAAAACAGCACCGATATGACGTGGCTTATTTACGAATGGCAGCTGAGTGGAGCAAATTGTCGCATTGCAATAGAAAGCAAGTAGGAGCTATTATTGTAAAGAATGGCATGATCATTTCTGATGGATACAACGGTACGCCTGCGGGATTTGACAATTGCTGTGAAGATGGTACAGGAGAAACGCA
Source organism: Cryomorphaceae bacterium 1068 (assembly GCA_027214385.1). Classification (NCBI taxonomy): domain Bacteria; kingdom Pseudomonadati; phylum Bacteroidota; class Flavobacteriia; order Flavobacteriales; family Cryomorphaceae; species Cryomorphaceae bacterium 1068. The sequence continues at coordinate 142,013 of JAPVXR010000002.1, read as the reverse complement.
TTGGTTTGTGCTTCACGCTGAAGCGAATGCTATAACCAAGGTGGCCCGCTCGACCAACAATGCACAGGATGCTACGTTATACTTAACCTTATCTCCTTGCAAAGATTGCAGCAAGCTTATTCTTCAAGCCGGTATCCTGAGAGTGGTATTTGCCAAACTCTACAAAGACGGTGAAGGCGTTAAGCTGTTGAGAGATGCGGGAATAGAAGTTGAACACATTGAACAACCGGAATGAATCAAAATTCGAACAGAAATAAACTGATTATCTACTATCCGCTAATGCTGGCCTTTATGCTCGTATTCGGTATTTATCTGGGCACCTTTTTCTCAGATGATGGCTCGAGGAGTTTCTTGCCTACACGCAGCTCGTCCAACGCTGACAAGATCACTCAGATCATCAGCTACATTGACCGTGAGTATGTCGATACGGTAGCGAAGAATCAGATGATCGAAAAAGCGATTTCCTCCATTTTGGAAGATCTGGACCCACACTCATACTACATCAGCGCTGAAGAGATGGCCGCATACACAGAACCGCTGGAAGGAAATTTTGAGGGAATAGGTGTAGAGTTCTTGATTCAAAACGACACTGTAAGAGTAGTCGCCGCGCTTGATGGCGGACCCAGCCAAGAGCTAGGTATTCAAGCCGGAGACAAGATCATTAATGTCGATGATGAAAACATCGCGGGTGTAGGAATTAAGAATGATGACGTGATTTCCCGACTCAAAGGTGAGGGTGGAACTTTGGTGAAGGTCGATGTTCTACGAAATCGCAAGCTTATTCCTTATGAAATCATCAGAGGTACTATTCCTATCAATAGCATAGCCACTTCTCAAATTATTGACAATTCGATTGGCTACATTAAAATCAGCAGATTTGCACGGACCACTTATGATGAATTTGCCCAAAGTGCCCAACAACTTATGGATGAGGGTATGAGCGAATTGGTGATAGATCTGAGAGGGAATGGCGGTGGATACTTGACTGCTGCAGTGCAAATCGCAGAAGAATTTCTGCAAAAAGGGCAACTCATTGTCTACACCGAAGGAAAGTCCAGTCCTAAAAAATCATATTTCGCATCCAAGAGAGGGGAATACTCGGATATTCCTTTGGCTATCTTAATTGACCAAGGATCAGCCTCAGCATCTGAGATATTAGCTGGGGCCATTCAGGACAATGATAGAGGAGTGATAGTTGGTCGTCGATCCTTTGGAAAAGGACTCGTTCAAGAACACATGAGCCTACCTGATAATTCAGCATTACGGCTTACTGTAGCTCGTTACTACACACCTTCAGGCCGAAGTATCCAGAAACCATACGGTGAAGATATCGACTACGAAGCCGATTACGAAAATCGATTTGAAACAGGTGAACTCGTTTCTGCAGACAGCATCCATTTTCCTGATTCGCTCCAGTACGTGACCCCTGGCGGACGCATCGTTTACGGAGGTGGTGGGATCATGCCCGACATTTTCGTTGGACTTGATACCGTGGGAGCGTCTGAATACTTAAGCATAGTAAGCTACCGAGGCATTCTGAACCAATTCGGCTTCGACTATGCCGACGCTCATCGAACAGACCTTGAAAGTTTTGAAGGTTACAAAGAGTTTGAACGCGACTTTAATGTGGACACAAACCTATTTGACAGTTTTGTGGGTTATGCTGAAGAGAAGGGGGTTACTCCCGACACAGGCGGTATCAAACTTTCAAAAGAAGTCTTGGAACTTCGCATAAAAGCTTACATCGCCAGAAACATTTGGGGCAACGATGGCTTTTACGCCATTATGAATGATGACGATAAGGTGATTAGGGAAGCTCTGATTTCCATTTCAGATACGGCATCTTTATAGAGCACTGACAAGACTTAAAAGCATAAAAAAGTCCCGCTTAGGCGGGACTTTTCGTTTTGAAATTCCATTAATCTTCGTCTTAGTTTACAATGAACCAATTATTTAGCAGATTCTCTTTATTGTACCTCATCTCTTGCTGTGTGGTGTGGTCCATAATGTTCTTTCCAGCACCTTTGGCAATAGCATGACCCGCGGCCGTATCCCATTCCATAGTAGGAGCGAATCTTGGGTAGACGTTAGCTGATCCCTCTGCCACAAGGCAAATTTTAAGCGAACTTCCCATGGAAACAATCTCTATTTCGCCGTGCTCTTTTTTGAGTTCCTCAAAGAACTCTTCCGTTTCAGGAGACATATGCGATCTACTTCCCACAGCTCTGTACGGAGTGGAATCATTTGAAGCTGGCAAAGATTCAGCTTTGCCTACGAGTTCATACCATTGATAAGCATTACCATCGTAATTTGAGATCTTGTAAGAACCCATCCCAACTGCTCCAAAATAGAGGTCCTTTTTCACCGGAACGTAAATGACTCCTCCTACAGACTTTCCGTCTTCAATCAAAGCGATGTTTACGGTAAACTCTCCGTTTCTCTTGACGAACTCTTTGGTTCCATCGAGCGGATCTACCATCCAAAAACGATCCCAATCCGCCCGCTCACTGAATTCAATAGACTTCCCTTCTTCACTCAAAACAGGTAAATCCTCTCCTAGAATTTCTACAATCTTCAAGTGAGCTCTCTTATCAGCTAGCGTTAACGGCGACTTATCGTTTTTGGTTTCTACGGCAAAATCACTATCGTAAACATCTAGAATTTCGAGGCCACCTAAGTAGGCTGCTTCAATTGCGGTAGAGATTAAATCTTTCATTTTGTTTTAGTTGAGGTTGTAATAGCTATTTAATACGAGGGTGCAAATTAAAAGGCAAATAATGGTAAGAGGCAAGCCAAATCTGAAATAATCGTTGAAAGTATATCCTCCGGGAGTGTAAACCATCAAATTGGTTTGGTAACCAATAGGAGTAATAAAGTTGGCCGCTCCACCAAAAGCTACCACCAGAATAAATGGCTCAATGGGCATTCCCATATCATGAGCAATGGTTAAAGCCACAGGTAAAACGATGGCCACCGCCGCTTTACTTGTCATGAATGCCGAGAGCAAGTTGGTTACGACAAAAATTCCTGCAATGAGCCCATATCCGCCAAAAGGTTTCAATAGATTCAGTCCACTATTGGCCAAAAGGTCTGCTAATCCACTATTGATCATTCCTTTTCCCAAGGCTAATCCGAGCGCAATAATGACAATAAGATTCATGTCTGCATTCTCCTTTATTTCCCTGGTCTTGATAAGATTTAGCAAAATGCAAACGGTAATAAGCGCTACCAGAGAAATGAACAGAGGAACCACATTGGTGGCAGCCAAAAGAATGGCCAATAATAAACCCCCGATAATCACCAGCGTTTTCCACCAAGAGAGGTTATGTACTTCCTTAACTTGAGATAGGATATAGAAATTTTGGCTGGCTTCTACCCTTTTAATGAAGCCATTTCCAGAGAGAACTAAGAGAACATCCCCTCCTCGAAGCTCTACATCACCGATTTTTCCTTTCAACCTCTCTTCACCTCTGTGGATGCCCATTATGGCCCCATTGTAACGATTGCGGAAGTCGGTATTTTTAACAATTTCTCCGATTAAATTGGATTGAGGAGCAATTACGAGTTCGATCACCCGTGATTGACTCTCCTTTGGAAGTTGACATTCCTGAGGTAAGGAAAGACCTAAAGAAGGGGAAGTCAGTTCGGCTACTCCCGCCGGGTCTCCGGCAAAGAATAGTTTGTCTCCTTTTTCTAAAATCATATCAGGAGGCACGGGCGTAATATCCTTTTTCTTTCGTCGTATCTCCACAAGGAAAAGACCCTTCAAACTTCTCAAAGAAGCACCTTGTATCGACTTCCCAATCAATTTACTTCCCGGTTGTACATGAGTTTCAACAAAGTACTCTCGCGCAGCAGATTCTTCAGTAGCAGAGCGATTATTCGGAAGCAGTGCTTTAGAAAAAGCAAATAGATAAAATCCCCCGATGAACAATGCAGGGATACCGAGAATAGCAAAGTCGAAAATTCCTAAACTCTGCTCCCCATACTCGATCGCTAATCCGTTTACAATAAGGTTTGTGGAGGTACCAATAAGTGTTACACAGCCCCCGAGAATGGAAGCATAAGAGAGCGGTATCAAAAATTGAGATGCGGCTAATTTTTTCTGTTCAGACCAAGAATACACATAGGGCATCATCATGGCCACAAGTGGAGTATTGTTGAGCAAAGCCGAAGCCACACCAACGCTTCCTGTCATTTTGGTCATAAATAGCCCTCTCCCGTCGGTAGGTTTGAAGAAACTCTGAAAAGCTCTATCCAGAAGATTGGTTTTGCGCATGGTATTGCTCACAACCATGAGCATAACTATTACGGCCAGCTGCTCATTTGCAAATCCGCTTAATGCCTCTTTTGGAGAAATTACACCAAACAACAATAGCACAACCGTCACGATCATGAACGCGATACCTGGCCTGATGAGCTCACGGTATAGCACTATGATCAAGAACAAGATTGAGAAAGCTACAACTAAAGCTTGAGCAGAAAATTCCATGTTCTGTTAGCGGGTGACGAGAGGCAAATATATTCAGTAAATCGGATGATGCATTAAACACCTTTAAATCATCCAATCATAAAACCAAAGAAATGCAATAAAAGTTACGATTGATCAAAATGGTTGATAAGGAAATCCTTTTACATTTGCCTTACCAATCGTCAATCGCTCTAATATGCTAACTCGAAGTTTTTTACCCATAATGAAACATATGTTGCTTTCATTTCGAATAAATGGGGATAAACAATCGTACAGGAAAGACTAACTCTGCTCAGCTAAGCTGGAATTTCCTATCTGATTTTTTATAAAAAAACATTCGCAAGAAGTAACAATATCCCCTTAAATGAAGAAGTTAAGAAGATTTCTACCAATAGTATTTATTGGTTTTTTCCTCGCCTCTTGTATCTCAAACAAGCGTATTGTCTACGTACAGGATTATTCCGAGAATAAGCCGTATAATTATTTGGCTGACACCACTTTTGCAAGCGAACCTGTAGACTACAAGCTTCAAACAGGTGATATCTTGTATGTCAGATCTGATCACCCAGTCTTGTCCAAGTCATTCGGTCAAATTGACCAATTCTATATGGACGATACAAGGATTGTACAGAGCCTACCCGTTTTGGCCGGTTTTACCATTGATGAGAATGGTCAGATTGATCTTCCCTTGGTTGGACTGATCAACGTAGGCGGAATGACGATGCTTGAAGCAGAAACCGCCGTAAAAGAGGGTGCCTCTGCTGTATTCTCTGACCCTTCAATCAAAGTTTTCATGCTCAATTATTTTGTCACTGTATTGGGTGAGGTCAATAGGCCCGGGCGCTACCCCGTCTATAACCACAGGCTCAACATCTTTGAAGCTATGGGTCTGGCGGGTGATGCAACGGACTTTGCCAGCAGGGAAACCGTAAAAGTAATCCGATCTCGTGATGGTAAGAACCACCTTTATTCAGTTGACCTAACCGACCAAAATATCTTGGCTTCAGATAAATTCTATTTAAAGCCGAATGACATCCTGATGGTGAAGCCTCAGAAGCGCAAGAAATATGCGACCAGAGATGTGCAGAACTTATTCAACGCTATTTCTGCTACAGTTAGCGTACTTACCCTTTACTTATTAATTACAGATAACTAATGATCGACGAACAAGAAATTATTCGAAAAGAAGAGGTCGACTTTAGAGGCGTAGTAAACCGTTTCAAAAGAGGGTGGCCAATTATCACAGTGTCACTCGTTTTCTGGCTTGCAATTGGTGTACTGTTTCAAATTTCATTCCCTCCTTACTATACAGCTAAGACAACCGTTCTGACAGAAGAACCAAAAGGTCAGGACGATCCGAGCATCTTGGTAACAGGTGAGCCTGTGTTCAGAAAGGCAGAAGCCTATTACTTCAACAACCAAAGAATAGTTTTTGCCAGTTATCCACTGGTATCTGAAGCGTTGCAGAAAACGGGGATGGTGAAGTATATCAAATCCGGCCTTCTCAACAGAGAGGTTTATGACTCTTCTCCCTTCAAACTCGAGTTGGACTCTACCTACATGAGTTTTGAGCGATTTGAAACCCCTTACGAAGCTCCGTTTTATGTAAACTTTACGGATTTTAATAAATACACTATTGAGGGAGAAGGTGAGTATTTGGAAGGCTCAGGAGAATATTACTATGAAGGTGAGTTTCAGTTTGGAGAATGGGTAACACTAGGTCAAATGAAGTTCCGATTGATTCCTCAAGATACCTTGATGAATCCAAATATCACCTTGAAGAATGAACTCTTCGAAGATGAATTCGGCTTCGTACTGATGGATTTGCCTACCCAAATCGCTGAGATGATTAAGTCGCTCGAGGTAGTAGATCAAGATATAGAGTCTACTGTCTTCACGGCTTCGCTATCAGGCGTTTCAGCACCCCGACAACTGGAGTTCTTATCTACCTTGGGTGATGCTTTTATCGCCAATCACTTGGATTTAAAAACACGCACACTGCGTATGGCTCTTGATTTTTTAGAAAAAGAAATTGAAAATACATCTAGCCTTCTTGAAGATAGTGAGGACTCTTTGAAGTACTTCAAGTCAGAGAACTCAATTACAAGCATCGACGCAGAAGGTGCTCTTCTGCTCAATCAAAGTGCAGAACTCCAAGACGAGAAAATCGAATTGGTTGTGAGAAACAAGTACTTCAGTTACTTAGAAGAAACGCTACGCACAAACGATGACTACTCTACTCTGATTTCGCCAGAAGCATTTGGTATTACAGATGGTCTCCTTTTGCGTTTGACGCAAGAGCTTGTCGACCTTCAACAGGATATAAAATCTCTGGAAGCTCAAGGAGCTCAGGATAATCCCGCATACGGGCAAGTGAAAAATGCAATTGAAGGAAAACGTGCTACAATTCTTCGATCCGTAGAAGGTTTCAAGTCGAGTAATCTTATGAAACTCGGTGATATCGAAAAGCGAATTGGCGAAATTGACGCGAGTTCTAAAGAGTTTCCAAAAGAACAGAGTGAGCTGCTAAAATTAGAAAGACGTTTTAGAATCAACGAGACATTATACACTTCTTTAATGGAGAAGAAATCCAACGTGGAGTTAAGTCTTGTCTCTACAACATCTGACTTTCGCATTATCGAACCTGCGCACCTTACCTCTGCAAAACCCATTATTCCTTGGGGTCCTCTCACCATAACAGTGGCAGTGCTTCTTGGATTAATTACAGGAGTAGGAATTCTAATATTGATGTGGGTTTTTAACAGCGGAATCGACTCAGGTGTGGATCTTAAGAGGCATTTGCCTCAAGCTTCACTTCTATCAGAAATATACTACACCAATATTCGTCGGCCGGGAGAATTGGAAGACTACCCACTCTCTACTCTGGCAAACCAAGTAAATGGTCTGATTTACAACATCGGAGTCAAAAAGCCTGATGCCTCTACCTTAGGTATCAGTTCTTTCAAGAGAGGTGAAGGAAAATCATTTACATCAAGTATGCTGGCGGTTCAATACGCTCAAGCAGGATACAAGGTCATTGTTATTGATGCCAACCGAAGACATCCTTCGGTCGCCAAATTGTTCAGAATTTCAGGTGGCCACGATGAGTTAAATTCATTCGACATCAACGAGATTGATAGTGCCATAAAGAGCACGTCAAATGGAAACATTGATGTATTAAGCTTGGGAAAAGTGATCTTTAACAACGTCGAGGTTCAGTCTTTTTCAGAGCTATTGCGCAACTTAGGGTCGTCTTATGATCGTATTATCGTAGATACGGCTCCGATCGGAAATGACGCCAGATCATTGGCCATACTGAATGCCACTGATATGCCGATAGTTATTTCGAAGCGCAGTCATACTGATATTCAAGACCTGCTGGATTTGAAAGAACTGTATAAAACAGGTTCTTTAAAGGAGTTGAATTGTGTTGTTACCGGGACGTTCAGCCCAAAAACTTCACTGAGCATGCGTCGAAACCCCTATCAAAAGAATAAAAAACGAAGTTTCAAAGAACGAATCAAAACTGTATTCGCTAAAGTCTAAACGGCGTTTTCTTGGAAGATGAAGATTTTGTTTCTGACTACTCAACTACCTTACCCTCCCGTTAGTGGAGGGGTCATTAAGACTTGGAACCTGGTCAAGCACTGGTCCTCCAACGAGCTAATGCTGGTTTGTGCATTAAAAGAAGGTGAGGAGGAACATCTTGCCGAATTCCATGATAGAGTCCCTGAGGTTAATCTGTTTGCCATTCCATTCGACAGAAAGCGCACTCCTTTGAATTTACTCAGAAGTTACTTTACCGCCCCTTCGCTCAACGTATTCAGAAACTACAACAAGCAATTGGAGGCCAAGGTAAAAGAATGGGCCCCTAAGTGCGATTTGATCTTCATCGATCATTATGAAATGGGACAATACGTTCCGAAATCATTCGACAAACCTGTGGTATTACACGAGCACAACGCTGAGTTTGTAATGTGGGAAAGATTGGGAGAAATAGAAAAGAATCCACTCAAAAAAGCGCTCATCAACTTGGAAGCTTCTAGAATTAAGAGAGCCGAAAAGATGTATGCAAAAAATGCATCTGTGATTTTTGCAGCACCCAACGATATTGAAGAATTGGCGGGGATAGGAGTTGATCGCAAGAAACTCAAGCCGACTTATCATCTTGGTGAAGATTTTCTTTTGGAACGCCCTGACTTGGAATTTGACCTAACAGAAAAAGCCCTGCTTTTTGTAGGAACTTTAACCTGGGAAGCGAATATTGATGGTCTCTTGTGGTTCTTGGATGAAATTTATCCATCCGTTTTAGAGAAGCAGCCTGACATCCACTTTTATATCGTGGGTAAAAATCCTGATCCGAGGCTCATTTACAGAGCACAGAGGTTTGAAAGTGTGGAGCTTACAGGATTTGTTGAGGATTTGGAGCCTTACTTTAAAAAAGCAAGAGCCTTTGTGATTCCTTTGCGTTTTGGGAGTGGCATCAAAGTGAAACTTCTCAATGCGATGTACCGTGGAATTCCCATCGTAACTACGCCTATTGGCACCGAGGGACTGGAGGTGGTTTCAGGAAGAGATCTCTTCTGCACCCAATCTGAGAAGGAGCAGGTAGAAGCTATCTCGACCTTGATTGATTCTAAGGCAACATGGGAAAGTCTGAGAGATCATTCGCGAGCAATAGCTCAAAATTATACGTGGAAAAAACTTCTTAGCGATCACGATGAGGTCATTCATTCGATCGTTGAAAACAAAAAAAACTAGCACTAAAAAGAGTAAGGAATGCTTTTTAATTCACTAGACTATCTGATTTTTCTGCCACTGGTAGTTGCTGCGTTTTACCTGATTCCAAATCGTTTTAGGTGGGTGCTGCTTTTAGCTGCCAGTTACTACTTCTACATGTGTTGGAAGTGGCAATACATTTTCTTGATCCTCATCTCAACTATGGTGGATTTCTACGCAGGAATTCAAATAGCCAAAACCCCTGATAAAAAGAAAAAGAGGTGGTTTCTGCTACTGAGTCTCTTTGTGAATCTGGGATTTCTCTTCTACTTTAAGTATTTCAACTTCTTTACTGAGAATACAGCCATAGTGCTGTCTCAGTTTAATATTTTGGCCGATTTCGAGTACTACGACATCCTCTTACCGGTAGGTATTTCTTTCTATACATTTCAAACGCTTAGTTATACCATTGACGTATACCAAGGCAAATCAGAGCCTGAAACACATCTTGGATACTTCGCGTTGTATGTCGCTTACTTCCCCCAGCTGGTAGCAGGACCGATTGAGCGATCCACCAGGCTTATTCCTCAACTTAGAAGAGAACCAAAAGTCACTCCTGATGATATCCGATACGCGATAAATAAAATTCTACTTGGTTTCTTCAAAAAGCTGGTAGTTGCAGATACGGTTTCTCAGTATGTCAATTTGGTTTATGCCAATGTCGATGGCACTACGGGGACACAACTGTACTGGGGTGCATTTTTATTTGCCGTTCAGTTGTACGCAGATTTCTCAGGTTATACCGATATCGCAATGGGATCAGCACGACTGATGGGAGTGAAATTAATGGAGAATTTCAAAAGACCCCTGTGGCAGGAGAATCATAGTGCTTACTGGGCGAATTGGCACATTTCCCTCACTAGCTGGATTAGGGATTATGTATATATCCCATTAGCCAAAATTAACCGATCGAAATATGCCCTTATGTTTTGGTCAGTCTTCATTCTCGTCCTTATTGGGTTTTGGCATGGTGCGAACTGGACCTTTATTATGTTTGGATTGGTGAACGGTATCGTTATGCTCATCCAGAGGTCAATTCGTAATACTCGATTTGCAAGAAAAATCAGAAGTAATGTCTTTACATTACAAATTCAGAAATATATAAATCTAAATATCCTTCTTCTAGAAGCAGTCTATTTCCGTTCAGTTGATGTCAACATGGCACATAAGATTTATGGCAAAATTTTTACAGAATTCAATTTAAATTTCGTGGAACTTCTGTCCCTTTATAAGTTCGAATATTTGATGGCCATGTTTGTCAGTGGATTATTGTGGTTAACCGTTTTTTTTAATAATCAACTTAGATTCAAACACAACTGGCTGTACGTCACCGGAATGCTATTCCTGATCATATTCTTGGGCCAAGACTTGAAGAACTCATTTGTTTATTTCCAATTCTAAAACAACTATGACACCATTTGGCTCTTCGCAAGGATTGAAATTAGTCACTTTAACATTAGTGACCGCCGCATTGATTGCGGTCGGTATTGATCAGATCTTTCAATATTTCGTACTTCCTAAAAGAACAGATATTTCGAATTCATTTAAGATAGAACGATTGCTGGCAGAGACAGACCCTGAAGAGATTCCTGTATTCGGAAGCTCCAAAGGAAGATCTTCTTTTATACCAGACTCCTTGGGGGAAAATGTATTCAATTACTCGATGGAGAAAGCCAATTTCGACGTGATCTTTTTTCTTTTAGAAACAGAGCTTGCAAAAGACAAAGACGGCCCGATAATTATAGAGTTCAACACGCGCTCTTTTGTTCATCGCCCCGATCACACTATAGACTTGTCCACTTTTATGCCCATTCAGAACAGTCAAGAAGTCATTGACTTCCTTGATGAGAACGGACGGCTCGATAATTTTCAACTCTTACCGGGAGTTCGATATTATGGAAGTTATGTTCGCTATTTGCGCTCCTTGACTCGTAAAGTCACTTCTAATAAAATCACCAATCGAGGTGGGATTTTCATCGACTACTATCCTGGTGATAAACTTCTCACACGATTTACCGACAGCCGTTATAAAATGATGGAGAAAAGGGTGGAATTGGAAACTAAAAAAGAATCAGGTATTCCTCTGACCTATATGGAAGTGCAGATGCTGGACCAACTTCAGATCAATTCTGATTTCGCGGAGAATAAAGAAAGAATTCAAAAATTTGAAGCCATGGCAAAGGGTTACCCGAATCGAGATTTCATTATGGTATTCACACCCCATCACCCAAGCGAGTTAGCCGGTGTAAGAAATTTAGAAAAGCTGGACTCCCTCTTCAATCACTGGAACACGGATATTCCGAATATCCATGCTTTTGATTACTCAACCTTCCAATTGCCGGACAGCTGTTTTAAAAATTCCAGCCACATTAATCTCGAGGGTGCCAGAAGGTTCTGCGCCGTGTTGAATGATGATCTGGATTCACTTCTGAACTCTAATTAGAGTTCAGCAAGGGCGATTAGTAGTTTAGAAATAGCGGCGGATTATCCTTTTTTCCTTAATTCGGAAATCGCGATACCCAGAAACGGAAGATCATCCCACAAATACCTCTTAGCCAATCTTCGTGGCTCAGAAATAATTCTGTGAACGAATTCAATTCCCGCCTTTTGATAAAACATGGGTGCTCTTTTCTTGGTACCCCAGTAGAATTCGAATGAGGCTCCCAGAAGGAATGTTTTGGGTAGATTCTTATTCTTGCTTTTGAGCCTCTTGAATATCTCCAGGGCAATGTTCTCTTGCTTTGGGAAGCCCAAGCCAACGAAGACGTATTCCGGTGGGTTCTCATCGAAAAAGGACATGACATTGGTCATCACCTCATCAAATTCATCCTGATTTTCCAATTTGAAAAATGGCGGTGCGTAGTAAACCGTGTTCGGTCGTTCGTTCTTAAACCGCTCACCAAGATCTTCTCTGGGCAAAACAAACAACACTCTTTTGCTTTCATCGTCTTTTAGGATGCTCCACATCTCGGGAAAAAAATCACTACCCGTCAATCGGGCCTCAAGTCCTTTTTCCTTTCCAAACTTCATCCGACTAAGCGCAATCACGGGCTGACCGTCAGGTAAAATCCACCTGGCTGTTTTCAATTTCTCTCTGAGCGGATGGTTCTCTTTTCGATCCAGCCGCACGATCTGATCTACATTTGGAGTAACCATAAGAGGAATAACCCCTTCTTCGGTCACTTCATCATTATACACAAAATCGGCGATGACCTTTACATCCTTGGCAGAGTAAAAGTTAAAGCCCAGCATTTCTAATCGCTTAATCATTGAAACAATCTTCTTTTTAACGTATCACCAATACTCCTCATCCGATTCAAATTGATGAGCAATGCCAGCATCATTTTAAATGGGAAAATCAGGTATTTCCATGCCAATTCAATTGGGTTGACTTTCACATCAATCGGCTTGTAATCGTATTCTCTCATCAATTCTCCGCAAGTGTTCTGGCAAATTTGAATCTCCGTTTTTGTCAATCCCTTTTCCAGCCATCCTTTGGCTCTGGTTTTTCGAATACCCAACTCCGATTTCTTATCGGCCTCACTCGATGAGCCGGCATGTGGTACCTGAAGCATCTCCGGTTCGAAGGGAAAATCAGCAAATGCACAAATCGACTTTACCGTCTCATCGGGCTTTTGCAATATATCTTCAAACCGAACCGTCATAAATCTAGGCTCACTTGCGAAGGGCTTCGCCGCTGAAATGGCCGCATTCCAAAGCTTGCTTACCGCGAGCGGATGGTAGTTAATTTGGAGTCTCAGCGTTTCCTTCTTCGTCATAAAGTCCGCGCCCAACGCTCTGCGTTTCCATTTGCGCTTTTGCGAAAGCATCACCGCTCGCGGATCGCGAACCATGTTAATGATCCTGGCATTCGGAAACTTGTCTAAAATCTCCCTGACATAAAAGATGTTTTGAGGCGTCTTTTCGCAAGGAATGGATTTGCCGTTTACCTCCGTTTCGTATTTCAGAAATGAGGAGTATACGGCGAGTCGAGAAGGGCTATCGCCAAGTTGAGCCACCAATTGGTCAATTTCAGCCTTGTACTTCGCCACGTGCTTCTCTACGGGCTCAAAAAATCCCGCGCGCTGGCAAGTGAATAACTTGGCGTATAGATCAAAAGCCACTTTAGCATTGATCGGAACTCCATCGTCTTTTGGTGTCCACATCTTTTCAAAAAAGTGCGGCTCGTTGATGGAATGAACCATGCTGTGGTTATTCATAATGCGCATCATCATAGTTGTTCCACTGCGAGAATTTCCTACAATAAAGACAACGGGGTCGTCGCTATGCGGTACTTTATTATCCATTCTATTGGCCAAATTCAGGCCATTTCTTAGTGATGTCTATTTCGAGAAGCTCGGACAATTGTCCAACTTCATTTTGGTAATAATCGCGAAGCCATTTTGCGTCAGCTTCCTGCAGCTTTGGCATATTCTTATCAGAATAAAGGGCTCCCGCTAATTTTTGCCTGAGTGGCTTCGGTGTCAATTTTTTGGCGGTTGTCATGATCCCTGAATTTACCAAGAACCGATTCAAACCTGCATTTCGAGGTAAGGCAGATGCATTACTTTTTTCTGAGAAATCAAATTCAAATGAGGCATCAATTTCTAGAAAAGTACAAATGCTAGCCAGAACGTCATCAGGGCTTTTCTTGTAGTCTTCAAAGAAAATCGGGAGTACTTGATCCTTTCCAAAAAGATCAAAATACCTTTTGAGTTGATCTGAATATTTTCCCAATTCGAGGTACTGATGGTTCACACCCCAACCTTTAGGATTTTGAGCGTGGTCATTCTCTAATTCCTGAATAAAATTGTCCGCGTCACTTTTCGCTTCTCGTAAATTCATCAAAAACTGAGACCAAGCTCTTCGAATCGGATTTCTCAAAATGACCAGAATTTTAGCCTCAGGGTTGAAATCATATATCGCCTTCGCTGCATTTGGACAAATCATGTAAGAATTGCTGATCTCACCGATCGCATTCTCCTGCTCAACTTTTGAAAATAATGCGTTGTAGTGGTGATCTTCATTCACATGTGCAATGTGAATGGTCTCTTTCATTCCGCCCTTAATATACCTATCGAGATCAAGATTGACATCTTGAGCATAGCCCTTTAAAAAGTCCTTTTCGGAAATATCGCTAGAGGCAAAGTGGTTGGTCTCCTTGATGGGAGGTAGATACACATCGGGGTGTTGCGCCAAGTAATGGTACAGGCTGGTTGTACCTCCTTTTACCACTCCAACTACAAAGAAATTGGGCAATTGCTTATCGGTTGTCATGATAGTGCTCGGTCTTTTCTCAATGTTCCCTCTACTTTAATAGCTTCGATCGATTCGCCATTATTGACTCTGGCTTGAATTACTCTATCTCTTTGATAGAAATAAAAAATCAATAATATCATCGTGAGCGTTTGCCCGGAATAAAGGGTGAGGTATTCGGTTGTGATGGCATCCAGTGCGTGAATGAGTAACGTTATTTTCAACGTAACTAGAAACACATTTTGCTTGATATACTTGATCCCTCTGATGTATTTGATTGCTAGAACGAATTGGAAGAAAACTATTCCAAGCCCAATTACTCCCGCAGAAAACAAGTAGCCGAATATTCCTACATCTGATGTATAGAAGAAGCCATAAAAATGATTGTATCCGTCGGGCAAGAAATAGGTACTTATTTTACCCTTTCCAAAGATTGGACTATCCAGAAACCCTTTCACCGCAATGTCTACTTCCATAAGGCGAATATTGTCCTCTAGAGAACCCGATCCTGCCTTACCTGCCGTATTAAACACATCGAGGAACATGTGGTAGTATTGTTCATAAATATCTGCCTTAAAAATTGCGATAATCAAGGCAACAGTTGTCAGCGGTATCAATGCTCTGAAGATGGTAAGCACTTGCGTTTTGGCCGGAAGGGCAGTCAGGAAAAAGACACCCAAACCAAAACCCAAGACCGCAATAGATGTGCGGTCGAGACGAATGAAAACGACGTAGAATATGAATAAGGCAGCTATGCCGAGATAGATTAGATTTTTTTGATAGAATGACTTCACCGTGAAATAGACTGATCCAAAAAAGAACAAGGACATGTTGAGGCGATAATACACGTCTCCTCCTTTCTCGGGGTTTGCCCCTGAAATGGCAGTATCTTGAAACTGGACAGGATCAATGAAGATGGTGAGAAAATAGGAGAAGAACATGTAAATCAATGCCAACGTGACAAAAGAATGTTCTACAGTTTTGATGCTTACATAGCCTTCTTTGAGAAGGTTATAAACGATTAAACCTCCAAACAGAAGGTAAAAATCCCGATAAGTCGCTACACCAAAAAACATTGGTTGATCAAATTCTCTCCATGCCGCGAAAGCTGGTATTATGGGGAAAATAAAGAGGATACCGAGGTAAATTTCGATCCCACTGAATGTGTAGTTCTTTTCGATGATCCTACATACCAGACGGTACAGGATGTAAAGAAAGATAAGTCCTTCTAAGAGGGCCTCTAAAACGAGCTCGACGGGATACATTACACTTGCCCAAAAACTCCTGAATGTCAGCGCCACTATAAGAGCTATGGCAATCATAGTGAAAAAGTTCTTTTTCACTGCAAAATGATTGCCTTGTCGGTCTAATGAAAAATATGGGTTCTTTAGCATTGTCTAAGGGGGGCTACCAATTTCTTAGAACGAAGTATCAGCAAGTTAGGTTTCAATTCAAAGATGACAAAATAACCCTATTTTCGCTTCGCAGGGTACGGTTTAAGTTCGAATTATTTAAACCTGATTCAGTTATCGGTTGATTTTTAAATCAAAGCAACAAATTAAACACTTCGAAAAGAATATATGAGCAATTCTCATTTTCTATTTGTTGGCACGGCCAAGGCAGGCACGACCTCCATTTTTGAATACCTGCGTCAACATCCGGAAATCGATATTCCCGTAAAAGAAACATTTTATTTCCTCCGCGATGTTTTCACGGACTTTGGGCTTGGCTATCCGGCACAGCGACCCAAGTCAGAGCTCATTCTTGATAAGTCGAGTTTCGTTTCTCTCTATCCCGAGAACAGCGCTAAAACCTACGGAGAAATCGGAACAGGATACCTCTACCATTACAAGAAGAGTATTCCTCTGATAAAGGAAACCTTTGGTGAAGATGTGAAAATCTTGATAATTCTCAGAAATCCCGTCAACAGAGCCTATTCCTCATACATGCATTTCGTGAAGGATGTACACGAAAAATTGAGCTTTGAGGAATCGATGAAGATGGAAGTACTGCGGCAAGAACAGAAGTATGACTTCATGTGGATGCACCGAGATATGGGGTTGTACTTTAAGCAAGTGAAAGCATTTATGGAGGCTTTCAAGAACGTAAAAGTCTTAATCACCGAAGAGTTCAAAGAAAATCAAGAAACAGAAATGGCGAGTATCTTGGAGTTTCTGGGAGTAAATCATGAGGTGCAATTTAACACGAATAAGGAATACAATAAGTCGGGCGAGCCCAAGTTTAAAAGTCTTCAAAAGCTCATCACTCAAGAAAACTTAGTTAAGAAAACCTTGAGGCCCGTCTTCAGAGCGGCATTCAACAAGGAGAAGAGAGCCAAAATGAGAAAAAAGGTAAAAAATATCAATATTGCTTCCTACCCTCCTATGAATGAGGAAACTCGTCGCGAATTGGTTGAATTTTACCGTACGGATGTTGCTGCTTTGGAGGGCTTGTTGGGAAAATCTCTGGAGAGTTGGAAAATCTAAGCCTTAGGCTTTTCGATTGCGGCATACCACTTTGACAAATCCCTGTTCAAGATCTTTTCGAGCTCTTGGATATCTGATTTGAAATATTTCTCTGTCAGCTCCATCCGAACCACAGGGTCCAACTCAACCCTTTCGATACCTTTTTCCATCAGCTTCGATTTCAGGGCATAAAGCTTGAATAGCGCTTTGCCGGGAAGGGCCTTTTTCATGAAAGCCTTCAGAGGATTCTGATGATTCAAGGCTGAGATCAAACCCTTTCTCTTTGGCAGGCCACTTGGGTTTAATCTAGCTTTGGTATTGATATCCACATCTACCCGTAGATCACAAGCCGTTAGAAACTCTTCCAAAAGCTCAGATCTTTTCAGGTCGCTGGTAATGTAAACGACTGTTTGAGGAAGTTCTTCCAGAATATCTTTAATCCTTTCAGCATAAAGGCTTCCGCCGATGTAGTCGAAACCCAACTGCTCTTTTCTTCTCTGCTCTACGATTTCAGGCGCCAAAGCCTCTTTAAAATCAAGATCCTCCAGCTGATTTTTTACAAACATCAGATAATGACTGAATGATCTGTCTACAGGGTTTCGAAGTATTATGAAGGTCTTTAGCTCCTTGGTTTTTTCTCCGTACAAGGCTTTGATATTGCGCAGAGTATCTTTGTGATTTGTGAATTGAGCAACGGAACTATCACAGATTTTTTGCCCTTTACCAACCGGCGCATACATATCAGTATATTCCTTCAGATCTACTATTTGACGGTCCCTAATGCCCGAAGGGATCTCAGATACATCTCTATCGTGATAGGCAAAGAATCCCGGCTCTTTTCGTGGCATAAACACATCAGGATGTTGCTTAAGGAAAAAAGCGAGGGAAGTGGTGCCGCTTTTGGCAGCGCCTAAAATCAAAATATCGGGAAGATTGAGGTCTTGGCCGTTTATATCTATCAGCATAAGTGAGAGTTGCTCTGCAAATGTTGAAAATTAGAACGAGACTTTCTTTCAACTGGTTACATATTTATCAATTTTGCGCCGATGTTCAACTACGATTACAAAGGACAGACCTATCGGCTTCCTGATTTCATTATTCCGGGAGCAGCTAAAAGCGGCACAACTACACTATACCAACTGCTGTCTCAGCATCCCGATCTGTTTTTTCCTCCTTCTCGAAAGGAGCCATTCTACTTTAGTTTTGGCGGGGACAAACCGACTTATACCGACGAGAAATTCAATGCCATACCTATTTGGCAAACGCAAAAGTACCTGGAGCTGTTCGATTCAGCCAAGAGCAGTCATCTTTGTGGTGAGGCGTCTACATCATATCTATACACCTATGATAAAAGCTTAAAACTGCTCCATGATTTTTACGGACAAGGGCTGAAAGACTTGAAGTCCTTGATCATCTTGCGAAATCCTGTAGACCGGGCATACTCACATTATACCTACCTGATTCGCAATGGTTTTGAAAATCGCACGTTCGAAGATGCCATTTCTGAAAAAGGCATTAGCGAGTGGAAAAATAAGCGATGGGGTTTTGACTACTTGGCTTATGGTAAATATGCCGATCAGGTTTCTGCTTTCAAAAGTGCCATTCCTCAAACCAAAGTGTGGCTGTTGGAAGATCTAAAAAAAGGAAGCGAAACCACCGATGAAATGCTCAATTTCCTAGGTGTGCCCTTGATGCAATTTGACACCTCGATGAAAGCCAATCCGAGCGGTATTCCCAAAAGCAAGGGGTTGGTAAATCTTCTTCGGAAAAATCCTGTAGCGCAAAAAATAGGAAAGGCTTTGCCTTCATCTCTTCAAAGCAATTTGAAAAACAAACGTGACAAGCTGATGAGTAGGCTATTGACAAAAGAACCCATGAAACCCGAAACAAGAAAAGAGCTTACATCTTATTTCAGAGAAGACATTGAAAAGCTTCAAGAAGTGATGGATCGGGATCTAAAATACTGGCTAGACAACTAGCCCTTTTTCAACATCTTGAAAATACTGAAGGGATTGAAGAAAGTAGAGATCTTATAACGCTTGTAGATAAATCTCACTCCTACAATATTCCATGTTACCGTGCTGCAAAGTGTGGCAAATGCCGCGCCCTCCATCCCATATATCGGAATGAGAATGAGATTGAGTATAATATTCATTGTAGTCGTAATCGAGACGATCTTCGTAAAGAACATTTGATTACCCGACATATTCAGAAAGACAGCGACCATTCCAGACCCTGCATTGATCAATTGCATCAATGCAAATATTCTAAGTACACCAGCCCCTTCAATAAACTCTTCGTCGATTAAGGATAAGATGAATTCAGGAAAAATCATGAGAACAAGCGAGACAGGAAAGGCAAAAGCAAAGATGAAAAGAGTCGAGAAGTGAACGACTTTCTTAAGTTGATCTTTTTTGTTTGACCAAAATAACTCACTGATCTTAGGCATGGCAATAGCCTTCATTGCCCCAATCACGAAGTTGGTAATGATAGATAACTTAAATGCCATCCCGAAAACACCTGCAACACCCGTGTCAGAAAAATAACCTAACATCAATATGTCCACCCGTCCATTTAGGAGTTGAATAAATGAAGTCATGATCATGGGAAGAGAGATCATCAGGTGATTTTTGAAAGAAAAAAAAGGTTCTGGTTCAGAAGCTACTTCTTTAGACTCTGTAGCTTTTTTCAAATACCTATGTATAAAGATCGTAGTGCCGACCAGAGCCAAAAACGCGCCGCATGCATAAGCGATCAAAGGGTCTTCAGCCGCTAGTGAATAATATGTCATTACAACAGTACCGATCAGAGCCGTCACTTGCAAAACCAAGGTTCTGAAGAACTCACTGACTTGAATTCTCTTCATCCCTCGAATAAACTCCACGTTGATCGTGGAGATAACGACCAGAGGAACAATGAACCCAGTTATCTTCAAGGGAACATTCATCGCAGGGTCTTTGAAATAGTAGGTCGCCAAAAATTCAGAAGAAAAGAAAAGAATGGCCCCCAAGGCAATACCACTCATGCTGGAATAGCGCATTATCACTCGATAAAGCGTTCTTACCGTTGAGTGCCAGTTCTTAGCGCGGTATTGTGAAACAAATCGAACAATGGAAGTATTGAATCCGAAACACCCGATCATTACCCAAATATTAAGGGTGGCGATGCAAAGATTCCAAACACCTACACCATCTTTTCCCAGCTGTTTTGAAATCAGAATAACAAGGCCGTAACTGACGCACATGGTGATAAGGCGGTAACCAAAGGCAAAAAGACCCCCTTTCACCAGTTCTCCAAGGTTTTGATCGCCTTTTCCTGAAAGGGTTCTTTGGATGGATTGAAGATTCATGAATCTCGTAAGGCTTTGTGCGGGACGATAATAAGGTTAGTGCAAAGAAAGCAGAAATGCCATCAATGATGGAATTGATTTCTCTGTAAAAAACCCTTGCCAACCGATAAGACCTTTTTTCTGTGCCGTACATTTCTGCATTTTAATAGTTTACCACACCCAGATGGTAACCTAAACTGATCTCTCACCGTTAGTAAAGCCAATACTTATTTATTTCTTAAAGCGATAGAAACGTTATTCGCTTCATTTGCAGCCAAGTATTCGTACTTTTGCGCTCCAATCATTATGAAGGAAAGAGAAAACAACATTTTTACCTTTTACGACGAAGTCGTTCAGCGAGGTGAAAAAGAAGCACTACTAAAGCAAAAAGCCATTTCCATTTGGATGACGGGCTTATCCGGTTCAGGCAAAACTACAGTAGCAAAAATTGTGGAGAGAAAGCTTCACGATAAAGGACATCTCGTACAACTTCTTGACGGTGATAACGTACGCCATGGCTTAAATAATAATTTGAGTTTCACGGAAGAAGACCGTAGAGAAAACATTCGTCGTATCGCAGAAGTAAATAAACTTTTCAATGAGTGTGGGATTATTACCATCAACTGTTTTGTAAGTCCTACCGTGGAAATTCGGAGCATGGCCCGCGAAATAATTGGTGATAACAGTTTCAATGAAGTCTTTGTAAACACTCCGCTTCACATTTGTGAAGAGCGAGATGTGAAAGGTTTGTACAAAAAAGCCCGAAAAGGTGAAATCAAGAACTTTACCGGGATTGATTCTCCTTTTGAAGCTTCTGCCAGCCCTGAATTAACTCTATTTACCGAAAATCAAACAGCGGAAGAATCTGCTGATCAACTATTGAATTTTATATCAACCAAAATAAAATACGACTGATGCAATCTTACAGTCTAACACACTTAAAAGAACTCGAATCTGAGTCAATCTTCATCCTACGGGAAGTAGCCGCTCAATTTGAGAATCCGGTAATGTTATTTTCCGGAGGAAAGGATTCTATTGTAATGTTTCACTTAGCCCGAAAGGCGTTCTATCCGGGCAAGGTACCATTCCCCTTGCTACACGTAGACACAGGACACAATTTTCCGGAAACCATAGAATTTCGGGATAAATTGATGGAAGAAACAGGAGCTGAACTTATTGTCGGATCCGTTCAACAATCAATTGACGAAGGGAAAGTAGTTGAAGAAAAAGGATACAACGCCAGCCGTAATGCTTTGCAAACGGTCACACTTCTTGAATCATTGGAGGCAGGAAAGTACGACGCCGCCATGGGTGGGGGAAGAAGAGATGAAGAGAAGGCTCGTGCCAAAGAACGCTTCTTTAGTCACCGAGATGAGTTTGGTCAGTGGGATCCAAAAAACCAGCGACCTGAGCTTTGGAATCTCTTTAACGGAAAGAAAAACATGGGAGAACACTTCAGAGTGTTCCCAATATCAAACTGGACAGAGATGGATGTATGGCAATATATCTTATTGGAAGACATCGCCATTCCTCACCTCTACCTCAGCCATGAAAGAATGGTGTTTGAGCGCGACGGAGTGCTCCTTGCTGATACAGAAGTTATCACAAGAAAAGATGGAGAAATTCCTGAAATGAAGAAGGTGCGTTTCCGTACCATTGGAGACATGACTTGCACGGGTGCCGTAGAATCGGATGCCGACAATCTTGAAAAAATAATTGAAGAAGTTTCTGCCACTCGAGTTACTGAACGTGGCGCACGATCTGATGACAAGCGAAGTGAAGCTGCCATGGAAGACCGGAAGAAACAAGGATACTTTTAACCTACCTCAACAATGACTAAAGAACACGCATATTTAGATATGGATCTACTGCGCTTCACCACGGCGGGAAGTGTAGATGATGGTAAATCAACCTTGATTGGTAGAATGCTCTACGATTCAAAAAGTATTTTCGCCGATCAGATGGAAGCGATTGAACAAGCTTCTAAAAAGAGCGGTGTTGAAGCTGAAGTTAACTTGGCACTTTTAACCGATGGTCTTCGTTCTGAGCGAGAACAAGGAATCACCATTGATGTTGCCTACCGATACTTCGCAACTCCAAAGAGAAAATTCATCATTGCTGATACTCCCGGTCACATCCAGTACACACGGAATATGGTGACGGGTGCTTCAACGGCAAACCTGGCAATCATTCTTGTAGATGCTCGCCACGGGCTTGTTGAGCAAACGGCTCGACACTCGTTTATCGCATCTTTGTTAAAGATTCCGCATGTAGTTTACTGCATTAACAAAATGGACTTGGTTGACTACAGCGAAGAACGTTTTGAGGAGATTAAAGAAGAGCTTGAAGCCTTTAGTTCCAAGTTAGAAGTGAATGACATTCGCTTTATTCCGATTAGCGCATTGAAGGGAGACAACGTCGTACACAAATCCACAAATATGGATTGGTACGAGGGCAGTACCCTGATGTATACCTTGGAGAACATCCATATTTCCAGTGATCAAAACCTTGTGGATTGCCGCTTCCCCGTTCAATACGTAGTGCGTCCGCAATCCACTGAGTACCATGACTACAGAGGTTATGCCGGTCGCGTTGCAGGTGGTGTACTCAAAAAAGGTGATGACGTAGTAGTACTCCCTTCAGGATTTACCTCAAAGATCGCGGCTATTGACACATTCACAGGCGAGATAGATGAAGCTTTTGCTCCTATGAGCGTCACTTTGCGATTAGAGGATGATATTGACATCGGTCGCGGTGATATGATCGTAAGGCCCAATAACCAGCCCGAGGTCGGTCAGGATATTGAGATGATGATTTGCTGGATGGGTGAAAAGCCTCTCATGGCGAATGGAAAGTACGCTGTAAAGCACACGACCAAAGACGCAAGATGTATTGTAAAAGAGATCAAATACAAGGTAGATATCAATTCTTTGCACCGTTTAGAGGATGAGAAAAACATCGAGATGAACGACATGGCGCGCATCAAAATCAGAACAACTCAACCTTTGTTTTACGATCGTTATTCACGAAACAGAATAACCGGTAGCATTATTTTAATAGATGAAGCCACGAATGAAACGGTTGGTGCAGGAATGATTATAGAATAATCTGAATTTACACAAACTAAAAACTCCGTGACCCATTGGATCACGGAGTTTTTTATTTGTTTTAAAAAGAGTCAAATTACATCTCTTCTTCGTCTTGCATAAGTGTATCTGCTGCTTCCTCAATAGACTCTCCGGCATCTTCCATGGCATCTTCCATATCCTCTCCTGCTTCTTCCATGTCATCCATGAGCTCATCAGTCATTTCTTCTGCTTTTTCCTGAGCATTTTCTGCAGGAGTTTCAGATTCGCAACCTACAAAGGTCAATGATGCAATTAGGCTTAAGGTGATAAATACTCTTTTCATTCTTTAGACTTTATTTGATTTGTTAATTAGGGTTTATTCAACAGTAACACTTTTAGCGAGATTTCTTGGCTGATCAACATTGCAACCTCTCATTACGGCTACATGGTAACTCAAAAGTTGAAGGGGAATAACGGTAACCAATGGCATTAGGCACTCATCGACATCGGGGATTTCGATCGTATGATCAGCCATTTCCTTTATTTGCCTTTCTCCTTCAGTAATTATCGCAATAATCTTTCCTTTCCTTGCCTTCACTTCTTGAATGTTGCTGACAATTTTCTCGTAAGATCCTGCGCGAGGGGCAACCACAATGACTGGCATTTCCTCATCAATCAAGGCAATAGGCCCATGTTTCATCTCAGCTGCAGGATATCCTTCGGCATGAATGTATGAGATCTCTTTAAGTTTCAAGGCTCCCTCAAGAGCTACAGGAAAGTTATATCCTCTTCCTAAATAAAGTGCATTTGGCACATCCTGATAAATCCGTGCTATTTCCTTCACCAGCTCATTCGATTCAAGAATTTTCTCAATCTTATCCGGAATACTATCTAGCTCGATCAACAATCGCTGAAATCTGCTTTCGGGTATCGTCCCCTTCTGCTTGGCTATATGAAGGGCCATCAAAGTAAGAACAGTCACCTGAGCAGTAAAAGCCTTCGTCGATGCTACTCCGATTTCTGGACCTGCATGTGTATATGAACCTGCGTGAGTCATTCGCGGAATCGATGATCCAATAACGTTACAAATTCCAATGATCGTAGCTCCTTTTGACTTTGCCAATTCAATGGCAGCTAAAGTGTCAGCTGTTTCTCCCGATTGAGAGATGGCAATGACCACATCGTTCTCGTAAATGACAGGATTTCGATAACGAAACTCCGATGCGTATTCCACTTCAACAGGCACTCTGGCCAGATCTTCAAAAAGATATTCTCCAACCAACCCGGCATGCCAGCTGGTACCACAAGCCACTATGAGTATTCTGTTGGCGTTTACGAATTTCGATACATAATCGCGAATACCACCCAATTCTACTTGTCCTGAATCTACTCTTAATCTTCCGCGCATGGAATCCCTCACCGACCTGGGTTGCTCGTAAATTTCCTTTAGCATAAAATGCTCGTATCCGCCCTTTTCCAGGACTTCCAGTTGCATCTCTAACTCTTGTACATAAGGGGTTTTCTTCTGATTCTTTATGTTCATTAGGGTGAACCCTTCCACTCTATCTAAGATGGCTATTTCCTCATCATCCAAGTAAATAACGTTCTTGGTGTATTCAATAATAGGAGTAGCATCAGATGCAATGAAAAACTCTTTATCGTGCCCAAGTCCAATGACCAATGGACTTCCCTTTTTCGCAGCAATCAGTTGATTTGGGTTATTCTTATCCAAAACTACGATAGCATATGCTCCTATGACTTCACCTAAAGCGATACGCACTGCATCGAAAAGACTGTTATTCTCGTTTTTCTGAACATTGGAAATCAAGTGAATGAGGACTTCAGTGTCAGTGTCACTTTTGAAAACATGGCCCCGCTTTGTTAACTCCTCTCTCAAAGCCCCGTAATTCTCAATGATTCCATTATGGATGATAGCCATATTCCCGTCTTCACTTTCGTGCGGATGAGAGTTCACATCATTTGGGGGGCCATGAGTAGCCCAACGAGTATGACCAATGCCGATGGTACCCGTCATTGCTTTACCCTGTTCAACTTTTTCTTCCAGGCCGCTTACTTTTCCTTTCTGTTTGACGATTCGTAATTCGTCATTCTCCAGGGTTGCGACTCCCGCACTATCGTATCCACGATACTCGAGCCTTTTTAATCCTTTTATAAGAATAGGGTATGCCGTTTTGGTACCTATATATCCAACTATTCCACACATCGGCTGTCAAAAATTAGTAAAGAGTATTTCAAGTCTGAGATTATCTTCAGGATTCTCGCTGTTTGGGAAATTCGCTCCGTTAAGAACAACTCTATTTGCAGTGGTGGAAGCTCTCTGTACGACAATTTCCAAACCGTCAAATTCCCTTTCTTCAGAAAGAATTTGTTGTAAAAATCGCGTGATAAAAAAGCGGTATTGCCCATTTTGAGCATCGAAGGCCCCATCGATAAAAGAGTAATTTTGAGGGTCTTGCAAGAATTCATCAAGCAAGAAGGCATCACCATTCTCATCCAGTCCAAATATCAAAAGTCTTTCGGGAACCGGATATCTGCCTCCACTATTCGAATTGACAGGTAAAATCAGCTCAGCTTTAGCAATTGCAATTCCTTCTTCTTCGCGTAATTTCTCTAAATAAGGCAGGTCCACCTGCAATTTCACACCGCCTATCGACTGCGCATAAAGCGTTTGTTCCCCCGGAGAAGCTACTCCGTTGACTACTTGTCTAACGAGTGATGGCTCACCTCCTCTCACAAAATCATGTTGGAATGAATTAAACTTTCCCGTGCTACCCCTAATCTCAAAATCATAGAAAAGGGTATCGGGCTCCGGGTCGTCTTCCGTAACCAGCGTATCTCGGTAATAAAGCTCCATTCGACTTGTTCCCAGAAAACTATTGAATGAGACGATCCCGGTATTGGCAAGGTTGACTCCCGCAGCATTATCATCAACTGTAATTTTAAAGCCCTTCAATACTTCGAGAAATTCCGTTGCACTTAGTCCATCTCCTTCACTAGCATCAAATATTCTTTGGCCGAGTTCCTCTGTTAAAGGCAATCTGATTGAAGGTCGGAATGCAACTCCATCGACTATAGAAGAATCGCGGTAATTTGGACTAACCAAATTACTTCCTTCCAAAACCAGATCCTGATCTGAAACGGCTAACGATTGATTGCTGTAGTAAGCTTCGGTAACATCCAGCGAATCCGCCACTTCAAAAACTTGAAAATATTGCGCTCCGGTAGACCCATAGACAGGTACACCCTGACCAAACTCAAATGCCAGATTCAAAATAAGGCTATCTATAACCAGATTCTCCAAGGACGAACCTTCCGTAAAAAATATGGGGTTCGACGAGGTTAACCTCAGTTCTGAATAGTGATCAGCTTTACTATATCCAAATATGGGGTCGATATAGGCCCCTACCATTCCCGTTACTACCCCATCCGTTCTCACAGAATCCTCTGGCAACGAAACAGCAGTAACAGTGAAAGTATCAATGCCTGAAACGTTCAATATATCGTCATCGGGTTGCAGGTCAATACCTACTGACCCTTCGGGTTTTTCACATGCCGTAAATACAGCAAATAAAAAAAAGATAGCGGCCCACTTACGCGGCCGCTTATCTATGTTTAACATATTACCTTCTTTAAGTCTATTCTGCGAGAATAGTATTTTCTTCAAGTATTTCGTCGTAGAATTCACTGTAATTCTTAACGCAATTTTCAGGATCGCAGTATTCAAGTTTCGGCTTATCGGAAGATTCAATTTCTGACTTAATTCCATCTGACAAATCATCACTGGCTTCAATAATACCATCAGCGTATTTGAATGCAAATTTGGTCAAAGTTTCAAAGTCAACCTCGCCATTTTTCAAATCTCCCAAATCTTCATCAGAGAAACCATCAAACTTTAACTTCTCCGCTACTTTTTTATCAAGCTTACCTTCAAAATCTCGAGAATATGCCGAGAACACAACTTTGGAATCAGCAAAATGAGGATCCTCGTTGTAGAATTTTTTCAGGTAAAGTGGCAAGAACGAAGTAAACCAGCCGTGGCAATGAATCACATCAGGAGCCCAGCCAAGCTTTTTAACTGTTTCCAATACACCTCGACAGAAAAATATCGAGCGTTCATCATTGTCTTTGAAAAACTTACCCTTCTTATCAGTAAGCACTGCTTTTCTTTGGAAATAATCCTCATTATCTATAAAGTAAACCTGCATACGCGCAGTGGGTATTGAAGCTACTTTAATAATAAGAGGGTGATCGGTATCGTTCACCACTAAGTTCATTCCAGATAGGCGAATTACTTCGTGAAGCTGATGTCTACGCTCATTGATAGAACCATATTTGGGCATGAATACTCTGATTTCTTTGCCTTTCTCATGTATTCCTTGAGGTAAATTTCTAGAAACTTCTGACAATTCATTCTTCGGCAGGAAGGGTGTAATTTCCTGGGACACATATAAAACTCTCGTCTTCTTCATAAAATGCTGGGAATTGTTTAGATAGTACAAAAATAACTAAATTTTCTCGGTTTCTCAATCTATTCGTTAGCTTTGGCCAATTTCGCTTTGGCGTTTTGAACCTTAAATTCCCTCATTTCGGAAGCATATGAAAGTGATCAGAAAGGCAGGTGAAATGACTTCTCTGGCTGAAAACTTACCGGAAAAATCAATTGGATTTGTTCCCACAATGGGTGCATTGCACAATGGTCATTTAAGCTTAGTAGAGAAGAGTTCTTCCGAAAATGACCTTACGGTCGTTTCAATCTTTGTCAATCCCACTCAATTCAATGATCCTAAAGACTTTGACCGATATCCTCGCGAAGTTGACCAAGATCTGGAGCTTCTGAAAGCAGCCGATGTTGACTATGTCTTTTTACCTAGCAAGGATGAGATTTACCCCGAAAAAGACGAACATCACTATGAACTCGGAGAAGTATCTCATGTGATGGAAGGAGCTTTTCGACCAGGCCATTTCAATGGTGTTGCCTCTGTTGTGAAAAGATTGTTCGAAATAGTTCAGCCGAAACGAGCTTATTTTGGCTTAAAAGATTTCCAACAGTTCCGAATTATCACGGAACTGAATAAAAATTACAACTTAGGTGTGGAAGTAATAGGATGCGATACCGTAAGGGATGAAGACGGTTTGGCTCTCAGTTCGAGAAATATGCTACTCTCTAAAAAGGAGAGAAACCTAGCCCTGCATCTATCAAAAACGCTTCAATTGATGTCAGAGAACAGCACCTCGATGAATCATTTGGAATTAGAAAACCTTGGGAAGCGTTATTTGACCAATTTTCCCGAACTTGAGCTTGAGTATGTCAAGGTAGTCGATCCCAGGAGTTTTGAGCCTCCATCCGACCATGCGACTCAGGGTGATAGAATAGCACTCTTAGCTGCGAAAATTGGTAAGGTGAGACTCATCGATAACATGAAGATTTGAATCTAGTCTATTATGTTTAAAGCTAAGGCCATTCAGCTTCTTAAGATAATTATCCCTGTTGGTTTGGGTATTTATTTGGTGTGGCACATTTACAACCAACTCAGCCCCGACCAGAGAATCGACCTTTTTAAAGCTTTCGAAAGTGCCAATTATTTTTGGGTCCTTCTTTCATTTTTTATGGGCCTACTGAGCCATTGGATCAGAGGATACCGATGGAAATTTCAGCTTGAGGCAATGGGCTACTCTCCCAGTACGACCAATAATTTTATGGCCGTAATGATCGGATACGTGGTCAACCTGGCCCTTCCTAGGGTAGGTGAAGTAAGCAGAGCTGCTGCCCTTACTAAGTACGAAGGAGTTCCTTTTCAAAAATCTTTTGGGTCTATTCTATCCGAGCGGGCTCTTGACTTCATTATACTTCTGATCATCACGTTTACTACCCTTTTGCTTCAGTTTGAGCTTTTAGAAAAATATGCACTGGAAATAATCAGTGTTGCGAGAAATCAGTTTGAGTGGCCCCTTATATCTGTCGGAGGCATAGCTGTAATTGCTTTGATCGCATTAGGGTTTTACCTCCTCAAAAAATTCTCTCACATCCCTTTGGTTAGTAAAATCCGTAGCTTCATCAACGAATTGCTGGAGGGTTTGCGCAGTATTGTGAGAATGGAAAAGCGCTGGTTGTATCTGCTGGCAACCCTTGCAATCTGGGGGCTGTATCTTGCCATGTTTGGTGTTTGTTTCTTCGCACTGGAAGAAACTTCGAGCGTAGGGATCAGTGCAATTTTTGCCGGTTTCGTATTGGGTAGTTTTGCAATTGTCATTATTCCCGGTGGCATAGGAGCTTTTCCTGCAGGGATCATGCAAGCGCTTATGCTATATGGGATTTCTGCCGAAAGCGGATTTGCATTGGGATGGATTCTCTGGTTTTCACAAACGATCATGATCGTCTTGGTAGGAGGATTATGCATGTTTCTTATGCCCATCTTAAATAAAAATCGCCTCAATGAGCAGACTGGATAGAGTGAACGAAAAGATTATCGAAATTGATAAACTCGATAATCTGGCCCAAAGACTCAGAGTAAAAGGAAAACGAATCGTTTTCACCAATGGAGTTTTTGACATTCTTCACAGAGGACATGTGACACTGTTAAATCTTGCCAGCGAACAAGGAGATTTTCTCATTGTGGGAGTTAACTCTGATACTTCCGTTAAGTCATTGAACAAAGGACCCGAAAGGCCAATCAATGGGGAGCGTGATCGCGCTACGTTGATAGCTGCTTTGCAATGCGTTGATGCCGTGGTAATCTTCAGCGATGGCACCCCTTATGAATTGGTAAAACGAATCAAACCTGATGTCTTGCTAAAAGGTGGGGACTACGATCCCGATCAGGATGATCCAAAGCAAAAGAATTACATCGTTGGATCGGATATTCAACGTGCCA
Organism: Cryomorphaceae bacterium 1068; assembly: GCA_027214385.1. NCBI lineage: Bacteria > Pseudomonadati > Bacteroidota > Flavobacteriia > Flavobacteriales > Cryomorphaceae > Cryomorphaceae bacterium 1068. Next base: position 111,753 of record JAPVXR010000002.1, on the reverse strand, counting down.
ATGGTAAGAGTACGGTTTCCATACCGCTTGTAGAAGGGTACAGCACAACAGCGATTATTAAAAAGTCTAAAAATGGCTAAATCGAAATCTGTTTTCTTTTGCCAGAATTGTGGTTTTGAATCGCCTAAGTGGCAAGGCAAATGTCCTTCTTGCGGAGAGTGGAACACCTTTATTGAAGAAACTGTCGTGAAATCAAAAAAGGGATTCTCCTCAGAGAGAAAAAAGGAGAGCTTGCCCGTGGCCATAAGTGAAGTGCAAAGTGAGACCGGCAAGCGCAACCATACTGGTGATGCAGAGGCAGATCGCGTTTTGGGGGGCGGAATGGTCCCCGGATCGTTGGTTTTAATAGCCGGTGAGCCAGGCATTGGAAAATCGACTCTTCTACTTCAGACCTCTTTAAAATACGAAAAGGCAAATGTGCTATATGTATCCGGAGAGGAGAGCAAAGCCCAAATTGCTGATCGGGCCTCACGAATCGGGGAACTCAACCCAAAGTGTTTCCTACTTACCGAAACCGATCCTGATGCTATTATTGAACACGCAAGTAGCCTCAAACCTGATTTTATTGTGATAGACTCCGTTCAAACGCTGAATGCGTCGTGGATTGAATCTTCACCGGGATCGATTAGTCAGATCAGGGAAAGCGCCGCTCGACTAATGCGATTTGCCAAAGAAGAAGGAGTCACGCTCTTTTTAATCGGGCATATTACCAAAGAGGGAAACATTGCAGGACCGAAAGTCCTGGAGCATATGGTAGACGCTGTCCTTCTTTTTGAAGGGGACCAGAATCATGTCTTTCGCTTGCTCAGATGTACTAAAAATCGATTTGGTAGCACAAATGAATTGGGCATTTACCGCATGGAAGGTTCAGGACTTCAAAGTGTAGAAAACCCTTCGGAACTTTTGCTGAGTGGCTATGCTGATAATTTAAGCGGCTCCGCAGCTGCAGCCATTATTGAAGGAATTCGCCCACTCATCATAGAGGTTCAAGCCTTGGTGAGTACCGCCGTTTATGGAACTCCTCAACGATCAGCTACGGGTTATGATGTCAAGCGCCTCAACATGCTACTGGCCGTTCTCGAAAAGAGATGTGGGTTTAAATTGGCGGGCAAAGATGTCTTTTTGAATATTGCAGGAGGACTCAAAATACACGATCCTTCCATTGATCTCGCGGTAGTTGCGGCAGTATTGTCGTCGAGTGAAGATTTAAGCCTGCCACGCCAAACTTGTTTTGCAGGTGAGGTCGGCTTATCAGGAGAAATAAGACCCATCAATAGAATTGAACAACGCATTGCTGAAGCGGATAAACTTGGATTCAAATCCATTTTCATCTCCAAACACCATCAACTCTCTAAGTCTGCTCTATCGGGTAAACTGGAAATTCACTCGGTAGGACATGTGCGCGATATGCTCACGGAAATGTTTGGTTAATCCTCGCTCACCATTTCAAGCAATTCATTCAATTTAGGCGAAAGGATAATTTCAATTCGTCGATTTTTCGCCTTGTTGTTCGGGTCAATGGGCATATATTGACTTCTTCCCGCAGCCACTAGCATTTCAGGGTTGATGTCTGAATTGGCCAGCATGATATTTATAACAGAAGTGGCTCTGAGAACACTTAGATCCCAGTTGTTACGTGGAAAGGTAGATCTCTGAAATTCATCAGTATCGGTATGACCTTCTACTACGATGTCAAGATCGTCTCTATTGCCAAGAGCTCTGGCTAAATCAATAATCACTTCTTGCCCCTTCTTATCCACAGCAGTTTCTCCAGTGGCAAACAGCAGCTTTGCCTCCATGCTTACATATACGCGACCATTTCGCTTTTCAATCGTGAGTCCATTGCCTTCAAAACCAAGTAAAGCGTCAGAAACACTTTGCCGTAAAGCGTTCATCAACGAGTCCTTCTCAGTGATCGCTGCTCGTAACTCTGTAAGCTTTGCCTCTCTTTCTAAAAGCTCTTCCTCTTTCGTATTCAATGCTGTTTCCAGTTGGTTCAATGCATCCTCTTTTTCTAAGAGAGACAGTCGAACTGTTTCAAGCTCAGCCATCAAGGTTTGCTTCTCTGCTTCCGTACCTTCGCGCAAGCTCGCAGTCTTGGAAAGAAGTTGATCATTCAAAGTGTTGATCTTGTCGTATTGTTTTCTCAAGATGCGCAAGCTATTCCCCAATACCGCCGTATCAGATTTCAATGCGTCAATTTTTCGCTCAGACACATTATACTTTGTGTCGAACTCATTCAATTCTGTGCTCAACTTTTCATTCTGGAGCCTCAGCTGCTCATTTTCACGTTCACACGCTTCTTGCTTTTGTGATACATCCATAAATTTTCCATTAGGAACACAAGATGTAAGGGTGACAATTGTAAAAATGAGAAGGATTGCTTTGGAATAAGTATTTGACATATGGCTAGTTTAAGATCGTTGAACACACAATAGCAAATTTCTTACCTTTTTGCGTTAAGTATATCAAAGGTCGGCAACTTTTATTCACCAAAAGAGTATTAATACTTATGAGTAGGCTTAGCAATGATTGGCTAATTGAGCCTGTATTCGATTACGAATACAAAACCTACCAGGTGCTGGCATACACATCTCAAGCCCAAAAACGGTTTGAGGAGTCAATGCTATTCCCTTATCTCCCCGACATTCAGAATCATTTGAGAAAGCTTAACTTTTACAAGCAAAGCGTTCTGAATCTCGAAAATGAGTTGAGAACGAATTTGATCGGTGTTGATGTGAAAAAACTCAGATTAATCCGCGAACGACTTTCTGATGACGGGGTAATGAGCACGCTCAACAACGTGCTGGGATTTGCACTGGAAAAACTATCTTCCACCTACCAACTTGGTATTTCAGAAAAGGAACAGCTGATGGAGCAAATCAATATTCGCCCTATCGGGCTGTTGAGCCCTCAAAGCAGCGGAGGCCTAATCCTATTAAATAGGTCTAAAAAAACTCGAATCTACAAATATGAGTACCGATTTGTGAGAAGACCTTACGAAAGTGAGTCCTACAAAGATGTGATGACACAATTTATAGATGAAAAAATGACGGGAAGGTTTCCAAACTATCGTGAACTGAAGATGCAGTATCGAGAAAATCATGAGATCAATACGTATCTCATCGAAACAGAAACGGAGATTCCCATTTTCGAAACCTTATTGCCCGTTGCAAAGGAGTTTCTTCTTCAAAACGAATAGTAATTCTTAATCTTCCTCTTTCGAGAGGTAAACTTGGGAAAGATCAAGGTTTCCCATTGGGCTAACTGAAAGATTCTGAACTCGCTTATTGACCAACCAAACCCATTGTTCGTAATACAATGGTGCAACAGCTGCCTTGTCTATAACAACGCTATCTGCTTTGAACAACAATTTCTGTCTTAACTCAGCATTGGTCTCTCTGGTTGAGCGCTCAAAAAATTCATCAAAGTCAGGGTCTTTAAACCTGACAGTATTCAAGTAAGAGGCTTTAACAGAATCATCCGGCACAAGCTTACCGTGAAATAATTTCAAAAAGTTCTCAGGATCAGGGTAGTCAGCTATCCATCCATCTCTCCAGATGTCTACATTTCCCAATTCAATTTCTTCATAGTGTTTATCCCTCGGTAGAATTGAGAGTTCTATGGTTAATCCAAGATTAACAGCAAGCATTTTTTGAACAGCTTCTGCCACATCCAGTGCCGTAGGGTTACCATCATTTATTTGAATAGTTAGCACGGGAAAATCTTGGGAATCTTCGAACCCTGCACCTATCAATAGCTGTCTGGCAAGGTCGGGGTCGAAAGAGTAGCCTTCAAGACTCTTGGCGTTGTAGCCCGGGGCAGAAGGAGGAACAAAACCGTATATGGCAGGCTCCCCAAAACCTTTAAGGACGCTGTCTACCAAGAATTGTCGATCAATGGCATAATTTATCGCCTTTCGAACATCTTCATTTTCAAACAAGTCGCTTCTATGCTGAAAACCATAGTACTCTACACGCATTCCGGGAATGGTCATGATGCTATAGCCTGCATCGGTGCTTTTTGCTGATTCAACCAACTGTTGAATATTCTCTCTTGGCACGCTGAAGATTAAATCCAAATTACCATCCAGGAGGGCGTCAAGTTGATCTCTTTCATTTTCTACAAAGTTGCACCGAACAGCATCCAAGTAAGGAAGTGATCGTCCCAAACTGTCCATTTCTCGATAATTCTTATTTCGTTGAAATATGATTACGTCGTTCATTTTAATGGTAAAGGCCTTGAAAGGTCCTGTACCAATGCACCAATTGTTAACCTGATCTTCATATTCATACAGTTCTTTTGGGAAAACCCAGCAGCATGGATGCGTGAGAACAGCCAAAAAATTTGGAGTGGAATGCTCTAATTCGATTTCGAGAATATAGTCATCTATCAATCGCAACCCTTCGGGACTCTCGGAGGTCTTTCTCCCATCCATTTTGGATTTTCTGAATTCAGATGCTCCCTTGATAAGATCTATCACATAGGGGTAAAGCGCATTATTTTCTGAAGGCTCACAGAGTTTGGTAAAGCAATGTACAACGTCTTCAGCTTTAACTTCTCTTCCTTTTCCTCCTGGAAAAATGGGGTCATCGTGAAAGAATACTCCTTTCTTAAGAACGATTGTATAAACCTTTCCGTCCTCACTAATGGAGTATGACTCGGCCAATTGTGGCTTAAAACTATTTGTCTTTTCATCTAGCTCAAAAAGGCCTTCATAAACTTGATTCATCAAGTTGAAAGCTGCAGCGTCAATTAAGTTGTGCGGAAAAATGCTGAGAATGTTGTCTGAAAGACTCATTTTAAATAGCCCTCCACTTAATTCGTGATTTACCTCACCGTTTACTCCGGCGCTATCTGATCGCGAATTATCGCAACCGTTTACGAGAAAGAACAAAAAAGCTACGAGAAGAAGTCTGCTTAGAAACGATGGAACTGTTCTAATCATTATAAGTTAAGTTCTAGGGAAACAGGACAATGATCGCTATGGAACACGTCGCCTAATATATCCGCTTTAACGATAGATTCCAGCAAAGGTTGCGACACCATATGGTAGTCAATACGCCATCCCAAATTCTTTTTTCGTGCGTTAAAGCGATAAGTCCACCACGAATATTGATCAGTCACATCACCATTCACACTTCTGAATGAATCGATAAAACCTGATTCTAAGAATTGAGTGACCCATTCCCTTTCTTCAGGAAGAAATCCACTGGACTTTTTATTTGAAACAGGATTGTGAATATCGATAGCTCGGTGACAGATGTTGTAATCTCCCCCTATGACCAGGTTTGGTCTTTCCTCCTTCAGCTTTTCAATAAATACAGAAAAGTCTGCTAAAAAATCCATCTTAAAAGCCTGTCGATCCTCGCCACTGCTTCCAGAAGGAAAGTAAGTGCTCATAATGGAAAGGTCTCCAAAATCAGCTCTCAAAACTCGGCCTTCGCGATCATACTTTTCAATTCCACAACCAACTACTATCTTATCAGGCTCAATTTTGCTTAAAATTGCTACTCCAGAGTAACCAGCCTTCTCTGCACTATGAAAATATGACTTATACCCCAGTTCCTCTGCTACTTTGAGGTCGATCTGTTCGGGCTTTGCCTTGGTTTCTTGTATTAAAACAAGGTCAGGTGAAGCATCTTCGAGCCATTCGTAAAATCCTTTTCGAATGGCAGCACGAATGCCATTGACATTATATGATATAATTTTAAGCTTCAAATTGCGTATTCTTAGGAGCCCACGTGGGCGAATCGATGTTCTTTCAGACGCTCAAAGTTAATAGATTCCCTATACTACCGTGTTTTTGTCGTCTAAAGAAAACGGCAATAGTAGGGTTGTATCTTATCGCTCTTGTAAGCGGTACGACGCATCTTTGTGCTCAAGATTTCGGATCTTACAGAAGTAAAACACTTCTTCTTCAGGGCGATACTACTTCTATTGATACTGTGAGCATTGACCCGGGTTCTTTTGTGGTTAAATCCAATGGTGTAATTGTATCGGACTCTTCGTATTCGCTTTTGCCCGCAGAGGCAAAACTGGTCTGGAAAGAAAAATCGCCTCCAAAATATATTGAAATTTCATACCGAGTATTTGCTATAGACTTAACGAGAAAGTATCAAAGACGATCACCCTCCATCATACAGCGAGGAGAGGACTATTACTCCGATCCATACACCTTTCGCCCTGAAGCACAGCAACAATCCGTTTTTGGCTCTACTAGATTGAATAAAACCGGAAGCATATCGCGGGGCCTGGGCTTTGGAAACAATCAAGACTTGACCGTGAATAGTACGCTCAGCCTTCAACTCAGTGGAAAACTGACTGACGAGATCAGTGTCCTAGCATCGGTTACGGACGACAATATCCCTATTCAGCCGGAGGGTAATACGGCCCAATTACAAGAGTTTGATCAAGTTTTTATTCAGCTCTATGACGATCAGAATAAGCTTACCGCAGGTGACTTTATCATTCAAAGACCATTGGGTTATTTCTCAACCTATTTTAAACGTGCTCAAGGAGCTTCATACGAAACTCGGCGCAAAATGGGGGCAGGCAACTACACCTTCTTCACCCAAACCAGCGCCGCCATATCTCGTGGTAAATTCTCCAGAGATATATTAAAGGGAACCGAGGGAAATCAAGGGCCTTACCGACTTACGGGAAATGAAAATGAATCGTTCATCATCATTTTAGCAGGAACCGAGCGAGTATTTATTGACGGTAAGGAGATGCAACGAGGGCAACAAAACGACTACGTTATTGACTACAACACTGCAGAAATAACCTTTACTGCGAATCAACTGATTAACAAAGACAAACGAATAGCCGTCGAATTTCAGTACACTGACGCAAACTACAGCCGCAGTCTCGTACAAACCTCTACAGGAGTAGAAAATGATCGCTTCCAGTTTTTCATCAATTTCTTTAGTGAGCAGGACGCTAAGAACCAACCACTTCAACAAGATTTAACCGATCAGGACAAAACTATACTGAGCCTTGCCGGAAATGATCCGTCTCTAGCGATAGCCCCGGGGTTTACGGAAGTATTTGAGTATAGTAATGATCGAATTCTCTATACGCTGACAGACTCTCTGGGCTATGATTCTGTTTTTGTGCGAGTCACGGAGCCAACTACTCCGCTCTACAACGTAAACTTCAGCGAAGTAGGCGAAGGAAACGGAGATTACGTACAGGCAGGCTTTGATGCAACCGGAAGGATATTTCAATGGGTGGAGCCGGAGGTGATTGGCGGACAAGTCTTTCACAACGGTAACTACGCTCCTGTTCGACAATTGGTCGCTCCAAAAAGAAACCAGCTATTCATGGCAGGTGCCAACGGAAAGTTTACCGAAAAAACATCGGCCGGTATTGAGGCGGGATTTTCGAACGATGATCAAAACACTTTTTCTGAGATTGGCGATGAAAACAATTTGAGTCACGGACTATTCGCCAAGGTGGAGCATACCGAAACGCTCTCAAAAAAACCCGATGCTGCTGAAGTTTTTGGAAGGGCTATGATAGAGTCGAGAGGCAAAAACTTCAGGCCAATCGAACCTTATCGCTCCGTCGAGTTTACCAGAAACTGGAACTTGAGCTTGAACGATAGTTTGGAGAACAATGCCCAAAGCATAATCACAGGAGCGGTGGGGATTAAAAAGGCGAGTATGTACGATCTGACTTATTCGCTTGACCGATTTGATGCGGGAAGTGATTACACTGGATTAAAGAATAACCTAAATGCCAATTTAAACTTAGAAGGCTTCAGGGGATGGTTCATTGGTAGCTTGCTTGAAACCGAAGGTGCCGTTAAATCTCGATTTACCAGACATAAATCACTGGTCGAAAAAGATATGTGGATTACGAAAATCGGATTTACCGATGAGCGGGAAGATAACCTCCGCTTTGCGCCCGATAGTGACACTCTTTCCGCGACAGCCTATAAGTTTTACGACTGGCAATTCTACATAGCCAATCTGGATTCTTCAAAACTGGGTTACAAAGTATTCTACCGCGAAAGAACTGATTTTGCCGCTGCCACAGACGACTACTCAGAAAGCACGCATGCCATTCACTATGGTGCTGAAATGTCATTGTTGGGCAACCCAAAAAACACCCTAAAGGCGACCGTATCTAACAGAATATTGGAAATTGTAGATGAAGAGTCTACCGAACAGGAGCCTGAACAAACACTTCTCATGAGAATTGAATATGCGGGTAGGTTTTTCAAAAACACCATAACCGCCAATACATTTTACGAAATCGGTTCAGGGCTAGAGCGCAGACAAGAGTTTATTTACATCCTTGACCCTACCGGACAGGCGCCTTTTACTTGGATCGATTACAACAACAACGGAGTAAAAGAGCTCAACGAATTTGAGACAGCAAGACCAGAAGATGGAGAGCGATACCTTAGGGTGTTTACCCCGACTGATGATTACGAAAGAGCATATTCCAACCAGTTCTCGCAAAGCATTAATATTAGTCCTGCGGGAATTTGGATGAAAGAAGAAGGAATAAAGAAAGTTCTGGCCCGATTCAGTAATCAAACGGCCTTTCGAATTCAGCGAAAAACCCGTAAAGAAGACGAGGTAGATCGCTTCAACCCCTTTGCTGATCCCTCAGGAACCGAGAATTTGATTTCTCAATCTTCGAGTATTCGAAACACGTTTTTCTTTAACCGAACGAGTTCCAAATTTGGCGTGGACTATACCTACAGTGATCAAACAAGCAAAACGCCGCTGACTTCAGGTTTTGAGGAACGAGAAAATACTGCGCACATTTTGCGCTTGCGATACAACTTCACGGCTAAGTACGGAGTTATTCTAGAACAAGAAACAGGAACTCGATTAAGTGGTTCTGACTTTCTTGAAGGGCGCACCTATGCCATCGATTACATATCGCTCAAACCAACTCTCTCTTACCAGCCAAGCACGGCATTCAGGGCAAACCTCTCAGGAACTTATACCCTAAAAGAAAACGCAGAAAACTTGGGTGGAGAGCAAGCAGAAATAGTGGATTTCGGCGCCGATTTGCGATTGAGCAAAATTGAAAAAGGTACATACTTCGCGCAGATAAACTACATCACAATCGACTACGTTGGAGGTGTGAATAACAGCTTATCTTATGAGATGCTCGAAGGATTGCAAAACGGTCAGAACATTACTTGGGCTGCGGGCATTCAGAGGAATCTTGGAAAAAACCTTCAGCTCAGCTTAACCTATAACGGTCGTAAATCCGAAGAAACGCGGTCTATCCACACAGGGAATGTGCAAGTGAGAGCCTTCTTTTGATTATTTCAAATCAAAATCTGCTTTTCCTATCAATGCACCGCCCTCATACATCTCTACGATGTAGTTTCCTTCAGGAATTTCCGAATCTGCAGGAATGTTGAAGAAGACACAAACATCTGCACTCTCGTTGGCATATTCAAAAGTGCGCTTCACCGAATACTTTCCACTTACTCCATCAAAGTTGAAGCTTTGGTCTTCTGACATTTCAGGCTGCAAGACCACTCCGTCTTGAGAAATAATTCTGAGATAGATCGTTTTCCGACCAGCAGTAGCGATCCTGTTTTCTCCAATTTTGGCGCAGGTTCTGATGATCTCCGTCTTGTCCGCCCTGTTGGTTTCCTTCTGTGTTCCGTTATTCCTCATTCTGAGTCCTACGGCAGTCATTTCAAGCGTTTGCAGAATTGATCCCGTCGCTACTATATTTTCTAAATTCTCCTTGGTACTCTCCAGCTCTTTGGTTTTTGTCTTTGCCTCAACCAGTTCCTCAACCAAGTAATTATTGTCCCTGATTAGGTCTTGGTTCATGGTGTTCAAGGAATCAATGGTCACCAAGTATCCCTTCATAATATCTCGGAGAGTGGCGGCCTCTTTTTTCAATTTCGAAATGATGTAGGCATCGTCCTTGTGCTTATCAATTTCTTTGAGCATCTCTCTGATTTGCTCTTGTTGGGCAGTTATCTCTGCCGACAGCTGTTCGTTAGCAACCGTAACCGTATCATACTGAATCAACATGTCTTGCAAATCGTTCTGAAGCTGAAGCTTTTCAACCTCCAATCCCGAGATCGCGTTTACTTTTGTCTCAACGGTTTGTGATTTGGTAAAGACCAATATCCCCAAGACCACCGTAGTAATGGCAAGAATGATAACTGCTATGAGAAGCTTTTTGCTGTTAGAATCCGCACTGTCAGTCATAATTTCAATTCTTTAAGAGATTATCAAAATTCCTTGTTTTCAGTATCTTTCAATGACGAAACGTGAAAACTTGGATTAGAATGAAGCAAAAGTACAATTTTGGTTGGTTGAGAGATTTCGCCGGGTTATTCTTTCCAAAAATTTGTATCGGTTGTGCCCAACCTCTAAACGGAACAGAAGACACCATTTGTATAGATTGCCTTATCAAGCTGCCTCGCACCAATTATCACAGGCTCGAAACGAACCCTGTTTTCAATAAATTTCGTGGAAGAATTCAAATCGACTCCGCTTCAGCTTTTCTCTATTTCGCTCGAGGCAATTCATCCAGAGCATTTTTACATCATCTAAAATACAACGGAAGACAGGATATTGGGAGAAGGCTGGGTGCACTTTATGCCAAAGATCTGTTGAACGATGGTTACGCCGTTCCCGATGTCATTATTCCACTTCCGCTTCACCCCTCAAAAAGGCGCCTCAGAGGATACAATCAGTGCGACTCAATAGCAGAAGGACTCCAAAAATACTTGGGGTCCGAAATCGGCTCGGATTTTGTAAAACGCATTTCAAACAATTCCACCCAAACCAAAAAAGGACGATTTGAGAGATGGGAGAATGTAGAACGAATCTTTACAGTAACAGAACCTGAAAAAATCTCAGGAAAGCACGTTTTGCTCATTGATGATGTTGTGACCACAGGCTCGACTCTCGAAGCTTGCGGGCACACCATACTTGAAGCGAAACCAAAAAAACTGAGTTTTCTCACACTCGCCACGGCTTAAATTTGATCTATCTTTGCGCCATGAATCGCAATTACGACCTCGCTCTCCGGCAAATAGAAGGTGTCGTTTCAGGGGAACCTGACTTGATTGCCAATCTGAGCAATATTGCTGCTATTCTCAAAGAACTCGAAGGGTATTTTTGGGTTGGATTTTACCTTGTAAGAGGTGATGAGTTGGTGGTCGGGCCCTTCCAAGGACCGGTGGCATGTTCGCGAATAGCCAAAGGAAAGGGTGTGTGCGGAACTGCCTGGAGTGAAAACAGAACGATCGTCGTTCAAAACGTACATGACTTCCCTGGCCATATTGCCTGCAGCCCTTTGTCGCAGTCAGAAGTTGTCGTACCAATTCGTAATCAAGAAGGAGAAGTAGCTATGGTTTTAGATGTGGACAGCAGCTCCATAAGCGACTTCGGAGAAAGCGACCAATCGGCTTTAGAAAAACTCGCAGAGATCATCACTAAAATTATTCCCATACAGTGAGAATATTCTTACTCTTCGCCTTCGTGCTCATTCTGGGCTGTGCTAAGCAAAACAGCCTTACAGGTGGAGACAAAGATATCACACCACCACAAGTACTGGAGTACAATCCCCCGAATCTCAGTACCAACTTTTCAGAAAAACGTTTTGAATTAGAGTTCGACGAGTTCATTCAAGTCAAAAGTCTCGCTGAACAATTGATCGTTTCTCCACTTTTAAGTGAGCCTCCCGAATATTCCTTGAAGAGTAAAACACTTATTATTGAATGGGAAGAGGATTTGCTTCCAAACACTACCTACCAATTCAATTTTGGCTCAGCTATTTCAGACTTAAACGAGTCAAATGTCAATTCTGATTTACTCTACGTTTTTTCGACAGGAGATTTAATTGACTCGCTTTCCATATCAGGAAAAGTGCTTGCTGCAAAAGACAATAAACCCTTGGCAGGAGCATCAGTACTGCTCTACCGTGGAAAAACGGACAGTTTACCACGAACCACCCAACCTGATTTTTTCGCCTTGACCAATTCAGAAGGCTTTTTTCGTTTGAGGTATTTGCCGGAAGGTGACTTTAAACTCTTTGTACTCTCTGAGGAAGCTTCCAACTACATTTACGACGGTCCGCCTGAAATAATCGGGTTTTCTCCATATCGCATCTCCTCGGGTATTGCCGATTCTACTGAAACGCAACTCATTATTCCTGCTTTCACAGAACAAGACACCACCCAGTTCATTTTGGGTACTGAAAAGAAGGACTATGGATTCTATCAAGCAGTCTTTAATCTTCCCACGGAGAAACCTGAAATAATATTCAAAGAAGTAGAATCGGGCATAATATTACCTGCACTCAACCTTCTTAACCCAGGCAGAGATACATTGACCTCTTGGATTCCATTGTACCTGAAGAAAGAGCCAATCGAAGAAATTGAAGTATTGATTCAAGATGGTGATGCCATTCAGGACACCTCGTTTTGGTATCCGGAGATCGACCCAAAATTCAGGCAAGAGCCAAAACTTAAGATTACTTCAAACCTCCAACAAAAGCGATTGGATCGATACGAAGAAATTAAAATCAATCTTTCAAATCCATTGGATCAGCTTGACACAACTCTGATCACTATATTGGAAGACAGCGTAGAGATAGCGCCTCGGTTCTTCAAAAAATCTGTTAGTGGCCTTCACTTTTTTATTCATTTGGAGAAAAAACCAACCTCTATCTATCAGGTGATCATGAAAGAAGGTGCTGTCAAAGATCTCTATGGGATTTACAGCGATAGCACGAGTTTTGAATTTAAACTTGAAGAAGAAGAATACTACGGAGACTTAACGGTGAGTATTAATGACAGCCTTATTCAATCAGAGCCTAACCCTGTTTTTGAATTCACCAATGAGGCAGGTAAGGTCTTGTATTCCGAACCTCTCGCTGGTCGAAATGTCCTAATATTCGAGAAGCTTCAACCCGGTAAATACGGTCTTCGCATAAACTTCGATACAAACGATAATGGCGAATGGGATACCGGAGATTACGCCACGGGTACTCAACCCGAAGGACGACTTTTTTATCCAGAAGAAATTGAGGTAAGATCGAACTGGGATCTGGAAATAGACTGGACGCCGGCGCCGATTCCTTATGGCGTTATTTCAAACTGATCTGCATCCAAAGCTACCGGGAATTTTTCCCTGAAAACATTTAAAACGTTGAGATCCAGCGTCGAGAAAATCCATTCTTCGGCCTTATTGGCAGCGGCCGTCATCACATCTCCTTTCGGGTCAATAGCTACCGAATGACCGCTATAAGCTATACCGTTTCCGTCCTGTCCAACTCTGTTTACACCTGCTACGTAGCATTGATTCTCAATGGCTCTTGCCAAAAGTAACTTGTCCCAAGCGGCTACTCTGACTGCAGGCCAATTGGCCACATAAATTTGTAGATCAACATCGCTTGAGCGCGACCAGACCGGAAAACGTAGATCATAGCAAACCCGAGGCATGATATTCCAGCCCTTGAATTTAATTCTTACATCATTCACCCCTTGGCTGTACACTCTGTGCTCTTCCGCCATGCGGAAAAGATGGCGTTTATCATAAGTGTATTCGAGATTGCCTTCGAAAATCCAAAAAAAGCGGTTGAAATAACTCCCCTTTTCCTTTGCGGCAAAGCTTCCGCAGATGGCGTAGCCTTTATCAGCTGATAGGCTTTTCAGGAGAGTCATTGCTCTGCCACTATTGGCCTCAGCAACTTTCGAAGGATTCATGGTAAATCCCGTAGAAAACATTTCGGACAAGATGATAATATCCAAACCATCAGGAAGGAGCTCCATTTTCTGTTCCACCATTTTCAGGTTTTCCTCTACAGACTCCCAATGCAACTCCGATTGAAGTAAGGCAAGTTTGAGTTGGGAGGATCCACTCATAATTCTTTCAGAATTGCAGCGGCCTTCTCCAATGTTTCATCCGACTTGGCAAAGCAAAATCTCAACATGTACTGCTCGACAGGCTGATGGTAAAAGACCGAAACGGGAATAGATGCTACACCATGCTCTTTGGTAAGCTTCTCGGCGAATTTGACCTCGCCCATTTTACTGATTGCCGAGTAATTCAGCAATTGAAAATAAGAACCGGAAGAAGGCAATGCCTTAAAACGGGAGCCCTTAATATGACTCAAAAACGTATCGCGCTTCTGCTGATACATTTCGGCAATATGATTGTAGCGATCAGGCTCTTGGAGGTAATCTGCTATAGCAAACTGCATTGGTGAATTGACACAATACACTAGGTACTGATGCACTTTTCTAAACTCCGTCATCAAATTTTCAGGAGCCAGAATATATCCGAGCTTCCACCCGGTAACGTGAAACGTCTTTCCAAAGCTACCTACGACCAAAGATCGCTTTGCTAGTTCAGGAAACTTTGAAGCACTCCAATGTTTCTTGCCGTCAAAGACGATGTGCTCGTATACCTCATCACTAAGGACCAGAGCGTCACTATTGGTGGCAAGTTTTTCCAGCTCTTTCATATCATTCTCATCCCACACGGCACCGGAAGGATTGTGCGGAGTATTGATAATGATCAGTTTCGTTTTCCGCGTGATGACCTTTTTGACGTCTTCCCAATCGACCTTAAAATCAGGTCCTTTGAGCTGAACGTAAACAGGTTTCCCGTGATTCAACACGATCGGCGGCACATAACAGTCGTAAGCGGGTGTAAAAACGATCACCTCATCTTCTTCCTTTACCAATGCCGTAATGGCCGTATAAATGGCCTGTGTCGCTCCCGCCGTTACCGTAATCTCCGTATCGGGATTGTAGGTAGCTCCGTGTAATTCTTTGGTCTTTTTGGCAATGGCCTCTCGCAAAACCATTGCACCGGCCATAGGAGCATACTGATTCCTGCCATCTTTCATATGCTTGGTCACCATTTCAAGCAAAACAGGATCTACATCAAAATCAGGGAAACCCTGCGATAAATTGATGGCACCATGGTCTTGAGCCATTTTACTCATAATGGTAAAAATGGTCGTGCCGACTTTAGGAAGTTTGGTTGAAATATCGACGGGTGAGCGCATGCTGGAGGTTTCGTTTGGGCCCACAAAAGTAGTAAACCGAATGGATTAGTTAGAAAGATTTCCCGCTACAATGCACGGAATTTTGAAGGTCTCAGTATCACCTGCGGGATTGAAAATCTCAATCAGAATAATATGTGGACCAATTCGGGCTTTTGATCGATCATCGGTTGTTCCATCCCAACTCAATGTTCCCTCCGTGCCCAAGAGGAGATTATTAGTAAGCTCACGAATCAAGCGTCCTCTTCGGTCGTAAATGCGAATTGTAGCCAGATAATCAGGGCCATCCAAGGAGTAGTTGATCAGCAGCACATCCTCAAATCCATCATTGTCCGGAGAGAAAACTTCATCCTCTAGCTCGAATTGAGCTGAGGCTCGTCCTTCTGGCAAAAATTGAGAATTGACGTATCCCGGAGTGGCGAATCCAACTCTTTCAGAAGCCGATGACCAATTGCCTGGTTCGTTGGTAGGTCGAGTGTAACTCAACCGCTCTAAACTCACTCGGTCAAAGGTGTTGAGCAGGGGAAAATGGTAATCCTCCAGATAGTCGAATCGATCGATCGGATTCTCCAAAGAATCAGCCAGAATTACCGACCCTTCTCCATTGTTGTAAGATGGAAGTGATTCCATTTCATGGAAATTCTCCCGGTAAGCTCCTGACATCGGATACTCCTGAATGGTGGCGTTCACATCATCGGTCAAAACGAGGTGCTGACCGGGGAATATCACCAGCGGATCTTCGCTGATGACCCTTGTGGTTAAATCAGCGTTTTGAAGAACCCAATTTTTTAACCCGATGTTCTTATCAGAAGCATTGTAAATTTCAACGAAGTCACGTCCTGCCGTTCGCGGATTGAAAAGTACTTCATTGATCAGCAAGTCACCGGGCTCCCCAGGTTGAGGAATCGCAAATACAAATGATTCAGTAGATTCTATTTCGTTTCCAACACAATCAGAAATACCCTCGAGACTTAACTCATAACGCACACCTTCTTCAAGAGGCTCAATAAGTTGGATCAGCAAAGAAGAATAATCAGGCGGAGCATTAAAAACGGCATCTACTCCGACCTCGGGAGTAATGGTGATATCAGTAAGCAGCACTGATAAACTGTCGATCACTTCTGAAAAACGCACCTCGATGAGATTGGATCCCTGAGCAAAAACCGCGTCAATTTCAGGAGACATCAAATCGGGGTCTTCGCTGTAAACGCTATTCTGTGCGCCAGGCGTTCCTCCAAATTCTGCCTCGGTTCCTGTCCAGTTATCTGCTCCCCTGCATGGTTCCGAAAGGTTGATACGTTCCAAGCTATATCCGCCATCTTCCTTGTCGCCATCGTTGTACCAAGAGAGGTCGTAATTCACGCGATCTACTCGCTCTCCTTCAGGATTCAAAAGTTCCAATTCTCTCCCTCCATTGGTCAAGAAAGTAGTGCTCATGTTCTCCAAAAAGATCACATCAGGAGAAGTCAGAAAAGCCACTTGATTACTAATCGAAGCAAAAAATAAATACTCTCCGGGCGCTATTACCACTGATTCCTCGAATTCTACTCCCGATAATGAACAATTGAACAGGTCGATGGCCACATTCGAGGCATTGAACAATTCAAAGTATTCGCCTTCCGGCAAACCAACCGAAGGAGATGGATCTGCCATGATCTCTGTAATGAGGATTTCGTTCACCTCTGGAGAAACTCCCAGCAAGATGTCGACAGTTATTGCCGAAGCTTCATTTCCCGCACAGTCAGTAACTCCTGTCAATTCCAAAGAATAGACCGTACCCACTTCAAACGGTATAATCAGCTCGATCAACAACCCATCGGGCTGAACTTGAAAGATTCCCGCTACGGAAGATTCAGGAGCAAAATTGGCCACAATACCGTTGATACTCTCCTCATCCAAAGGCTCCGAAAAGGTGAGCTGAACTTCATTGTCTTGAGGAATACTAAACGATACCAACGTGGGCGCGGTCTCATCAGGGTCGTCATTGAAAATACTGTTCTGCTCACCCGGAGTTCCACCAAGCGGACTGTTTGAAGCCGACCAGTTAAAAGCTCCGCTACAAGCGACATTGGGGTTAATCAACTCCAGTGAATAGCCACCATCATCTTTGTCGGAATCACTGTACCAATCATCGCTGTACTCTACAAAGTCAAGCTGTTCCCCTTCTGAATTGGTGAGGGTCAGTTCCCTCCCTCCATTGGTGAGAAAAGAAGTGCTCATGTCCAAAAAGCGAATGCCTTCCAAATTGTCAAAGAGTTCTGCATTTGAAATGGATGCAAAAGCGACATAATCACCGGGCTGTAGAATGATAGATTCTTCGAAAAAGACACCCGACAACTCGCTACCCTGCAATTCCAGCGTCTTATCCGAGTTATTGAACAACTCAAAGTATTCGCCTTCCGGCAAACCGATCGATGGAGTAGGGTCGGCCATGATTTCAGTAATGATGAGGTCACTGATAGCCGGCAGTTCACCGATGAAAATAGGCAGCGTTTCAGTGTCCGATACATTTCCTTCGCAATCCACAAGCCCTGTGACGGTTATCTCATAAGCGACTCCCGTCTGAAGCGGCTCAACCAAGAGCACTTGGATTTGATCGTCCTGCACCAAGGAAAATTCATTGATAGAAATGCCTTGATCCAGGCCGATCGATGCGGAATTCAGATCTTCAAGAGGCTCTGATACCACGATCAGCAAATTGAGCGGATCAATCACCGAAACGGAAATCACCGAGGGGGGCGTAGTGTCGGGCGCATCGTCAAAAAGGCTGTTCTGACTTCCGGGAGTTCCGCCCGACGGGTCACTTGAAGCAGCCCAATTGGTGGCTCCGCTGCAAGATAGAATCGGGTTGATGCGTTCGAGGCTATAACCACCTTCGTCTTTGTCTGGGTCTTGGTACCAGTTATCCGTGTAAGAAACGATGTCCAAAATCTCTCCGGTTCCATCGACTAGCGTGAGGCTATCAGCCGCATTTGCCAAGGCTGTAAATGATGTGATCCCGACAACGGTTCCAAAAGACGCAAAGACGTCGACATTCGAGGCATCACAAAGAATCAGGTAGCTATTGGGAGGAAAAGAGATCGAAGGCAAAATTCTCTCTGTTGTGGTATTGACCAAAATCCAATCTTCGGTGTCAAAGAAGGATTCACTCCGATTGTAAATTTCGATGTATTCCGATTCGGGTAATCCAACAGAAGGACTAGGGTCGGGAAAGAGTTCGTTGAAAATCACATCTCCCGGACTTGGGTTGTCGGGGATGAAAAAAGTAAAATCGGCTGTTTCTCCATTGGCGACATTTCCCGAAAGGTCAACTACTCCAGATACGGTGACGGCGTATTGCTGTCCATTGTTGAGAGGCGAGGCAAGGGATAAGTTCACGGTATTGGGTGAGCCTCCGTCAAGCATGGCGGTTGCCGGATTCCCGATTCCTCCGTCGATGGAATAGTTGGCAATGTTACCGGCCGAAGTTTCCTCGAGTGCTTCCGAGAATTGAAGGACAACTTCGGTAGCGCCAACAGCATTGGCCGAGATCAATTCAGGAGGATCTTCATCCACGGGAATTAGCCCGATTTCTATGTCATCGAAGAAGTGATTATTCACAGGCGAGGCTGCGCTGGATTGCTCTATTCGAAAACCAAAATGACTAGTAGATGTAATATCGCCATCAATAACACTACCCGCTCCTGCGAAAACACCTGTATTGTCTTCGTCGAGTTCGAGGGTCCAAAGGCCCGCAGTTGTTCGTGTGAGTCTTACTTTGTAAATATTGTTGCTCGAGCCGAGTTCACCATCGGAGCCATCGATTAGAGTACTTTCGGAACCTGCAGAGAGTTTGTAGAATGATATTTCATCAGCTGTATCGCCAAAACGAATGAAGTAACCATTGGCTGCAGCCGACAAATCAGCATTATCCGCCATGACAAAAACGTCTACATAATTGGCTCCTGAGGTGGCAAAATCAAGGTTGATCCAAAACTCCCACTGCACATCGTCGACTAAAACATTTGCAGTAGAGATATAATAGTTGATTGATGCATCTCCGGGGTCAATATTGCTTCTCAATATTCCGCCGTCAACAGTAAAAAATGCATCGTCACCCGTCCAAAGTGTTCCATTGGTAAAATCCCCATCAGAAAAATCATCACTCACCTGAGCCGATACAGTTGATGTAGCGAGAATAATCAAACTAAAGAAAACGAATAAAAGAGTGGATTTCATAGAATTTCAGTGCGGCTAAATATAGTATTTTTGCTTCTTGCCGTTTGTTAACGAAACATCAAGAATATGAAGGTAGCCTTAGTAGGTGCCACCGGTATGGTAGGTCGAGTGATGCTCGAAGTTTTAGCCGAAAGGAAATTTCCCGTTTCGGAACTGATCCCCGTTGCTTCACAGCGAAGTGTCGGAAAAATGATCGAGTTTCTGGGAAAGGAATACCGCGTTCACTCCATGGAAGAAGCCATTGCTAAAAAGCCTGACATTGCACTTTTCTCAGCGGGAGGAGGAACGAGCTTGGAATACGCTCCGAAATTCGCGGAGGTGGGTTGTACGGTGATCGACAATTCCTCGGCGTGGCGCATGTCGCCCGATCACAAATTGGTCGTTCCCGAAATCAATGGCGACTCCTTGACGGCAGACGACAAAATCATTGCTAACCCCAACTGCTCTACCATTCAATTGGTGCTGACCCTTGCTCCGCTGCACAAGCAATACGGCATAAAAAGAGCGGTAGTTTCGACCTATCAATCCATCACGGGAACGGGAAAAGACGCGGTGGAACAATTCGAAAACGAAAGAGCAGGAAAAGACGGGCCAATGGTCTACCCTTACCCGATCGATAAAAACTGCTTGCCTCATTGCGACGTCTTCGAACTGGAAGGCTATACCAAAGAAGAGATGAAGCTGACGCGAGAAACGAAGAAAATTCTCAACGACAATTCAGTGGAGGTGACCGCCACTGCAGTGCGCGTGCCCGTAGTGGGAGGCCACTCAGAGTCGGTGAATGTCACTTTCGAGAAAGAATTCGACTTGGGAGACATTCGAAAAATTCTGCACGATAGTCCCGGCATTCAGTTGCAAGACAATCCCGACGTGAATTTATACCCAATGCCTCGCTACGCACAGGGGAAAGACGATGTATTTGTCGGTAGAATTCGTAGGGATTTCTCCTTTCCAAATAGCCTCAACATGTGGATCGTTGCGGATAACCTGCGCAAAGGTGCCGCTACGAATGCCGTTCAGATCGCTGAGTTGATTGCCAAGAAAGTGGCTGTCTAACCTAGAACTTCTCTCCTTGATGTTTGCGCTTTGGCTCGGATAAACAGGTGACAATAAATGTAGGTTAAGTGTCCGAGCACCATGTAGTAAATCACGTGCAGCACGAAAGCGTTTTCTCCCGGAAACAGGGGATAGAATAGAGCTTCATTTGTCGTCCAAAAGGACATAAAAACGACGTAAAACATCGATACACTCATTGCTGCAGTTGCTCTAAGGTCATGTGATTTGTACTTGCGGAGATGAACATATGACGAAACAAGGATATACAGCACCAGTACAATTAAAGCTGAATGGATCAAATTGAAAACCCACTGGGTTTCGTCAAGAGGTAGTCTCAGCAGTGCGATAAGTCCTGCGATCAATCCGAGAGTAATTACCACTTTTGGCGTTAGCCATAGTTCACGCAATAAGCCAAGTACATATCGCTTAATGGATTTATCCGCATATTTCCAATGTGCGTGCTGCAGCTTGCGCAATTTGAACCAAGAATTTTCAGAAACGAAAACCTGAAAAGCCTCATCGAATGAAGCACCGTTCTCGATCTGCTCTTCCATCTGTACCGCATAATGATCGGTCAACTCATCGCATAAATCGTCGCTTTCGATTCCGTATTTCTTTAGAACAGCTCTGACCTGTTCGAGCTGAAAATCACTCAAGTATTGGTTGTTCATCTGACTTGATATTTATTTGGTTCAACTAAATATTCTTCCGTAAGCCCTTTCAGCTTTTGCCATAACTTGGAATACAAATTGTACTGATAAAAACTTAGAATTACCACTATGATCACAAGTACAGTTTTCCATTGAAACAGGTCAGATGAGTATGCGAACCCATCTGACTCTGCGCTTTTTATGAAGTGATAAATGGTCCAGTAGTAAATCAGTCCACCAACCAAATTGTCTCTGATTTCAAATATTCTTTGGTATTTTTTGATCCAGTAGAAGTAGCCAAATCCAATGTAATATACTACTGATAAAGCGGCGCTAAGACCAAGTACTTCGATACCAAAACCGCAGTAAGTAGCAAATAAAACCGCTCCGATACAGACCGATAACCATAATAGTTGAGTGGAAGTAAAAACAGTTTTTAGGGCTTTGATCTGTGATCTAGTCCACTGTTCCTTAAAGCTCCTCTCAAACTCGCTTTGAATTTTCTTCAGGCTTAGGAAATGTTTTTTTGTCTTCCAGCTGTCGAGCACTTCTTCAAAAGACCAGCCCTCTTCCATTCTTTCTTTGGCCTCCTCGCAATAGTGGTCGGTCAACTCAAAAACCAATTCGGGTGAGTCGATTCCCCATCGCTTGAGAAAGTCGATGACCAGACTTACTTGTGCGTCTGTCAAATCTTTCTCAGCCATGACTTAAGTTGGGATTTAGAAAAAGCTGCAAGTTTTGGGCGTACTCTTTCAACTCGGCAATGCGGTCTTTGGCTTCCTTTCCGCCTGATTCGGTGAGCTTGTAGTATTTTCTGGATCGCTTCCCGATCATTTCGACTTCAGTGGTTACCAATCCGGTTGCCTCCAATTTGTGCAACGCAGGATAGAGCGCTCCTTCGGTAATGTCCAAATCTCCGTTGGTCAAATCCTTGGCCTTTTTAGAAAGTTCGTAGCCATACATTCTGCCCTCCTCCGACAGAAGAGTGAGCAAGATGCTACTGAGCGTTCCTTTGTACAAATGATTTTTACTCATCTTTGATAGGTAAATTTCTTGTAGAGCAAATATACATAAGTTTCTTATGCATTTGCAAATTAGGTAGTGGTATTGGGTATTGGGTATGGGAGTATGACCAAAAAACTGAAGCTTGGCTTTAAATTTGTTTCTTTTGTGATATGAAACGCTTTCTCTTGATCTTATCACTGGTTTTTACACTCGTTTTTTCTAATTCGAGTCAAGGTCAGATACGCGTATTCGCAGGCAATGCGAATTACATTACCGATCAAGTCCTTCATTTCACCAATAACCGCATTTTCCCTGCTTATACATTCGACTTCAACGCAGTTCTCTACACCGTGATAAGAGATAAGATTATGGTAGGGGGTTCAGGATCTGAATTTGACCTGATCTACACCTATCGCGACGGAAGGCTTTATACTGGAAATGCCATGTATTCGGGTCAAATAGCTTATACCCTTGGCGAGAATGGAAAGATTTACAAAGGAGATTCCAACTTTGAATTGGATGTGTTATACACCGTGCAGAATAACGTAATTTACGCTGGAAGCGGTACTTTTGCGGGAGACGCAATTTACTTTATCGAAGGCAGATATAGCCCTGCAGATCTATTCGGCATTTTGCTCAGCCTCGACTTGATTTCCTGATTTTTCTTCTTTGAAAAAGCGCTTTTGATTGATCAATATCAAAGCCATTCCCACCGTAATCGATGAGTCGGCAATATTGAAGATGGGTCGAAAGAACTGTAATCTCCCGCCACCCAAAAACTCAGGCCAGTTGGTGTCGATAATCGGAAAGTAGAGCATGTCCACCACTTTTCCTTGAAGAATGCCGGCATAGCCTCCGCCATCAGGAAACATGGTAGCCACAATAGGTAAAGGGGGACTTTCGCTGAAGATAAGACCGTAAATCGTACTATCGATAATGTTTCCTGCAGCGCCGGCAAACACCAATGCCACAGACACAATGAGTCCTGTATGAGCCTTTTTCTTGATAAGACCGTTGAGGTAAATCCCGATAAAGACGATGGCTACGATTCGGAAGAGACTAAGAAAGATCTTTCCTGTCTGTCCGCCAAATTCAAGACCAAAGGCCATACCCGGGTTCTCGATGAAATGGATGAAAAACCAGTCGCCAAATACGGCAATGCTTTCATCCAAATGCATATTGGTCTTGATCCAAATCTTAGAGACTTGGTCAATGAGTAGAACTACAAAAATGATAATGACTGCTTTCCTGCCCACGAGAGGGGTTTATCGCCTGTCTTGATTGAGCTTAGCCTCAATGCTGAGTGTGGCGTGAGGAACCAACTTGAGCCTTTCTTTACTAATGAGCTTACCCGTTGTGCGACAAATTCCGTAAGTCTTGTTCTCAATTCTTCGAAGAGCGTTCTCTAAGTGACTGATGAACTTCTCTTGACGCGAAGCCAATTGAGCAGTCTCTTCACGAGACATCGTCTCAGATCCGTCTTCCATCATTTTGAAAGTAGAAGCAGTATCATTCGTGCTATTATCAGCATAAGAAAGTGATTGCTTCAACTGATTCAAATCTTCGCGCGCATCTGCGAGTTTCTTTTCAATCAGCTCCTTGAATTCAGCGAGCTCATTGTCAGAGTATCTTGTTTTATCTTCTGCCATTCTGTAAGTGGTTTAAATCTTTTCGAGTGCGATTTTAGTTGAGATGTTTCCATCTACTTCGATCTGTGTAGCGCCATCGCCCTCTATTTCCGATACGAGGTCGAGAGACCCCGCCAGCGTTTCGGCGCAAATATAATCCAAATTATTCTCAATAGCCTGCTCGATCTCACTTGTACGCTCGATCAAAAGTTTGATTTTATCGGTCACCTCAAGACCTGAATCTTTTCGCAAATTCTGTATCCGATTGACAAACTCGCGAGCGATTCCTTCTTCCCTAAGTTCCTTAGAAAGAGTGATGTCCAAAGCAACAGTGATATTCCCATCTGCAGCAACCAGCCACCCGGGAATATCCTTGGCGGTGATCGAAACGTCTTCGATAGTGATCTCGACTTCTTGACCGTTTAACAAAAGTTTAATACTGCCCTCTTTTTCTAACTGAGAAATTTGATCAGCATTGAAGCCATTGATTTGGGCGGCCAACGTTTTCATCTCCTTACCGAACTTAGGCCCCAACTTTTTAAAGTCAGGCTTAATCTCTTTTACCAAGACGTCTGCAGCATCTTGGAGGTACTCCAACTCTTTTACGTTGACTTCGCTCAAAATGATACCTTCAACGTCATGTAGCTGTCGCTCAAAAGTGGAATCGATGATCGGAACCATGATTTTCTGCAATGGCTGGCGCACTTTGATCTTTTCAGATTTTCTCAGAGCTTGTACCAAGCTGGTCATTCGCTTGGCGATGTCCATGCGCTCCTCCAAATCTCGATCGATGGCTGAAGCATCAGAAAGCGGGAAATCCGCCAAGTGAACTGACTCTGCAGATTCGCGATTCGTTGCGCCATTCAAATCTTTGTAAAGGCGATCCATAAAAAATGGTGCAATAGGCGCAGATAGCACGGCCACCTTTTCCAGACAAGTGTAAAGCGTTTGGTAAGCTGCAAGTTTATCCTGACCGTAATCTCCTTTCCAGAAGCGGCGACGGCATAGACGCACGTACCAATTGCTCAACTCATCTGTGACAAAGTTTTGTATCAATCGCCCGGCTCTGGTCGGTTCATATTCATCGTAAGCCTTATCGACAGCAGCGATTAAGGTGTTGAGCCTGCTCAAGATCCATCGATCTATCTCCGGGCGATCAGCCACAGAAACTTCCTCCTCAGAATAGTCGAAGCCATCGACATTCGCGTAAAGCGCAAAGAAGGCATATGTATTGTACAGCGTACCGAAGAACTTTCGCTGAACTTCTTGGAGACCGTTTAGATCAAATCGAAGATTGTCCCAAGGCTGCGCATTGGTGATCATGTACCATCGCGTAGCGTCAGGGCCATAATCTTTTAGTGTTTGAAAAGGATCAACCGCATTGCCCAGTCGCTTGCTCATCTTCTGTCCGTTCTTATCCAGAACGAGACCATTTGAGACTACGGTTTTATAAGCCACCGAGTCGAAGCACATGGTTGAGATGGCGTGAAGGGTGAAAAACCATCCTCTTGTTTGGTCTACTCCCTCTGCAATAAAATCGGCGGGGTAAGTTAGTCCTTCATCTATTTTTTCTTTGTTCTCGAAAGGATAATGCCATTGGGCGTAAGGCATACTTCCCGAGTCGAACCACACATCAATGAGGTCTTTCTCTCTCGTCATCGGCTCTCCTTTTGAAGAAACGAGAACGATGTTATCAACGTGGTTTTTATGCAGGTCAAAGGTGTCGTAATTCTCTTTTGACATATTGCCTGGTACAAAATCACTCAACGGATTCTCGTTCATTATTCCCGCTTGCAGGGCTTTTTCACACTCTGCTCTCAGTTCTTCCGCGCTGCCGATGCACTTAGCCTCACCTCCATCTTCAGTTCGCCAAATAGGTATAGGTATCCCCCAAAAACGAGAACGAGAAAGATTCCAGTCATTCAGGTTTTCTAACCAGTTCCCAAATCGGCCCGTCCCGGTAGATTCAGGTTTCCAGTTGATTGTTTTGTTCAAGGCAATCATTCGATCCTTGGCGGCAGTGCTACGGATAAACCACGAGTCAAGTGGATAGTACAAAACGGGTTTGTCGGTTCTCCAACAGTGGGGATAACTATGAACATACTTCTCTACTTTGAAAGCCTTTCCTTCTTCCTTCAGCTTGATTCCAATTAGGATATCCACTGATTTGTCAGGAGCCTCATCGTAGTATTCGTTTTTCACGAATTTCCCACCGAGCTCAGGGCCCATGGCCTTCACAAACTTTCCTTGAAGGTCGACCAACGGAACAGGATTTCCCTGGGCATCGGCGATAAGCATTGGCGGAACACCTGCTTTTTTAGCTACCTCAGCATCATCGGCTCCGAAAGTCGGCGCAATGTGGACTACTCCAGTACCATCCTCAATGGTCACGAAATCTCCGGGAATTACTCTGAATGCTTTCTCAGGGTTTTCCATGGGAAGCGCGTACGGCAACAGCTGCTCGTATTCCAAATCAGTCAAATCAGCACCTTTCAAACTTCCGATTACTCTAAACGGAATGTTCTTGCCATCCTTGGCGTAGACCTCTAGTTCTTCTGCGCTTTCTGCTGATTTGTATGGCTTTCCAAATACTTTCCCAACCAATTCCTTGGCCATGACCACCCCCATGGGCTCATGGGTATATCGATTGAAGGACTCAACGATTACGTAATCGAACTTAGGGTTAACTGCCAGAGCTGTATTAGAAGGTAGCGTCCATGGAGTAGTCGTCCATGCAACCATATAATAGGTCAAATCTTTGACTTCGGATTTTTCCTTCATCAAATTCTGGCCAGGTTCTTTTAGTTTGAAAAGAGCCGTTGCTGAAGTATCCGTAACGTCCTTGTAGGTTCCGGGTTGGTTCAACTCATGCGAGCTCAAGCCTGTGCCTGCCGCAGGAGAATATGGCTGAATGGTGTACCCTTTATAGATTAATCCCTTCTCGTAAAGGTTTTTGAGAAGCCACCACACCGACTCCATGTATTTGTTCTCGTAGGTGATGTAAGGATCATTCATATCCACCCAGTAGCCCATTTTTCGGGTGAGGTCATTCCATACATCGGTATATTTCATTACCGCCTTTCGGCAAGAGTCGTTGTATTCTTCTACCGAGATTTTCTTTCCAATGTCTTCTTTGGTGATTCCCAACTCCTTCTCAACCCCTAGCTCTACGGGTAGTCCATGCGTATCCCAACCTGCTTTTCTATCTACACGAAAGCCTTTGTTGGTCTTGTACCGACAAAAAATATCCTTAATGGCTCTACCCATTACGTGGTGAATGCCAGGCATACCATTAGCAGATGGAGGACCTTCGAAAAATACGAAAGGCTTATCAGCAGGCCGAGATTCAACGCTTTTTTCAAACGTTTGATTCTCTTCCCATTCCTTCAGAATTTCGTCGGCCAATGCTGGAAGATTTAGGCCTTTGTATTCAGGATATTTCGGCATTTCAGGGTAATTTTTTGAAGGGGCAAAGATAGGTAATTCGCAAAGTCATGGTATCAATATAGACCACTATTGAAATCGTGCTTGATTAAGCGTAACTTTCGGTCGTCAATCAACCAATCTGACACAACCAACGTTTCGAAATGTTCTACAAGTTAAAATTAGGACTAGTCGCTCTTTTAGTGGCAAGTTCATGTTTCTCGCAGAGTGATAATAAACCTAATATCCTCCTAATAATTTGTGATGACCTAAATCGGATGGGGATGGGGACCATGGAAGACCCAATGGTCTACACGCCTAATATCGATAGCTTGGTTTCCGAGAGTTTCGTCTTTACAAATGCTCATGCCAATGTAGCGGGTTGTGGCCCTTCAAGGGCTAGCATGTTTACAGGGGTTTTACCTCAAACCAGCGGTCATTCCGGATATAAAATGTCGCAAAACTCTTGGCTTGACAACCCTATACTGGCGCCGACGACTTCCGTTTTCAAACAATTTCTAGACCATGGTTATGACGTGTATGGCAGCGGGAAAGTATATCACGGCTATAGGCTTCGTTCGGAAGATTTCACTGAATTTAACAGCGAACCCCTACAAGGGCCGTTTGCCTCAAACAAGCAAATTCATTCTGACCTTCCCGAGTCTTTTCAAGCTTTTGACTTATCGTTTGCAAGACTGGAAAATGTGCCTTCTTATCCGGAATATACTGGATGGCAGCATCGAGACGGGTCGCCTTTCCATTTCGAAAATGATGAGAACAGAGATCTGTTGGCAGATGAAATGACGGTAGAATATTGCCAAGAAGTCCTTGCCTCCTTAGCTTCTGACACATCAGATAAGCCGTTTTTTTTAAGTGCCGGAATTTTCAATCCTCACCAACCACTTCATGTGCCGGGCAAATATTGGGATTTATATGACACCACGTCATTTGATTTCGGATATCTTCAACCGGATACTACCCTTCCATCTTTAACAGCCCTGACGAATCGATACAATGCGAATTCGAATCTGGCCTATGACGTTATGGAGGATGAATCACCTTCAGATGATCCTTACTTCTTTCTGAGACAATTCATTCAAGGATACTATGCGAGCGTGTCATTTGTGGACGATCAAGTAGGTGCATTAATTGAAGCTCTTGAAATAAATGGCTTCAGTGAAAATACGATTGTCATTTTAACCAGTGACCACGGATTCCACCTCGGCTCAAAGGGCTTGTTGGCAAAATCGACTCTTTGGAACGATGCCACATCGATTCCTTTCATTATAAAAGTACCTGGGGAATCTCCTCAAATCATTAGTGACCCTGTTTCCTTAATTGATCTTTACCCAACTTTACTTGAGTATGGACAAGTACCTGAACCTGAGAGTCATGCGATGGACGGGCTGCCTCTTCAGAGTTTGATTTCAGGAGAAAGGGAAAGCACGGCTATCCTCAATGGCTCGTCCAAAGAGTTCTTAGAAGTTGGAGAGCTCAATGAAGTATTTCATAGCCATCATGCTTATCTAAAAGACAGCTACAAATATGTCTACTATTCAAGTGGCGAAGACGAATTATATGATATTGAAATTGATTTCAGAGAAACAAACGATCTATCAGGATTGCCTGAATTTCAAAAAATTCGAAATTCAATGTATCGGGGACTTAGAAATAAGATTGGGTTTATCAGGCCTCCTGAACAGTCCTTCGAATGCCTTTACTATGGTGATTTCGAACAAGATTTAAACGGATGGGGGCCTTCCGAACCCGACTCAAATTTCGGACTGGCTGAAAATGACTCTATAATTGATTCGCAACATCTCTTAATGTTCGGAAACTCATCGCGCCATATTAGCAATGAGAACGTGATCTTCAAAACAACAGGAGCACATACTTTTGGCCTCACAGGCTACTCCAATGCAGATAGCGCTACAGTCTTTATTCGAATAGCAACGGAAAACCATATTTTTTTGGATACCGTGCTGACAATCTTTCCTGACCTTACTAGCTACGAATTCTCATTTGACGTATCTGAGCCTTTGCCTGCTCACGGTGATCTCGCCTTATATCTAAAATCGAATTCAGATATAGACGTACATGTAGACGACGTCTTTTTACGCAATCTCGATGCGTTTAATGAGTCTTTGACTCCGTGTCAATTTGCTGAACCAATCCAAACAGATGTTCTCTTTACACAAGTAGAAAATAGGGCTATGAATGATCTTCTAGACCAATCCTCTGTAACCTGTGAATCTATAAGTGGAAGTGCACCTCAACTTTGGCAACAATTTTCTCCCGACCAAGCTACAGGTATAATAGGAGTTCGAATTCAAGATTTAAACCCTGTAATTGAACTGTTTTCAGACTGCAATGCTCAGAGCTCCATTTGCTTGAATCAACAGACAAGCGACGGAGAAGCTTCTTACCTCACAGATCTGAACCCCGGTGCAACCTACTATTTAAGAATCACTTCTGAAATTGACTCCCCCATTGATAACCTCAATGCCCCTCAGGTTAAAAGTATCTTCCTTAACGCTACGCCTGCTCAATTGGCAGGAGAAAGTTATGAAGTATTGAATCAGACTGATTTTCTTGAATTAGTTGATCAGCCGGTATTTGATCAGCCCATTAAAGATGTGCAATTTCACTTTGAGAAAATACCGACTGGAGAATCAATAACGTATTCTGTCGATTTCGATCCTAGCCTGATCTACCCCATGTCGCTTTTTCCTGATCTTGTCGCAAATGAATTGTACATTATTAAAGTGAAATATAGAGTAGGGGTAATCAGCACGACTGTACCTTATGGCCCTGTAAAGAAGATATTTTTTAAGAGTGAATTCCCTATAATTTCTCAGTTTCTTTTGTTTCCAAACCCTACGACCACAGACCTCTCATCAATAAGTCTTCGATTCAATAATATGGAAACAGGTATGGGCATCGTAAACATCTTCGATATGACAGGGAGACAGATCTTTAGTAAGCAGGCTTCCATTCAATCTTCTGTATTAAACCTATCAGGTCTTCCCCCTCTGTCGCAAGGCACTTACGTAGTGGCTTTTAAGACGATGGAAGGAAAGTCAGCACAAGAATTGCTCTTTGTTCACTAACTTGTCCCTGCGAAAAACGGATGTAAGGCCTTAGAACTTGGGCTGCATTTGTTTGTTATCTAACAAAGAGTCTTAACTATGACAAGTGAACGTGATGACAGATTAATTCAGCTTAGACCGGGTATTTCGCTTGAGAATGAAAATGCGACCGGTGATAAGCCTATCGGGGCATTTCAAAATGATGTGCTCAGACCAATTCTAAAATTTCAAAACAGCATTATTCTTGCACAATTCAAGCAGTATCTGATTAAATTCAAACCAGCATTTAACGCCTACAATAGCCAAGTACAGAAGAACTATATCCAGGACGTTTTAAAGAGTGATTCTCGGATCAAGAACTCTCTTATTGCGTCGGTGGTGAGCGTAATGACTTTGGATGAGTACTCCTACTACTGCGAGAACAAGACCGAGATCAACAAGCGAATTGTGATGCTACTTACCAAGCGTATCCAAGATCAGCTCGAAATGCTCTTTTAGAGATTGTCAAGATTTTTTAAGTATTCATCAGCCTGCTTTAGGAGCTCTGCTCTCTTTTCGCTATTCATCTTGTTCAAGGTTGGGTAGACAAAGCCTATTCTTGGATTTTTCTCCAATTTATCTCTATGACGATCGTAAAAATCCCAATAGAGTGAATTGAAGGGACACGCCTTTTCTCCTGTTTTCTTCGACTTGGAATAGTGACAATTTTTGCAATAGTCACTCATCTTGTCGATGTAATTAGCAGAAGAGATATAGGGTTTGGTGCCAACTATTCCGCCATCGGCAAATTGGCTCATTCCCCTGGTATTGGTAATTTCTACCCATTCAATAGCGTCGATATAGACTCCCAAATACCACGCATCTACTTCATTGGGATGAATTCCTGCCAGTAGTGCGAAATTCCCGGTTACCATTAATCGCTGAATATGATGGGCGTAAGCATAATCCAAAGACTGACCAATGGATTGACTCATGCAGTTCATTTTTGTCTCACCTGTCCAATACCATTCAGGGAGCTTTCTATCATGACCAAAATAATTCATCTCGGAATAATCGGGCATCTTAGCCCAATAAACGCCGCGCATGTACTCCCGCCAGCCCAAAATTTGACGAATAAAGCCCTCAACTGCCGAGATGGGATACCTGCTTTTATCGTCTCGCCAAGCTTCTTCGACTCGTTCTATTACTTCCTTCGGACTCAGGATTTTACTATTCATCAAAAAGCTGAGTCGGGAATGATAAACAGACCATTCATCCTGACGCATCGCATCCTGAAAATCTCCAAAATTGGTCAGGCACTCGTCGATGAAAAAGCGGAGCATACTCAGCCCTTCTCGACGTGAAACGGGCCAGATAAAATTATAAGGATCGATACGCCCAATAGTTGTGACTCCCTCTTTCTCGAGCATTTCAGTAATTTCTACAACATCCTTTGAGTATGTTTTCGGGTCAATTACCGTATGGGCTTTCGGAAGACTTTTGCGGTTTTGCTTGTCGAAATTCCACTGTCCGTCTGTCGGGTTTTCCCCATCCATCAGGATATCGTACTTTTTCCGCATGTCGCGGTAAAACGACTCCATCAAATAGGTCTTCTTCCCTTTAAAGAAAGTAGCCAAATCGTCTCTCTCAGATAAAAAATGCTCAGTATCTGTTACTCTAAGAGGAATATCGAGCGAACTTGAGAGACCTTTTAAAGCCTCATCAAGTCGGTATTCATCAGGGAGCTGATAAGCCCAAGAAGTGCACTTTTTTTTATCAATATGGTACCTAAGGTTTTCGACAATGGAGCCTTGATTGAGCTCATCATCTAATTTGACGTAGATCACTTCAAAACCTCTTTCTTCGAGCCAGAAGGCAAAGTCTCTCATGGCCAAAAAGAAAGCCACGACTTTTTGGATGTGATGTTTTACATAATCAGTCTCTGATCGCGCTTCGCAGATCAGCACTACTATTCCTTCGGGATCATCATCCCACCAGCTGTGTTGGCGGTTGAGTTGATCTCCGAGTACTAACCTTAACTCTTTATTTGGCATAAGGCAATAACAAGCGCCAAAAAGGAAGGTTTGATTTTAAGATGCCTTTGGCATTTTTAAGAGGTCAGTCGGAACCTTGGTCTTGACGTTGGCTTCAAGCATGTGCAGAATGTTATACAAACCGAAATAGGTGCGATTGATGTAAATTCCGTGCTTCGAACCTCGTGCTGCATTGCTCTTTCGGAACTGCTTATTAGCAGCAACTTGGTCTCCCAAAGCATAAATACCAGCGAAGTATTCTTTGCTACTAAAATCAAATTCATCCACTCCAAAGGGCTGGCATAGAAGCGACACCATTTCACCGAAGACGCGCGTGAAGTACTCCGTTTCTGCGGGTTTGTCTTCAGGGAGAAGAAATTCCATTTTGTGAAGGAGCGCATTGAATTCAAGCGGTTTTCCCACCAACTCTATATCCATAAACCGGAAGTAGTCGCTATAAAAGTCAAGTGGAATTTCTTTGACACAGCCAAAATCCAAGACAGCCAATTGGCCCTCATCAGTAATCAGAAAGTTTCCCGGATGAGGATCGGCATGAACCATATGGAGTTCATGAATTTGGTAATTGTAAAAGTCCCATAGAGCTTGCCCTATCTCGTTTCGCTTCTCTTGTGAAGGATTGGTTGCAATCCACTCACTCAAGTGAGTTCCATCGATCCAATCCATTGTGATAACGCGTTCGGAGGAGTATTCAGGGTAGTACTTTGGAAAGCGAATGTTCAGATCCCGGCACTTTTTAGTTAGGTCAATTGATCGACGCAATTCCAAACTGTAATCCGTTTCTTCCAAGAGCTTCTCTTCGACTTCTTGGAGGTATTTGTCTAAATCCTTGCCCTTCACATTCATCAAGCGCATGGCAATGGGTTTGGCCAATTTCAAATCGCTGGAAACGCTATTCGCCACTCCAGGATACTGAATCTTGACAGCCAACTTTTTTCCCTTTAGTGTGGCTTGGTGAACTTGACCAATCGAGGCCGCATTCAGAGCTTTCGCGGAAAATGTATCGAAAAGTTCGTCCGGGCTTTCGCCAAAATACTTCTTGAATGTCTTTACAACCAGGGGATAAGACAATGGCGGTGCATTGTATTGCGCCATTTGAAACTTATCGGTATAAGCCTTTGGCAATACGTTTTGATCCATCGACATCATTTGGGCCACCTTCAGGGCGCTTCCCTTCAATTGACTCAATGATTCGTACACATCAGCTGCATTGGCTTCGTCCAGTGAGTCCCGACTCATTTCGGGATCAACCATTTTCTTGGCGTAATACTTCAGGTAATTTCCTCCCATCTTGGCTCCCGTTCCCACAAATTTTGCGGCACGTTGAACCTTAGAGACAGGAATCTTGTGTTGCTCTTTCATCTCCTTCTCTTATTTTGTTTGCCAAAGAAACTTCACAAAATCGACGGCACGATCCAAAGTGGATTCGCTCAATAATTCAAACGACAGATTCACCGCTTTCTCAATGGCAGCATCTGTCTGCTCAAAATCAGCACTAGTATCTTTCACCCAGAAATCGATCACAAAAACCAACTGCAGCCAAAAAGCTTGATCGTATCGATCTGAGATAAATGAGCGCTCCTTGATCTCATCACCATTGATGCCTTCTACAATAACTCGTTTCGCGAATTTCAAAAAATGCTCTTTATAAGATTTAAGGCTGTCCGGTGTTTTCATAACTTCCTTCAATCCCGTCCAACGCATCATGATAAAGCTACGTCTTCCTTTCATCACCTCTAAATGAGTGTAGTAGAAAGAGAGTAATTTCTCCCGAGCGTTAAAAGACTCGTAATTCGAATCTTTCTCTATCGCTTTGAGCGTTTCAGCCATAAGGTCTTCCCAAATGTGCTTTTCAATCGATTCGAATGAAGTAAAATGCGAATAGAAATCTGCTTCACCTATGCCTAAGTCATCGGCAAATTTGAACACAGACGGTGGCTGCTTACCTTCCGTCAATACATATTTCAAATAAGCATCAATAATGTGCTTGGGTGTTATTTTCGCTTTTGTTGTTCTCGTTTTTGTTGCCATTCTACACGGTTCTTTGTTCCAATTTTAAAATAAAGCTGAAGCATCGCTGATTGAACTCAGCTGCCCGCTCAATATTGCAGACATGTCCACATCGGTCAATCGTCTCCAGAAGTACCTCTCCATATTTTTCAACGTAATCTCTAGCTGGCTGAAGAAATACATGGTCCTGCTCTCCCATAACGATTAGGCAGGGTGCTTCTATCCTTTTCGAAAAAAGATCTTTAAGCGTTCGATTAAGTTTTTTCAATAGTCCAAACCACTTCTTGGCTTCTTTATCTTTTAGTTTTTGAGCTTCTCGAATAAATACTCTTCTCGAGGCGGAATGATTGTTTCGCGGAAGCAATACCACCGCAAACACTTGATAAAGCGTTTGAAACGGCAGAATTGCCGAAAGGGCTCGAGCTGAAAATGCCAACACTTTAATCTTGCGGCTCATTTTAAATATTCCGCCGGCAAGAACCACAGAGGTAACTCTCTCAGGAGTCAAAAGCTCGATGTGTCGAATCACAATGCTTCCCATTGAAACACCGATAAAATGAGCTTCTTCAATCCCGAGATTATCCATCACGTCGATAACGTCATTTCCTACCAGATCAAAACCAAATGCTTTATCAGACTCGAGATCTTTTGATTTTCCGTGATCACGAAGGTCGATGAGCAAAAGATTAAATTTTCCCTTGAAAAAATCGACTTGCTTTTGCCAGGTTCGCACGCTGCCTCCGGCGCCGTGCACAAAAACCATCCATGCCTCATGCTCTTGAGTATGATGAATTTCGTAATGAAGTATGGAGTTTGGTTTAGACACTATCTTTTGGATATTTTATTGCCTGAGATATTTCTCTGACGACTGCATTTAAATCTATCCGCGGGAGAAGTCCCCGCGTGTTTGGTCACTCGACCTTGCACTCTCTTTCTCCACATTCTGAAACTTGAAGGCTTCATATTTCTCCGCATGAGATTGATGACCACTTTCTCAGAAATACCGAACTGATCTTCAATGGTATCAAAGGTAGTACGATCTTCCCAAGCCATCTCGATTACTCGATCCAGCCCTCTTTCTCCCAACTTTTCTTCGACTTTTTTCAGATTCATTTGAACTAACTAACGGTCAATACGCCTGAGAATTTTCTCACTTTGTATTGCTCAAGTACGGTTATAACAATCAAAAGCATAAGCATGTTGTAGCCAATGTCATCAACAGGGATTGTGAGTATTCTCAAATTGAGATTTTCGGCATTGTTGTACCACACTATCGGCTCTTCAGTGAATAGTCCTGTCAGAGCACCGTTCACCATCAAGAACGGTATCTGGATGATTAAAAATGCCAGAAAGAACTGACCGAGGTAATCACTTTTGTTAATGAGCAAGTGCCAGATCAACAAGAGACAAAGAAGTGAAAAGGTGGTGAAGGTGTAAATCCTGTCAACAAAAAGGACGGATAAAACGAAACTCACTAAAATGAGCACAGCTGTGATTTTGTCTTGGGCAGGCTTGAGGGGTGAATTGGGTAAGAAATAATTGAGCACTTCATAAATAAAAGAGCAGGCGAAAGGAACAACGATAAAAAACAGCCATTCCTCGATAGGAAGGTTAGCTATATGAATACCCGAAATGTACTGCTCATTAAATCCCCAAACCCCCTTTGAGGTAAACCAGACATCCCATGGAACGAACAGAATCGACATGACTGCGATTCCTAAAAAAACTCCGGGCCAATACCTCACGAATTTTAAACGGCTCTCGAAACTCTTCGCTAATGGATAGGAGAGGGTGAGCAGGTCGAGTATAAGATAATAGTAGTGCTCCAAGTGCCGTGCTATTGATGGTTCACGATGTTTTCATCGAGCGCTTTGCTTCGCGGAAATACTTGAAAGGCACAATCAGCATCCCAAAGCATTCTCCTTCTTCTTTATTCAAATGCTTATGGTGAACCTTGTGCGCTTTTCGAATCGCTCTGAAATATACATTATCGGTTCGTTTGAACCAATCGAATCTCCGGTGAATGAAAACATCATGCACCAAGAAATAGCTCAGACCGTAAAGTGCTATCCCCAAGCCCACAAATAACTTCCAATCATTTCCATCCATCATTCCGAACATGGTAAATAACCATGAGGGAATGGCAAAAATGAGAAAGAACACGTCGTTTTTCTCAAAAAAACCACGTTCATGCTGATGGTGGTCTCTGTGAAAATACCATCCCAAGCCATGCATCACATACTTGTGTGTGAACCAAGCCATAAACTCCATAAAGAAGAATGTGGACACTAAAATGAGAAAGTTTAAAACCATTTAGTTTCAGGCTATTTTGGCGACTTTCACCAAGTCGGGACGGTCGGAAACGTACCTGTAGGCAAAGTTATTAATAACCTTCTTCTTGTGAAATAAAACGATACCCGGCATTTGAAATGGATCTCCAGCAGGTTTTCCGATAAGATGCCCTTTCACAACGCCGGCCACAAAGGCTCTCCACCAATTTTTGATTCCAAACAGCGCCCTGAAACTCACTTTGTACAATCCAAAGCGGTTGTATAGTTTTTGATGAATGTCGGAGATGTGGCTAATATCTTCTAAGTGATATAACTTCAGCATATCCGCAGCCATTTCACTTTTTACCATATGCACGATCACTATTTTGACTCCTTTCGATTCAATATCATGACGTACTTCGGCCAAGTCTGCCATTGTTTCTCTGCAAAATGTGCACCCGAAGTGCCGCAGAAAAACCAACAGTACTTTTTGATTCTCGGCCAACTCAACTAAGCTTTCTCCTCTATTGGTAATAAAATTCATACAGTCCTTTCTATTAGGCTTTTACTTAAACAAGGCTACAATAGTATTGTTTAGTAGTTGTGAAAAACGCTAAACTCTTCAAATGGTTCTTGCTTTGGACGATTTGCATGCTGGCCATCATCTTGTTGACGCTCCCTGATGAGCGTCCTGATAAGATCGACACAATCGGATTTGCCACCACCGAATCGGCAGAATTGTACTTTAAAAATGTGAGGTCGTTTTACTACAAGCATAATTCAGAAGCTGAGGGCATATTGGAGGTTTACCGCCTGGAGAGCATTTTTAAAGACTCCTTACCGACGCTACCATTTGCCTTGTACAATAATTGGCGAACAAATGAGACTTTTATACGTCTTGACACTGCATTTATAAATACCAGGGCATTTCTCGCCGTGGTCGCAGATTCATCTGGTATCAAGACCGATACTTTAACGTTTCCTGAGATGTCAAATGAGTCACAATATATTTTCGCACGAGACATCTATAAAGCATTAGATAAGAATGAAAAATTAGGCCTTGCCAAGGAAAACGAAGTAGTATGGTTCTCTGAAACCATGAACGTTTCGGTGAAACGAACTCTAACAGACTATTTCAGATTACTCGGAAAAATCTGATCACCACTTTGTGTTCACATATATCGGTTTCCCAAAAGCAGAGCCGTGTAAACCATACTTGCTCTTCTCCGAATCAGATAGTTCCCAAGGTTTGTGAATGAAATCCAACGGCAGATCAGATAGCTCGGGAAGCCAATGTTTGATGTATTCGCCTTTGCCGTCGTATCGATTTGCTTGCGTCAAAATGTTGAAGTAGCGGTTTTCCCTAGGATCATTGCCCACACCCGCGACATAAGCCCAGTTGCCCCAGTTGCTGGTCACGTCATAGTCGATAAGCTCCTGCTCAAAATAGGCCGCACCACAACGCCAATCTTGTTTCAGGTCTTTAACCAGATAGCTCGCAACGATTTGACGACCACGGTTACTCATAAATCCGGTTTCGTTCAGTTCTTTCATATTTGCATCGACGAAAGGAATACCTGTTTCCCCCTTCTTCCATGCTTCCAACTTCTCTATGTCGATCTTCCAGTCCATTTCCTCATTTCTAATTCCTCCCGGATAGAAAAGCTCATTACCAAACTTCATGGCAACATAGCGGAAGTAGTCTCTCCAAATCAATTCAAAGACCATCCAATAAGTGGAAGAGTTTTTCTTCACGGACTTCTCATAGCGCTTCACTTCACTATAAATCATACGTGGCGAAATACATCCATGGGCCAACCATCCTGAAAATTTGGAAGAATAATCCAACCCGAGTAATCCGTTACGGGTACTCTTATAGGTGCTGATGTTATGGGTTTCCCACAAATAATTTTCCAGACGTTTCCTAGCCTCACGCTCACCGCCTTTGTATGCTACCGCCGCTTTTTCAGAAATTGGCTTTGGCTCAAAACCCAAATCTATGAGTTCAGGAATATCTGCAGAATGAAGAGCTTTGGGCACCTTTAACTTTTCAGGAATCGGAAAGATAGACCGCACTTCAGATTCTTTCTCGCACTTCTTTCTGAAATTGGAAAAGATATCAGGGATATTCTCTGTTTCGAAAGGAATGTCATCGGGGTTGTAGAGCGAATGACCGTAAAAGAATTTGACAACAACTGATTCTTTCAGAGATCGTTTTATCGCTTGCTCGACTTCGACCTCCTCCTGAGTCACCTCTTTTTGAGCAAATAGTGCTGTTACACCATGCTCTTCTGCTATTCGCGAAAGCACCTGATCAGGCTTACCAATTTCAACTATCAGGGAGCCGCCAAGAGCGTTGAGAGATCTCTTCAAATCCTCCAGACTTTTCAAAACGAACTTGACTCTGCGCGCACCAAATTTTCCGGATCCGTATCTCTCACTATGCAGATATGATGGGTCGAACACGTAGACTGGAATTACCTCATCACACTCCTGAGCCGCACCATAAAGCGCTTCGTTATCGGTCACACGCAAATCATTTCTAAACCAAACTATTCCTCTCTTCACTTCGATTTGTTTTTTCGGCAGCGATCGCTGCAGTATTTTACCTCATCCCAATTTTTCTCCCATTTCTTTCGCCAAGTCATTGGCTTACCACAGAAAACACAAGGCTTTTCGGGCAGGTATGATTTGTTTCCTTTATGCATTTCGAGGTCCCGGATTGGTGTGTCTTGCCAAGATCCGGGTAGACTCTTTTCGCCCTGCCTTCGTCTTTCGCATTCCATAAAGTCGATCAGATGCCTCTTTGCGCGCACTATCCAAATTTATAATCGGAATCGGGTAATTCCTTCCGGGAATAAAATCAAAAAGCTGCTGGTCGATCGGACCAAGCTCCCAAGGTTTATGAATGGCATCGCTCGGTAAATCCGTCAATTCAGGAACCCATTTCTTAATAAATGTACCGTGAGGATCATGGTCAATCGATTGCTTAATAGGATTGTAAATTCGGATGGTATTGATCCCCGTCATTCCGGCTTGCATTTGAATTTGCGGGTAATGAATTCCTGGTTCAAAATCCAAAAAGATTCTGGACAAATGCATTGATACGGGCTTCCATGGCTGCCACAAATGGTGAACGGCAAAGCTGGTCAACATCGCCCTCATGCGGAAGTTGACATATCCCGTTTCGCGCAAACAACGCATGCAAGCATCTACCATCGGAAAGCCCGTTGTGCCAGTCATCCAAGCTGCCAGTAACTTTGCATTGATCGGTTTTTCCAAAAGGTCGTAGGCCTTGTTAAAATTCTCATATTCGATGCGCTCTTCCATTTCAAACTTTTGGATAAAGTGACAGTGCCAGCGCAGACGAATCATAGCAGCATTAAGTCCCGACTTTGATCCTTGCCCGGCTTTCTTGGCTACATTCATAGCTTGGTAGACCTCGCGTACCGAGAATATTCCCCAACTCAAATATGGCGACATCCGGCTACAGCTTTTTCGCGAGAGCTCAGGCTTGGAGATGCCTTTACCATAATTCTTTGAGCGCTCAGTGCAAAAGCTCTTTAGGTAGCGCATCCCTTTTTCTCTTTTAGCTGATTGCCTCATTGGGTTTCTTGAAAGCCAAGAAGGATACGGTAAGTCTCTTCCTATTTCGGTCTTATTCAAAAGCGATAACTTTCTCAAGCGGTTCAAGTCCGGAGTAGCGGTTTCAGCGGACATATAACTATACCATCGCTTTAACCAAGATGATCGATTGCTCAGTTTTCTGACTACTCCGTTTTGCTGGTACTCCCTCCAAATGATTCCCTCTTTCGAAAAATAGTCTATCAGCGCTATGTCTCGATCATAGGTGGCTTTGAGTCCCGTTTCAGCATGAGAGAAAACCGTTTTTACTTCGAATTCGAGCTGCAGTTGAGTGAATACCTCTTCTACTTCAGCGAAAGCTATCCTCAAGCCAACTTGATACTCTTTTAATTGATGGGATAAATCCATCAATGCCTCCCAGACGAAGCTCCAGTGCATGTCACTATAATTCGGATGACGGAGCAAGCTGGGTTCAAAAACATAGAGCAGCAACAAAGGCTCTTTTATTTTCAAAGCTTCCATAAGCGGCTCGTGATCGGAAAGTCTTAAGTCGCGCTTAAACCAAAGGACATTTATTGGTTTTCTCATCTAACAAAGGGAACAGTATTTCTAAGCATGATGTTTTGACTAAAACAAAAAAGCCGTCTTCCAAGGGAAGACGGCTTTCAAAAAATAAAATAAGACTTGCTTATCTCACAACTTGAATCTTGTGCGTAAGCTGGTCGTTTCCGATAGTCACATTCATAAGGTAGAAACCGTCAGCCATATCTTGGATGTCGATTACCTCACGGTTCAATCCTGTGCTTCTTTGACCTAGGTCTACGC
Organism: Cryomorphaceae bacterium 1068; assembly: GCA_027214385.1. Classification (NCBI taxonomy): domain Bacteria; kingdom Pseudomonadati; phylum Bacteroidota; class Flavobacteriia; order Flavobacteriales; family Cryomorphaceae; species Cryomorphaceae bacterium 1068. The sequence goes on along the minus strand of JAPVXR010000002.1, from coordinate 70,943 downwards.
TTTTCACAACTTGACCAAGCATGTTGACAAAGTCGATTGAGATTCTTTCACTAGAGACCATTTCCAACTCAACATTCATCACGTTGTTAGCAGGATTAGGGAATACTGAGAAAGACTCAACTGCATTGATTTGATCTACACTCAAAGTAGTTGGTACCAATACGGCGTCTATTACGTGAACGACACCGTTGATTCCAACAAGGTCTGTAACGATAACCATGGCATCATTTACCATAACGTTCTCTCCATCAATTGTAACGGTAATGTCCTCTCCAAAAAGAGTTTCCACATCTCCTGCTGTGATATTGGCTGCAATATTGAAACCCTCAATCACGTGATAAAGAAGAACCTCAGTAAGGTCTCCTTCCGGATCAGCTAAAAGTGCGTCCAATACTCCATCAGGTAAATTGTCAAATGCTTCATCCGTAGGTGCGAATAACGTTACGTTTCCAGCGTCGCCGCTAAGCGCTCCATCTAGACCTGCAGTATTGATGGCTATTTCCAACGTATTATGAATATCGCTATCCACCACGATGTCATAAACAGTGGTCAATTCAGTTGGAAGGAGAACTGCGTTAATTACGTGAACTACACCGTTGTCAGCTTCTAAGTCGGCAACAGTAACCAATGCACCATTTACCAATACATCATCACCATCAAGAGTAATAGTAACGTCTTCACCGTTTACGGTAGTTACCATTTGCCCATCTGTAAGATCACCTGAAAGTGCTGTGATTGGAGCTACGTGGTAAAGAAGAATATCAGCCAAGAGGTTAGTCGGATCAGCCAAAAGAGCTTCAAGTAGAACAGGGTCTAATGCTGCAAATGCATCATCTGTCGGAGCAAATACTGTGAAGGTACCTTCACCTGAAAGTGTTCCTGCCAATTCTGCTGCGAGGATAGCCGCTTCCAGCGTGTTATGATCTTCGCTATTTGAAATGATCGTAAATACTGTGTTGTCAGAAGTACATGAAAGCGTTGGGAATCCATTGTTGGTCCCTTGGTTAGGTGAGCTATCGCCGCACTCTCCAACTTCCTGAATACCTATAATGTAAGTTCCATCAACGGGAGCTGTCCAAGTAATCTGGCAGTCCTGAGCAATGGCTACTAATCCTCCATCGGGATCGAATACAGTAAGTTCAGCATCCCAAGTGCCTGCACCCGGGCCATCACAAATCGAGAATGTATATTCCTGGCCTGCAACGAAATTATCTACAGTATAAGATTCACTTGCCCATGCTTCGAACCCTGTTAGTTGATTGGTAGGGCATACACCAAATTCAGAAACAGGTGCGCCTCCGAATGTTGTGTTAAAGTCAGTGAAGGGTCCTGCTGCTAAATCAACACAAATAGCGTCGGCAGGGACTAATACCGCATCAATAACGTGCACCACACCGTTAATGGCAGGCAAGTTAGCTACGGTTACTTGTGCGTCGTTGATGAAGACATCCTCACCAACAATTGACACTGTAACATCCTGACCATTCACCGTAGGAATTACTTGTCCGTCTGATAGATCTGCGGCCAATTCAATTGAACCGGCAACATGATAAAGAAGAACATCTGCCAATGCCCCCGTTGGGTCAGCAAGCAGAATATCAAGAACACCTGAGGGTAAAGCATCAAATGCTGCATCAGTTGGGGCAAACAAAGTAAATGTACCCGGACCGCTAAGCGTACCGTCCAATTCTGCAGCTATAACTGCTGTTTCAAGTGTGTTGTGATCATCGCTGTTCGCAACAATATCCAAAATGGTAGTGGCTCCTTCAGGGACCAATACAGCATCTATAACGTGAACGACTCCATTAATTGCAGGAATATCTGCAACAGTAACTTCGGCTCCATTGATAAAGACGCCTCCAACTAGATCGACAATTACATCTTCTCCAAAAAGAGTAGTAATGGCTTGATCTTGAGTCAATGTGCTCGATGGAGCAATAGATCCAACGACATGGTAAAGCAATACCTCGGCTAAAGTTCCTGTAGGATCTTCGAGAAGTGCGTTTACCAAATTTTCAGGTAATGCTGCAAAAGCAGCGTCTGTAGGTGCGAAAACAGTAAGAGCCTCTCCGTCCTGAAGCGCGCCATCTAGTTCGGCCGCGTTTACCGCTGCCTCGAGCGTGGTGTGGTCATCGCTCTCAACGATAATGTCATAAACAGTCTCCGCGTTTCCGGGAATCAAAACGGCATCGATGACATGAATAACACCATTCGATGCAGTTACATCAGGATCGGTTACAGTTGACATATTAATCATGACCGTTGTTCCGTCAATAGAAACTGTAGTAGTTTGACCTGAAAGCAAGGTGGTTAAGATCTGGCCATCTGAAAGAGATCCCGAACTATTATTTCCAGGGGTAACGTGATAGAGAACGATGTCGCGCAACAGACCGGTAGGATCAGTCAATAAAGCGTCAACCAAATTCTCCGGCAAGGCTTCAAATGCAGCGTCTGTTGGAGCAAATACCGTAAGTGGACCTGGACCTTGAAGGGCTCCTGACAAATTTGATGCATCAATAGCTGCTTCTAAAATTGTGTGGTCAGGGCTGTTCTGAATCAAGGTGTATATCGTCTGTGCTTGAGTTGAAAAACTCAGGACAACCGCCGATAAAAGGGAAAGTAAAAACTTTTTCATGGGATTACATTTAGGTTTATAGGAAAGGTTCTCGACAAATTTAACTTTCAAGCCGAGAATTGTCGCTAAAATCAACAGCAGTGTTTAATTAATGTTGACTATACAAGTTAAATTGTTAAACAAGAAATGGGGTTTCGAGTAAAGCTTCCTAAAAGGTTTTTGATCATTTTTTGAAGAAATTCAGACATATATAACTGATTACGTGATTTTTAATTCTTATACAGCACCTGTTTCGACAATACAAAAACTTGGACTCGAAAAACGCTCATTACTATAAAAAACTGAAAAGAATTTTTCTTTAGCGAGAGCCCTTTCAAATGGTGATTTTTCCATAAAAGGTTTAAACACGACTGTTCTTCAATATTATTTCTATTACTCACTTAGCGCTTTTTTGTAGGTTTCAATAGCTCGATTTCTCGCCATTTTATGTTCTACAACCGGCTTGTAAGTCAACTCCTGAAATTCAGGCACCCATTTTTTGATGTACTTCATTTCAGGGTCAAACTTTTTTGTTTGCAGTTCGGGATTAAAAACACGAAAATAAGGTGCCGCATCGCAACCGCTTCCAGAAGCCCACTGCCAGCCACCAACGTTTGATGCCAACTCATAGTCAAGCAATTTCTTGGCAAAATAAGCTTCACCCCACCGCCAGTCTATGAGCAAATGCTTCGTAAGGAAAGAGGCGGTGACCATGCGAACTCTATTGTGCATAAAGCCCGTCGCATTGAGCTCTCGCATACCTGCGTCCACTATCGGATATCCCGTTTTCCCTTGGCACCAAGTCTCAAATTCATCTTCATTATTCCGCCAAGGAATCTTATCGTAGGCAGGGCGAAAGCTATCCTTTGCAGAATGAGGAAAATGCCAAATGATCATCTGATAAAAATCCCTCCAGATGAGCTCTTTCAACCAAACGTGATTGTGCTTTTGAGCAATCCCAACTAATTTTCTAAGGCTTACCGTACCAAACCTCAAATGCAAGCTGAGTCGACTGGTCCCCCGTATGGAAGGAATGTCTCGACGCTCGTCGTATTTGTCTACAATGTTTATTTGGACTTCTCGAGAAGGGTACTCAAACTCAAACGACTCAAAACCCATCTCCTCAAGCGACGGCATTGACTGAACTTCATATTCCAAAAAGGAGTCGAAATACTTCTCATTTTGAAAGGGCTGATTCTTTTCAAGATCAAAAGCAGCCAGCCATTTCTTGCTGTATGGTGTGAATACGACATATGGGTCGCCATCGTCTTTGGTGACTTCAGACTTCTCAAAAATCACATGATCCTTGGAAGCTATTAGTTCTATTCCATTTTCTCTCAGCAGATTTGCTACTTGCTCGTCGCGGTTTCGGGCATAAGGCTCATAGTCATTGTTAACATACGCCGCTTTAATACTGTGCGTTTCCAATAAGTCCTTCCAGATATCAATGGGATTGCCATATCTAACCATCATGCCAGAACCAAAGCCTTTTAACTGCTTACTGATACGCTCGATTTCCTGATGAATAAATTGAACACGCGCATCTTTTTTGTCTTCTAGTTTATCTAAAATCTCGCGATCGAAAATAAACAGAGGGAGAACATTCTTGTGGCTCTTCAAAGCGTGGAAAAGCCCGGCATTATCTTCTAACCTCAGGTCTCTCCTAAACCAGAATAGGACAATTTCTTTCTTGTTCATTGTGGCAAAAATGTAATTTCTTGGTCGGGTCGGGCATAGTCAAATCGACTTCCCATTTCCACTTGATGATAAGAATCCATGCCGGAAATAGCTGAGACGCCTGCTTCTGCCAACGCATAGAATCCGTCCTGATTGAGAAATTTTGGATTTAACTTTACCTCTTTTACTTCGCCAATGATCAATCTTGTGTGGTTCACCTCCAATAATTGTTCAGATTTAAGCTCACAAGTCAAGGCGATGGGGCTTTCTTTTATATAAGGCACATCAAAATCATTGAATTCCGGAGTAAAACTCGTTTTATCAAACTCTGATTCTCCTTTTGGATATTTCGCAGAAGTCCGGTGTCCATCTTCCTTCATTAAAAAGGGGAGAGCGCTGATAGTATAAAATCTCTTGGCGATAATATTATTGTATGTGTGACGCTCAACGGTAGTTGGCCTCAAGATAAACCCGATCAGTGGCGGATTGGCTCCAATATGAATGACTGATGAAAAAATAGCCAGGTTGGTTCGGCCTTCGTTATTTACCGTACCAATGAGATTGGCACTTTTGAACCCTGAAATACTGTTAATGAAATTTGCACGGAAACGCTTATCCATTTCAACAATATCGCCAGAGGAAAATGTTTTCATATATTCTGTATGGTCCCCATTCCACCGTCCACGCCAAGTATTTGACCAGTGATCCACGAGGACTTACTGCCTAGCAGAAAAAGAGCCGCTTCGGCAGCATCTTCAGGGCGACCATAACGGTGCAGCGGATGGCGTGCATTGCTGGCCTCTTGCTTTTTCTCATTGTTCAAGAGCTGTTCTGCCAATGGTGTATCCGTGAGAGATAGGGCAATTGCGTTAACTCTAATATCAGGTGCCAATTCCGCACTCAAGGATTTCGTTAATCCCTCTACTGCGCCCTTTGCTGCCGATATTGAAGCATGAAAATTCAATCCCCTCTCGGCCGCTACCGAGCTAAACATCACAATAGAGGCTGAATCCGCATTCTTTAGCGCCTTCAATGAAGCCTGTATGGTATTTACAGCGCCGATTACATTTACAGAATAGTCATGCAAGAAATCTTCGTTTTTCAATCTCTTAAATGGTTTTAGATTTATCGTTCCCCCGCAATAAACTATCCCATCAAGCGAGTCGGGCAAAAAGGACCAGTCTGCTTCTGAATCTGTAGCGTCGATATCTACCACCGTTTGATTGGTAATTGATTGCATCCTGGAAGAGGCACTCCTAGAGGCGATGAACACGTGGTGTCCCTCGCTGACAAGGATTTCAGAAACTTTCAAACCAATACCTGTGCTTCCTCCAACTACTAGATAATTCATTCTCCTTTGCTTTTCAATTCGTCAATTTCTTTCAAAACCTCTTGTGCCTCTGCTTGCAACTTGTCTGATTCAGCTCTATTTGAATGTGACAACTGATGAGATTTTTCCAAAAGTTTCTTATGCTTGGCATACAACTTTTCAATGGGTGATTTTTTCTTGAATAGTCCGAACATCTTAATCTAGGTAGGTTAAAAATTCGCTTCTGACGTTGTCTTTCAAAAATGAGCCATGAAAGCTTGTGGTAACGGTGCTACTCGCATCATCTTCCACTCCTCTAAGTGAAACGCACATGTGGCGCGCATCAATCATTACGGCAACATCTTCGGTTTTAAGGATTCGCTTCAATTCTTCAGCAATTTGAACGGTTAGTCTTTCCTGAACCTGTGGCCTTTTCGCATAATACTGCACAATACGGTTAATTTTTGACAGTCCTATCACATTCCCATTTGACTTATAGGCTACATGAGCTCTCCCAACAATTGGCACAAAGTGATGCTCGCAGAAAGACTTTACCGTGATGTCCTTTTCAACCAGCATTTCCTTATAGAGGTACTTGTTTTCAAAGAGGGCCACTTTCGGCTTGTTCCTTGGGTCTAATCCGCTAAACACCTCTTCCACATACATTTTAGCCACCCTGGCGGGTGTTCCCTTTAGGCTATCGTCTGAAAGATCAAGGCCAAGAGTTTCCATAATTTGCTCAAAATGATGGGCAATTTTGGCTTTCTTCTCCTCATTCGAGAGAACGAAAGCATCATCCTTCATTGGTGTTTCAAGCGACGTCATTACGTGCTCATCCCCCATCATCTCATTTAGATCAATGAGATCATCCTTCGCATTCAACGAAATTCCGTTCAGTTTCATATAATGTTATTTTGAGTTCAAGTTTTTCATCCAATTCTTCGTTCAGGATGTTCCAAATGACTGCAGCAATATTTTCAGCAGTGGGGTTCAGGTTTTTAAATTCTTCGGTTTGAAGATTTAGATTCTTATGATCGAATCGATATTCAATTTTTTCTTTGATCAGGTCCTTTAAGACTTTCATATCAATTACATAACCCGTTTCAGGGTCTATCTCACCTCTTACACTTACGATCAAGTCGTAGTTGTGTCCGTGATAATACTGATTGTTGCACTTACCAAATACTTCTTGGTTTTTGGCATCGTCCCATCCGGGTTGATGCAATCTGTGCGCCGCATTGAAGTGGGCCTTTCTGGACACTGTAACTTTCACGAATATCGGATTTTGATAAAGTCGGGTTATGTAACAAGCGCAGCTTGCTATTGTTGCTAAGCTCTCTTTAACGAGCTGTAATGCTTACACATACGCTCAAATAGCAGCCTAAACCAAGGAGTGAAAACCTCAGGTTTTTTTTGAATCTCTATTCTTATTTCACGAATAGATACGTAACGATATGTGCTGACTTCCTCTGGATTAGGAGACAATTGCCCCTCGTAAAATCCATAAAAGACTTCATCATACTCATGTTCTATGAGTCCATTATCCAGCTTTGCTCGATAAGTAAAGTCAAATGCTTTCTCTACTTCCGTGCAGAACCCCATTTCTTGCTTCATCTTTCTCTGAAGAGCTTGAGTTTGATGTTCATCAGGTCTGGGGTGAGAGCAAACCGCATTGGTCCACATACCACCGCAGTGGTATTTGTCCTCTGCGCGTTGGTGCAAAAGCATTTCTCCGGCAGAATTGAAAATAAAGATGGAGAAGGCACGATGGAGCAACCCTTTCTGATGTGCTTCCATTTTCTCCATGGTGCCCAGTTGCTTGTTTTGAGAATCGACAAGAATGACGAGCTCAACCATTATAGCAAGTTGAAACTATGGCGCACATAACTGCTGAAAAATAACGCAAACTTGCGTTTGTCGCTTATTCTCACCCTACTGGATAAAATGTCTTCTGTCGTTTTCTTTCGAATCTTTTTGAAGAGCTTGAAGTAGTAAACATAAGCTACAAAAACCCCAAAACGCGCATCTTTCGGAAGCATCTTTATTCCTTCGTAACCCATCGCAAAGTCGGCCTCAATATCTTTTTCAATAGCCTTTCGCTCTTCTTCTCCGAATTCCTGAAGATCTACTCCTGGAAAGTATGTTCTTCCAAGGGCTTTATAATCTGCATGAAGATCTCTAAGGAAATTGATCTTCTGAAAAGCAGAGCCCAATTTCATTGCAAACGGTTTAAGCTCTGCATAACGCCTCTCATCGCCACGCAGGAATACGCTCAAACACATCAGGCCGACAACTTCGGCTGATCCAAGAATATAATTGTCATACTCATCTTTACTGTATGAATCTTTGTAAAGATCCATTTCCATACTTTTCAGAAAAGTCTCGATGCAGTCAAGATCTACCTTATACTCATTTACCACATACTGAAAGCTATTTAGAATAGGGTTTAAACTTATCCCTTCTTCTATTGCTCTGTAAGTGTCTGCCTTAAATCTGTCGAGTAAATCTTTTTTGTCAAACCCATGGAAAGTATCTACGATCTCGTCAGCAAACCTAACGAAGCCATAAATGGAATAAATAGGGTCGCGGAGATCGGCAGCCAAGAATCGTATTCCCAAAGAAAACGAGGTGCTGTAGGCCTTGGTGGTAAGCTTACTGCACTGCACGGAAACGTCGTCAAAGAGTTGTTTCATGGTTGTGTTTAGCTGGCTTTCATAACCTCCTTCGCCACCACGGCTCCGGAAATAAGCGAAGGAGGAACTCCCGGTCCGGGCACAGTCAATTGTCCCGTATAGTAAAGATTCTTCACTCGCTTGTTTTTCAAAGAAGGTTTGAGCACTGCTGTTTGATTTAACGTATTGGCAAGGCCGTAGGCATTACCTTTAAATGAGTTGTAGTCGTGCATAAAATCGCTACACGCGAAGTCACGTCTGAAAATAACATGATCTCGAATATTTTGTTCGAATGTTTCCTCCATTCGCTTGATTACCATTTCAAAATATTGGTCCTTAATTTTCTGGTCATCCATCAATCCGGGCGCAGTAGGAATCAAGATAAAAATATTTTCACATCCTTCAGGTGCAACACTAGAATCTGTCACTGATGTAGCTGAAACATAAAACAATGGTTCATCAGGCCACTCGGGCTTATCATAAATCTGTCCTGCGTGTTTCTCAAAGTCTGTATCGAAAAACAATGTGTGGTGTAAGATTCCGTCAATTCGCTTATTTAAACCCACATAATAAAGAATGCTCGAAGGGGCCATTGTGCGCTTTTCCCAATAATCGTCAGAATAATTTCGTGACTTTTCCTTCAACATTTTTGTCTCCGTATGGTGGTAGTCTGCGCCTGAAACCACAAAGTCAGATTTGTATTCAGCGCCGTTTTCCAATTTGATCCCTGTTGCTTTTCCACCTTCTACAAGAATCTCATTGACATTAGCTGAGGTGTGAAATTTCACTCCCTTCTCCTCTGCCAGTGAAACCATTCCTTCGACAATCTTATGCATACCCCCCATGGGGTACCAAGTGCCCAAGACAATATCAGCATAGTTCATCAAGCTGTAAAGCGCAGGAGTTTTTGAAGCCTTAGCCCCTAGAAACAACACTGGAAACTCAAGCAATTCAATCAAGTAAGGATTTTTGAAATACTTCCTGACGTGTGATGAGAGAGAGTTCAGGAGTTGCAACCGCATCGCGCCTTTTATTACGCGCATGTCCAAAAATTCCAATAAGCTTTGTCCGGGCTTGTAAACGAGGTCGTTTATCCCTACTTCATATTTGTAAGCCGCCTCTTCCAGAAATTTTTTCAGGTTATTGCTACTTCCTGGCTCATACTTTTCAAAAAGCTCGTACATGCCCTCCATTGACGCCGGAAGATCCATTTTATGGTCCTTGGCAAAATAAACTCGGTAGGAAGGGTCGAGTCTAATCAAGTTATAATAGTCTTTAACAGACTTTCCGAACTTATTGAAGTATTGCTCAAATACATCAGGCATCCAATACCAGCTCGGACCCATATCAAAGGTAAATCCGTCTTTTTCAAATTTTCTTGCTCTGCCTCCTAGAGAATCATTCTTCTCAAAGACTTCTACATGATAACCCTCGTGAGCCAAATGTGTAGCAACAGAAAGTCCGGCGAAGCCGGACCCAATGACAATAACTCTATGTTTCATTTAAATCAACGGTAATCGGGTAGTGCAAGCATAAGTTTCTTGCGAGCAAGAAATATACGACTTTTTATGGTCCCTATAGGTAGATTCAACTTTTCTGCGATCTCTTTGTACTTAAATCCTCGATTATACATCTGGAATGGAACGCGGTACTCATCATCAAGCCTGTCAATCTCCATTTTGATTTGATCATGGGAAATTACACTTTCAGGGTTTGTGTCTCCCTTTGTTGTGGCAGCAGTATTGATGTAATACTGTTCATCTGTTTTATCAATAATTGTATTAGCTCTTACCGCCTTGCGGTAATTATTGATAAACGTATTTCGCATGATCGTATACAACCACGCTTTTAAATTGGTACGAGCCTCAAATTTATCTCTATATGTCAGGGCCTTTAAATAGGTCTCTTGTAGTAAATCATTGGCAGCCTCGTCATCATTTGTAAATCCATAGGCAAACGACTTAAGGGACTTCTGGTAGGTGATAAGTAACTTATCGAAATCATAATTGCTCATTGCTCTTGGTCTTTTAGGCGTGTTTGTTTAACAAATGTAGTGATTAGTTAAACAAACCCAAGTTTTAGCACGTGTTAATTTGAGCCAAAAGCTGCTAAACGCACAGACACGTTATAGCTAAGTTATTGAATATCTGATGTATGAGAGGTAAATTTCTTGTTTAAGAATACACGAATATCCTTAAACAAAACCTTAAGGGAGGTCTAAAAATGACTTGAATTCACTTAAAGATTGATTAAAAACCAATCTTTCGTTCTCGAGAATCTCGCTCTCATCATCGAACCGGTTGGTTAAAATCACCTTCTGGGAAGGAAATATATCAAGCAATTTTTGAAGAAGTTTGTTTACACTTTCAGGAGCGCTCATGCTGAGCGTGGCCGTGATGATATAATCTGCCGGATTTAGCTCATTCACTTTTACTACGTCATCCAGTGGTACCGACTGACCCAAATAGATCACCTTATGGCCTGACTTCTGAATCAAATAGCTGTAGAAGAGCAATCCCAATTCATGAAGCTCGCCTTCGGGCAAGAAGAGAAGAAACTTAGAGGCTCCTTCTTTGACCATCATTCCTTGACTATCTATGGCTACGATGAGCTTTTGTCTAATGAGGTTACTTATAAAATGCTCTTGTGCAGGATTAATCGCACCAGCCTGCCAAAGCACACCGACCTTCTTAAAAAAAGGATAGATGATACTGAGGAGGGTCTGCTCGAAACCAAGTCGGAGCGTACAGTTGGCCAAAATCTTTTCAAATCGTGACTCGTCAACTTCAACCATCGCAATCACCAGACTCTCAATTTGGAGGTTTTCTTCCACCTCTTCAGTAGAAATCTCCAATACCTTCTTGTGTAGCTCTTCGCCCGACAAGCCTACAATTTTGGAAATCTTGATTCCGTAATTATTGAGAATCGAAATGTTGAGAATCTTCTTCAACTCCTCATTCGTATAGTAACGAATGTTCGTTTCGGTGCGACTGGGTTCAATTATCCCGTACCTCTTCTCCCAAATGCGAAGGGTGTGGGCCTTTATGCCCGAAATACGCTCTATATCTTTTATTGAATAGTTCCCCATCACAAATTCTTCAACTAGTGTATTGTTTTGTTTAACGTTGAGCTTTGAAGTATTGTTCAATTATACTTCATAGATATTAAACAAAATTACGAAAGGGATCTTACATAATCCGGTTATCGATTCATTATAATGTCAGTCATCACTACTTTTGAATGTGGATTTAACGGAGAAAATCAAACTACTCCCTCGCAAGCCCGGTGTTTATCAGTTTAAAAACGCTGAGGGAGTTATCATTTATGTGGGTAAGGCTAAGAGCCTTCGAAGTAGAGTGAGTTCCTATTTCATGAAACACGGGGGCCACTCAGGAAAGACCCGAATAATGATAAAGAGGATCGTCGATTTTTCGTTTATCGTCGTAGAATCTGAGTTGGATGCACTCCTTCTTGAGAACAATCTCATCAAAAAGTACAATCCACGTTACAATGTTGCTCTGAAAGATGACAAGACCTTTCCTTGGCTTTGCATCAAGAACGAACGATTCCCTAGTATTTTTCCGACTCGAACTAAGATCAAGGACGGTTCTGAATATTTCGGTCCTTATGCTTCGGTAAAAACGATGAAAACACTTCTGAAATTGATCAGAAGGATTTATAAAATCAGAACGTGTAAATACGATTTAAGTCAAAAGAACATAGAGCAGGGGAAGTTCAAAGTCTGTTTGGAATACCACATCGGTAACTGTCTCGGGCCCTGTGAAGGCAAACAAACTGAGGAGGACTACATGGCCCAAATAAAAGACATTCGAGAAATCATTAAAGGAAATGTGGCCGGGGTTATTTCTCATCTCGAATCGAGGATGAAGTTCTATTCCGAAAAACTCGAATTCGAACTGGCGCATGATATCAAAGACAAGATTGATCAACTAAACTCCTATAAAAGCAAGAGCACAATTGTGAATCCTGCCGTAGGAAATGTTGATGTATTTGGCCTGGTAACTGATCTTCACAATGCCTATATCAACTTTATGAAGGTGGTGGATGGCTCAATTATTCAAAGCCATACTATGACTTTTAAAAAACGACTGGATGAGAGCGACGAGGAATTAATCACCCAAGGAATCGCCGAAATCAAAGCTGAATATGACTCGCTTTTTGTAGACATTATCGTTGGTGCAAAGCCCGATATCGATATGAACGAGCATCGATTCATAATCCCTCAACGCGGTGACAAAAAGAAACTGCTTGAACTTTCAGAACGTAACGCAAAGTACTACATGATGGATCGGCACAAGCAGACCAAATTTGCCGATCCCGAAAAGCACACAGAACGTATCATGGAGCAAATGAAAAAAGATTTGCGCCTGCAAGAAGCTCCAACTCATCTTGAATGTTTCGACAATTCAAATTTCCAAGGTACCAATGCGGTGGCAGCCTGTGTGGTCTTCCGAAATGGAAAGCCCAGCAAGAAGGAGTACCGCCACTTCAACATAAAAACAGTAGAAGGGCCTGATGACTTTGCCAGTATGAAAGAGGTCGTTTATAGACGCTACAAAAGACTCTTGGATGAGGGAGAGGATCTTCCGCAGTTGATCATAGTCGATGGCGGAAAAGGTCAGTTGAGCTCAGCACTGGAAAGCCTGGATGAGCTCGGAATCAGAGGAAAAGTAGCCATTGTTGGCATTGCCAAAAGGCTGGAAGAAATATTCTACCCGGGTGATACTGCTCCATTATATGTTGACAAAGCGAGTGAAACACTGAAGGTTATTCAGCACGCTCGAAATGAGGCCCATCGCTTTGGAATAACGCACCACAGAAATAAGCGAAGCAAAGGAGCCATTCAAACTGAGCTCACATCAATACCTGGAATTGGAGAAGCCACGGCGCAACAACTACTCCAGCGCTTTACTTCCGTAAAACGGATAAAAGAAACTTCACTTGAAGATATTTCAAGTGAAATAGGCCCTTCAAAAGCAAAAGCTATAAGAACGTGGTTTGACGCTTAAGGGGCGAGCCGGTCGGCGAGAATTCTTATCTCCACAACGGGAGAAATCTTCTGATAGATGATGTTGTAAACCGCTTCTGCAATGGGCATATCTACTTCCATCTTACGGTTGATCTCGTAGACGCTCTTCGTAGCAAAGTAACCTTCAGCAATCATATCCATCTCAAGTTGCGCAGTCTTTACAGAATATCCCTTTCCAAGCATATAACCGAAAGAACGGTTTCGTGAGAATTTTGAATACCCGGTCACCAAAAGGTCACCGAGGTAAGCCGGTTCTTTCACATCTCGGTGGAATGGATTGATCTTATCAAGAAACCGCTCCATTTCTATGGCTGCGGTAGACATTAAAATGGCTTGAAAATTATCTCCATAACCAAGGCCACCGCACACTCCTGAAGCGATGGCGTAAATATTTTTAAGGACCGCTGCTATCTCGGCACCAAAGAGGTCTTCGCTGATACTGGTTTTCATAACACGTGAAGACAACATTTCGGCCATCATTTTCGCATTTCCCTCATCCATGCACGCCAAGGTCAGATACGAAAGTCTTTCCATCGCCACCTCTTCAGCATGGCAAGGGCCGCAAATCACCCCGATATTGTCATATGGAACTCCGAATTGTTTGTTGAAGTATCTGGCTGGAATAGATTCGATCTCAGGAATAATTCCTTTGATAGCGGAAAAGATCACCTTTCCGTTAAAATCATCCTCATCCAAATCTTTGAGTGAATCGTGCACAAATGCTGAGGGCACAGCAACGATGATCACATCTGATTTGTGAACGATCTCCTTAACATCTGTCGAGAGGTGTAGCTTCTCCACATCAAATTGAACTGCCCTCAAGTAATTCGGATTGTGATTAAACTGCTTTATGTGATTCACAGCTTCCTGATTTCTCATCCACCAATTGAGGTGACTGTTTTTTTCGGATAGCACTTTAGCCAGCGCTGTAGCCCATGAGCCTCCTCCTATTACTCCAATACGTTTCTCGATTGCCATCATTTTTTCGCGATGGATAAAGATAGGAATGTTCTTAGATTCGAATTTTGAAATGAATGTGCTTATGAAAATCTCTAAACTTTTGGCTGCGGCCGCCCTGTCTTTATTCAGTTTTGCCTCTTGCAGCGACCAAATAGAAGATTCTGAAAGGCAGAGCGTTTTTGATGATGCAACTATGGTTAGCCTCTACGACTCGGCTTACAGAGGCGATACAGCAACTCTGTATCAATACGCTGAATCGGAAACAGCCGCTTACCGAATGGCCTACGCCAGACTTATGGGGTCTGTACTTCCCGAAGTAGCACCTGAAGAATTGGAAAATTTATTAATGGACCCTATTCCCTATGTGAGGCTCTATGCTGCTTTTGCAATTGGTCAAATTGGCAATCAAAAATCTCTTGCCGCTTTAGAGAAAGGATTCAAAAAGGCCACAATTCCCGAAATCAAAGCAGAATTCTTAGAAGCCATCGGTAAATGTGCTGATGCCAATGCTATGGAATTTTTAGTGACTCATAACCCGAATACCGCCATTGAAGAATCGGGAAAAGTTTGGGGAGTCTACCGAGGAATGATACACGGACAGCTACAAGAAGAGCATCTGGATATAATCGTAGCCCACCTCAAATCAAATGAGGATGAAACTCGTTTGGCTGCAGCCAATATTTTGTCAAGACAAAAAGAATTTGACCTTTCCGCTTTCGCTGAAGAAATTTATCAAAGGGCTTCAGCAGAAAAAAGTCCCGAAATAAAAGCCACACTGGGATATGCTTTAACTAGGACAGAATTCGCAGAAAAGTTTGCTGAAGAAGTCTTAAGCTCTGATGATAGCCCGCTTCTGCGATCTGTCGGTTTATCGGCCTTACCCAATTCACAAGCGCATATTCAACTCTTAGAAGATGCCCTGATTAGTGAATCGCCGTGGGTCGCAATGACTGCTGCTGGAAAAATTGCTGAAATTGACTCGTTTACCCCCTCAGCATCGACCATTGCAGCAGCTCGAACGAGTGAAATACCAGAGGTAGTGGCGATCGTATCAAAAGGCCTACTCAGTGAAGATTCTGAGCAAGGAAGAGAATTCTATGACCAAGCTTGGAACAGAATGGGGAATGATGTGAAACGCTCTGTGATGCTGAGTATCTGGGCGTATTTTCCACAAGGTTTGGATACTTTGAACAACTACCTTTTTGAAGATGGGCCATTGGGTACTTCAGCGACTATGGCCTACATGGCAGGTTTGAAAAACTATCCCGACTGGAACGAAAATTTTGTGGCATATGCTGATAGAGCTTTAAGCCAAGGCCTTCTCTCACAGAGTTACCTATTCGCGGAAGCCCTCAGAGATCCTGAACGAAAAGAATTGATTTCTTCCGAATTGCTTCTCGATGCGTTGAAAAAGTTTAGCACACCTGAGTTGGTGGAAGGCTATCAGGCCATTGCTGCCACATTGAAAGAAAACTACGGAATTGAAAAAGAGCCACTTTCCATTGAGCATCCTCCAATAGATTGGGATATGGTTAAATCATTGGGGCAAAAACCTGCGCTATCTCTTTACGTCAGCGGAGAGGAATACCTTATCAGTTTGGTTCCTGAAGATGCTCCCTCGAGCGTTTCTCAAATTGCCAATTTGGCCGCGGCGGGATTTTATGACGGCACTTATTTCCATCGCATCGTTCCGGGATTCGTAAGTCAAGGCGGTGGACCAAGAGGCGATGGCTATGGAAGCGATGATCATATTCTTCGCTCTGAGTTTTCGCCGCTAAAATACGGAACGGGCGTGGTCGGTTTAGCCTCCGCAGGAAAAGATACAGAGAGCTGTCAATTCTTCTTCACCCATCTCCCAACACCTCATCTGGATGGGCGCTACACGATTATTGGCGCCAGCCAAAGTGACATTTCAAACATAGAAACCGGAGCGCGGATCGATTCAGTGCGGATTAAGCAGGACAAGGTAGAAATGTAACCTCAACTTAGGGTTTTCCGTTGAACAAACTACCCCTTATCTATCTCATGAATTAAAGATAGATACATGAATATTTCTCAACTTACGAAGCTCTCCCCCTCTGAACTACGCATTGTAAGCAAGAAGAATCTTTACTTTTTTGCCATTATGACTACCATCGATCTGGTTGTATTTTACTACAGCTTATTCATGGACAAATGGCTTACTATGTTCTTATCACTAGGCTTTTTTATTGCCTGCTTAGCACTCTACGACAATTATCAGCTTACTCGCAATTTGTCACTAGGCGCCGAGCCAGCCGATTAAGACTCCACCCAAGCTTTTACCTCTTCCAACTGCAAAGCAGGAATATCCAGCTTATTCTTTTTGCGGAATCCATTCAGCTTTTGATGTAGTACAGTTGATTTCTCTTGAGTGAGTTTATCCACACTGGCATAGCCTGCCTGCATGGCAATTTCCGCCCAGTTAGCTGGTAAACCTACTTTTTCGAAGTCCTCAACAGTATCCACTTTGGCTACTTTCTCTGGTCGCATTTGCGGGAAAAACAGCACTTCCTGTATCGATACATTATCGGTTAGAAGCATCACCAAGCGGTCGATTCCAATCCCTAAACCCGATGTCGGAGGCATTCCGTATTCCAAAGCTCTTAGGAAATCGTTGTCGATAAACATTGCCTCGTCATCTCCCTTTTTAGACAGTTTCAACTGCTCTTCAAATCGTTCGCGTTGATCGATCGGATCGTTCAACTCCGTGTAGGCATTGGCAATTTCCTTTCCGTTTATGATCAGCTCAAATCGCTCCGTTAGCTCGGGATTATCTCGGTGCTTTTTGCAAAGTGGCGACATTTCAATGGGATAATCGATAATGAAAGTCGGCTGTATCAAGTTGCCTTCACATTTCTCCCCAAAAATCTCATCGATCAATTTTCCTTTTCCCATTGAAAGGTCTGTCTCCACACCTATCTCCGCACATACTTTTCTGAGGTCCTCTTCACCCATCCCGGAAATATCCACACCTGTATACTCCTTGATGGCATCAATCATAGTCAGCCTTCGGAAAGGTGCTTTAAATGAAATCGTCTTATCCCCTACCTTCAAGTCGGTCGTTCCATTCACCTCTTGGGCTACTTTCTGGAGCGTATTCTCTGTGAATTCCATCATCCACTTGTAGTCCTTGTAGGCCACATAGATCTCCATGATCGTAAACTCAGGATTGTGCGTTCGATCCATTCCTTCATTTCTGAAGTCTTTGGCAAACTCGTAAACACCTTCAAAGCCACCTACTATCAGTCTCTTCAGATAAAGCTCATTTGCAATCCTTAGGTAGAGGGGAATGTCAAGCGCATTGTGATGGGTAATAAAGGGTCTGGCCGAAGCTCCACCCGGAATGGGCTGCAAGATCGGGGTTTCCACTTCTAAGTAGCCCGCATCGTTAAAAGCACGGCGCATGGTGTCAACAACTTTGGTCCTTTTCACGAAAGTGTCACGAACTTTCGGGTTAAGCGTTAAATCAACATAACGCTGACGGTAGCGCTGCTCAGGATCAGTGAAAGCATCGTATACATTTCCTTTATCATCCGTTTTTGGAATGGGCAATGGTTTAATCGACTTGCTCAGTAATGTGAACTTCTTCACGTGGAGCGAAATTTCACCTACTTGAGTTTTGAACACATGGCCCTCAATTGCAATGTAGTCTCCCCGATCGGTTAGTTTCTTGAAAAGGTCATTGTAGAGTGACTTATCCTCTCCCGGACATATTTCGTCTCTGTTGAAGTATGCTTGAATTCTTCCTGATTGATCTTGGATCTCAGCAAACGATGCCTTTCCGATGATTCGCTTTCCCATCAAGCGACCGGCCAGTTTTACTTCTTGCCAATCCTCACTATTCTCATCAGTAAAATTCTCCTTGATCTCCTTTGCCGAATGGGTAACTTTTACCTCTTGCGGTGGATATGGATCGATCCCCATTTGACGAATCTTATCAAGTGCTTGACGTCGGATTACTTCTTGCTCGTTCAGTTGCTGTGCAGCCATCTCCAAAAAAATTTGGGCAAAGATAATCAATTGACTTACTGCGTAACATTGGTATCTTCGGGCCGTTTAAAGAAAAACAACCCAAAAGGGATTCCAATGACAAAGCAAGAAGCAATTAAAGAAATGGAAAGGTTGATCGATGCCTTTCCTGACAATATGGTCGAGGCGATTGAGATCGGTAAAAAAGCAGTAGAAAACTTTAAGCCTCGTCCTGTAAAGAATGTCTTGGTTTCGGGCTTAGGTGGTTCAGGTATAGGTGGGAAATTTGCCTCTCAACTCGTTTGGGACCAATGCACGGTTCCCATCCACGTAGTAAATGATTACCGCATTCCTGCTTGGGTTGGCGAAGACACCCTGTTTGTAGCCTGCAGCTACAGTGGAAATACGGAAGAAACGTTGAGCACACTGGCAGAAGCCATGACAAAAGGAGCTTCCATCTCTTGTGTGACATCAGGTGGGAAGCTGGAGCTTTTGGCGAGAGAGAATGATTTCAACATGATCAAAATTCCCTCAGGACAGCCACCTCGTACCAGTTTTGGATACAACGCGCTCCAACAACTTTTTATTCTTTCAGCTTATGGCCTGATAGACAAAGACTTTGTGTCAGATTTATCTGCGGCAGCTCAACTGCTAAAAGATGAAAAGGGAATAATAAAAACAGAAGCTGCGGCGATTGCCAATAAGATAGGAAACCGAATTCCTGTGATCTATTCCGAGACTTATTTCGAAGCAGTAGCGGTGCGATTTCGTCAACAGATCAATGAGAACGCAAAGACCCTATGCTGGCACCATGCACTTCCGGAAATGAACCACAATGAGTTGGTTTCATGGGCAGGAGGAAGCAAGGATTATGCGGTCGTGATTATCCGAACACCGGAAGATCATCCCGGAACGGTAAAGCGCATGGAGTTGAGCAAGGAAATCATTTCACGCTACACTGATGTCATTATTGAGCTAAAGCCAAAAGGTGCTACCAGAATTGAGATGGTTTATTACCTCATTCATCTTGCTGACTGGATCTCTTTCTACATGGCTGTAGAAAAGGATGTGGACCCTGTCGAAATTGATGTCATTGATTATTTCAAAGCCGAGCTGGCAAAAGGTTGAAAAAGCAACTACCAAAGGTTCAATTAATTGAAGTCGGACTAAAAGGCTATCAGGATACTTGGGATTATCAAGAAGAGCTTTTTTCGGGTGTTGTTCAGCGCAAGATCGAAATGCGAAAAACAGGCGAATCAGAGCCTGTTCCCGGCAACTACCTGGTTTTTGTTGAGCACCCGCATGTCTATACTCTCGGCAAAAGCGGTAAAGTCGAAAACCTTCTGCTGAGTAAAGAAGAGCTGGCAGAAAAGGGGATTGAGTATTTCAAAATCAATCGCGGTGGCGACATCACCTACCACGGCCCTGGTCAGATCGTAGCTTATCCCATTATCGATTTGGATCAATTCTTTACCGATATCCACAAATACCTGCGCTATCTGGAAGAAGCGGTTATTCTCACTTTGGCCGAATACGGCATTAAGGGAGAACGCTACGAAGGACTTACCGGCGTTTGGCTCAACCCTGATAATCCCGAAAGGGCCAGAAAAATCTGTGCCTTAGGTGTACGTTGCAGTCGCTGGGTTACGATGCACGGGCTCGCCTTCAATGTGAATTCTCAGTTGGAATACTTCAACAATATTATTCCTTGTGGAATCGATGATAAAGCGGTGACTTCAATGGAAAAGGAATTGGGTCGAAAGCTCGATATGGACGAAGTGAAAGAAAAGCTTCGAAACCACCTCACTGAATTATTCGAGTGGGAGCTTATTTCCTAATTTTACGCCCAAATCTGATTTAGTGATAAAAGACATTGACCCGCCGAAAGTAGAAGACATTGCCTTGGCGGCCGTCCCTGAAAGCAATCCAGAGACGGGAGTAGACGAATGGTACATCTACCTCATCAATCTTAAAGAAGTTGAAATTACAAACGTGATTGTAGCTTCAAGAGGATACGGCCTGATAGAAAAGGAGAAGGTTGAGACTTCCCAATTGCGGCATTTGGTGGAAACTATTCCGCCGAAAAGCTACGTAAAGATCGAGCCGATAATGGAAGACCTGTTCAAGTTGAACAACCAATATTGGGTCAGTTTTTACATCGATAGTGAAATATTCGACAAGAAATACGTTTTCTTAGCGGAGACCATCCAGAAAGAGAATACCACTGAAGTTCCATTGATGGGTCGAAAAGGAGTCTTGCTGAAATGATCCTCGATATCTGTATTCTTCTACCCGTTTTATGGGGAATGTTCAAAGGCTTTAAGCGCGGACTAATCATCGAGTTGTGCACGCTGATGGCCTTGATATTGGGCGTATACGGAGCAGCTACCTTCGGTGAAATGGGAAGTGATTACCTGCGTGAAACTTTCAATACTGACCCAAGAGTGAGTGGTGTACTGGGCTTCGCACTACTCTTCATCGTTATCGTAGTCTTGGTTTTCGTGTTCGGAAAAATTCTTGAAGGACTAATCAAACTAGTAGCGCTTGGTCTGGTCAACAAACTCTTTGGACTGCTTTTCGGTGGGTTGAAGTTTTTACTGATTGTGAGCGGCCTCCTTTACTTGATCAATGGCTTTCCCCTCACCGAAGATTTAATTCCAGCAAAAGAAAAAGCCGATTCATATCTCTATGAACCGGCTTCTGAATTACTTCCCTCGATTTATCCGACTTTGGCTCAAGCCAAATGGAAAGAACAACTTGAAGATACCCTCGATGACATTAAAGAGGGTATCGATTTTAACTAGTCTCTGATTGCTGCAATTCCAGGTAGCGTTTTTCCTTCAAGGTATTCCAGCATAGCTCCCCCACCGGTAGATACATAACTCACTTGATCGCTCAGGCCAAACTTGTTGATCGCTGCTACTGAGTCTCCACCACCTACGAGTGTGAATGCTCCATTCTTAGTGGCTGCTGCCAAAGACTTGGCCACTTGCACAGTTCCTTTGGCAAAATTTTCCATCTCAAAAACGCCCATTGGTCCATTCCAAAGAATAACCTTGGAACGCATGATTAACTCATCAAAAGCCTCAATGGTCATCGGCCCGATGTCAAGGCCCATCCAACCATCAGGAATTTCGGTCGTTGGGCAAATATCTGAACTCGCGTCGTTTCGAAATTCATCAGCAATCACCGTATCCGAAGGTATGTGAATGTTCACATTCTTCTCCGCAGCCCTTTTGTACAGGCCTTTAGCTGTTTCTAAAAACTCTTCTTCGTAGAGAGAGTCACCTATCTTTCCTCCTTTTGCTTTGGCCATGGTGTAGGCCATTCCACCACCTATGATGATATCATTCACCTTATCGAGTAGATTCTCTACCACAGTGATTTTGGTACTGATCTTGGCTCCGCCGATGATCGCTAAAACCGGTTTGTTTTCGCTGTAAAGCGCTCGATCCATATTCTCAATCTCACTTTGTAGCAACAGGCCAAACATCTTATCCGTAGGAAAAAACTTGGCCACGGTCGTTGTAGAGGCATGAGCCCTATGCGCTGTACCGAAAGCATCGTTCACATAGCAGTCGCCATGCTCTGCCAATTGACCTGCAAAGAACTCGTCCCATTCGGTTTCTTCTTTGTGAAATCTGAGGTTTTCCAAAATCAATACTTGACCGGGCTTCAGATTCGACGATTGGCTTTTGGCTTCATCGCCTATACAATCAGAAGCGAAATCCACCTCTTTTCCTAACTTTTCTTTCAGGGTTCCGAGAATGTGCTCAAGAGAATACTTTTCGTTGGGCTCACCTTTTGGTCTTCCCAAGTGTGACATAAGCACCACGGAACCACCTCCGTCCAAGACCTTATGAATGGTAGGCAATGCCGCCTCAATTCGGGTAGCATCAGTTACTTCCATCTTTTCATTGAGTGGCACATTAAAGTCCACGCGAATCAAGGCTCTTTTATCTTTAAAATCGTAGTCGTCTATTCGAATCATTTGAATTGGCTTTGACGCAAAATTAAGAATCTTCGCTCCCCAATGCATCGATAAGAGGCATGAATATTTCTACCTTTGATCGCCTTAGAAAATTGAAGTGTATTTTAAAGATATCGTAGGACATTCCGACTTGAAAAATTCCTTGACTCAAATAGTCAAAGATGATCATGTGAGTCATGCTCTCATGTTTGCAGGGCCCGAGGGAAGTGGCAATTTGGCCTTGGCCATTGCCTTTTCTGCTTATTTGCTTTGCAAAAACAGGGGAGCCAACGAGCGCTGCGGAGTATGCCCTAACTGCAAACAGCTCGACCAACTGGGGCATCCCGATCTACATTTTTCTTTTCCCTTTGTAAAAAAGGATAAAATTGAGATTTCAGAAGTTTTTCAGCGCGACTTCAAAATTCAAGTGAAGGAGAACCCCTATCTGTCCTTAAAAGATTGGGAGATTAAAATTGCGGGGGAGAACAAGCAATCGATTATCCCGGTAGATGAAAGCAGTCAAATAGTGAAAAAGCTATCGCTCAAATCATTTGCCGGAGGCTACAAGGTTATGATCATATGGATGCCTGAAAAACTAAATCAGGCGGCTGAAAACAAATTACTGAAAACACTGGAGGAACCCTCGCCGAGAACGCTAATTCTTCTGGTACCTGCTAAACCCGAAGATTTACTTCCAACCATTATTTCGCGAGCACAAATGGTAAGATGTCGTCCTTTGAGAGACGAAGAGATCCGCACCGGTTTGATAGAAAAATTTGGCGTGAATCAAGAGGTGGCTGAAAAAGCTACCCAGATGGCCGAAGGCAATTTCAACATCGCTTTGAAAACCGCAAAAGATCCCGATGCAGAAAATGCGTACTTCGCTCTGTTTCGCGATTGGATGCGAACTTGTGTCGCGCCTAAAAATCACGATATAGTTGAGGTAACTGAAAAGATCGCTGCGTTAAGTAGAGATCAACAAGGTTATTTCTTGGACTATTGCCTCAACTTTCTCCACGAGGCTGTAATCTATGCTTATCTGGGAAAGGATAAGGCCCGATACATGGGAGCCTCGGCTGAATTTGCCGAAAAATTTGCTCCATATATGGCAGGCAAAGATTTAGGGGCATTCCACGATACGCTGAGCAAAGGGCATCGCCTGGTAGAGCGGAATGCAAACCCTCGATTGCTCTATATGAAATTGAGTGCCGAGATGATTCGAATTTTCATGGGTAAAAGGCCTGAACCGATTTCTTAACTTTGAACAAAAGAATAGCACGCTAATGGGATGTGAGAGTTGTACGAACGGAAGTAACGGAACGCCGGCAGGATGCAAGAACAATGGAACTTGTTCCAGCGGTGGGTGCAGTAAGTTAGCCGTATATGATTGGCTGAGCAATATGGAGCTTCCCGGCAATATGAAGCGCTTTGCATATGTGGAGGTAAGATTCAAGAGCAGCCGAAAAGACTTTTTTGAAAACACTTCATCCCTTAGCTTAAATCCCGGAGACTGCATAGTAGTAGAAGGAAGTCCCGGATATGATGTTGGAGTGGTATCTGCCGAAGGAGAGTTAGCTCGACTTCAGATGAACAAGAAAAAGTTGAGCAAAAACACACGCGATATCAAGCGAATTTTGCGCAAAGCTACCGCTGACGACTTGGCCCTTTGGCGAGAAGCAAGATCGCTTGAAGAAGAATCGATGTTTAAGGCTCGGGAGATTTCCTCTTCACTCGGGCTAGAGATGAAAATCTCAGACGTAGAGTATCAAGGAGATAAAACCAAAGCAACATTCTATTATACTGCTGAAGGCAGAGTAGACTTTCGCGAGTTGATTCGAAAGTATGCTGACGCTTTTCGCGTAAGAATTGAAATGAAACAAATCGGCGCGCGACAAGAAGCTGCGCGTCTCGGTGGAATTGGCTCTTGCGGAAGAGAGCTTTGCTGCAGCACATGGCTCACCGATTTCAGATCGGTTTCTACCAGCGCCGCCCGTTACCAGCAGCTTTCGCTGAATACGCAAAAACTGGCTGGCCAATGCGGTAAGTTAAAATGCTGCCTCAACTACGAGTTGGATTCTTACCTCGATGCGATCAAGCATTTGCCAAAAAGCAACACTAAGCTTCGAACGAAAAAGGGGATTGCCTTTCACATAAAGACAGATATTTTCAAAGGTATCATGTGGTATGTCTACGAAGAAGGAACATCGGGCGGTCCGATACCTTTAGCAGCAGAGAGGGTGAAGGAAATCATCGCGATGAATGAGGCGAAGAAGTTTCCGGAAGATCTCAAAGATTTTGCTGAGGTGGAAGCTCCAAAAGAGGAGGCTTACTCCAATGTGGTAGGCCAAGACAGCCTTACTCGATTCGACAATAAAAGATCCAAACGGAAAAAGAAAAGAAAACCCCGTGGAAATAAACCTCCACAAGCCAATGCAAAAAGCGGCGGTAGGCCAAATTCGGGAAACAAGAATCGCTCAAGGAACAAAAGTCGAGGTGGCAATACACCCCAAAACTCGGGAAAACCAAAAAGCGGAAATCGCAGACCTCCTTCTAATAAAGGCAACAGCAATAAGAAGTAATGCAAAAATTTCTCTTCGGATGTTTTCTGGTGAGCTCTTTGATTCTGGTTTCATGTACCGATGAAAATCGAGTATTTGAAGAAAACGTCGAAATCCCTAACGAGAAGTGGACGGTCTCAGAAAAAGCCATTTTGGAAGCTGAAATAAACGACACCATTAGTAGCCACAACTTTTTGATCAATGTGCGCAATACCGAGCGTTACCCATACCGAAATCTGTACGTTTTCGTTAAAACCATCTTCCCTAACGGGAAGTCGAGTAAGGATACGGTAGGCATCGTTTTGGCTGATGCCACGGGACGCTGGCTGGGCAGTGGAGGCGGATATTTGAATAGTAGTAGCCACTTGTCAAACACGATCATGTACCGTTACAACCGTAGATTTCCGCTTACGGGCACCTATCGATTCGAAATAGAACAGGCCATGAGGACTGACACTCTGGTGGGGATAAAAAATATCGGTTTGAGGATCGAGAAGACCGACAAATAAGACCTTTAGGCAAGGTAATGTCTACAACTACGTTTTAATCCCAAATTAAATCTGATGACAGAGACTCATCCGGAAAATGAAAAAGTGCGGAAACGCGCGGTTTTTTTGCTTTGGCTTCTTGGGCTTTCGCCAATAATCATCTTGGCTGCTCTCCTCTATTTTGCGGCGAATAGTGACTTGCCCGACACTACCGCTTTGGCAAATCCCAAGACGAATCTAGCAACCCAAGTTCTTTCTGCAGACGGCGAGATCCTTGGGCGTTTCTATTTAGAAAACCGAACGAATGCAGAATTTGAAGAGCTCACACCCGCTTTGGTCAAAGCCTTGATCGCCACAGAAGATGAGCGATTTTACGAGCATTCGGGTATCGACCTCAAAGGTACCGCCCGAGCGGGTGTCTACCTCGGTTCAAAAGGTGGCGCCAGTACCATTACTCAGCAGCTGGCCAAAATGCTCTTTACCGAAGAACCCGGCAATGGAATCAAACGAGTATTCCAGAAATTTCAGGAATGGATCATAGCTGTAGAACTGGAGAAGCGGTACACGAAACAAGAGATTCTCACACTCTATTTAAACAAGTTCGATTGGATCAACCAAGCTGTTGGTATCCGCTCAGCTGCGAATGTCTATTTCAATAGGACCCCTGATTCGCTTCAAATTGAAGAAGCTGCAATGCTGGTAGGAATGGCAAAAAACCCTGCTCTTTACAATCCACTGCGTCGGCCCGAGTTAACCCTCGACAGAAGAAATGTCGTATTGAGTCAGATGGTTCGAAATGAATTTTTAACCCGTACAGAATACGACTCACTCTCTGCACTTCCCCTTAACCTTGATGTACAGAGTATCGATCACCAAGAAGGTCTCGCACCATACTTCCGTGAAGTTTTGCGAGGAGAGCTAAAAACTCTTCTGTCTGAAAAAGACGATAAAGGAAACTTGATTTATTCCAAAGCGGATGGAACCCCTTACAGCATCTATCGTGACGGATTGAAGATCTATACAACCATCGACTCAAGAATGCAGACCTATGCTGAAGAGGCGGTGGAAAAACACCTTGGAGGAGAGCTTCAGGATGATTTTTGGAATGACATTGCCAAATACCGAAATCCTCCTTTCTCAAATGACCTGACCTCTGACGAAATAGACCGAATTGAGCGAGCGGCCATGAGAAGAACCGAGCGCTATCGCATAATGAGCGGTAAAGAATGTCCGAATTGCCACCGAAGAGTCAATATTGAAGAAACCGAATTTGAAGGTCACGCTCACTATCACTGCACGTCTGCAGACTGTGAAGAGATGTGGAAAGCCGTACCAAAAGACAGTGTTGAAGTAATTTTCAGGAATAAAGAGTTTCCAATGAAGGTATTCTCCTGGCAAGGAGAAATCGACACCGTGATGACCCCTATGGATAGTGTACTTTACTACAAAAGCATTTTGCAGGCGGGATTGGTGAGCATTGATCCAAAGACCGGTTTTGTGAAAGCCTGGGTGGGTGGAAACGACTACAAACACTTCCAATACGATCACGTTAAGCAAGGTAAACGACAGGTGGGCTCTACCTTTAAACCCTTCGTTTACGCCACAGCTATTCGTGAAGGCTACTCCCCGTGTTATGAAATTCCGAAAGTGCCAACGACTTTCCGAAAAGGGACTTTCAACCTCCAAGAAGATTATACCCCGCATGACCCCGGAAGAGATTATGGTTATTTGGTTTCCTTAAAATGGGGTCTGGCCAACTCGGTAAATACCGTTACGGCTTGGGTAATGAAGCAATTCGGG
The DNA here is from genome assembly GCA_027214385.1 of Cryomorphaceae bacterium 1068. Lineage (NCBI taxonomy): Bacteria > Pseudomonadati > Bacteroidota > Flavobacteriia > Flavobacteriales > Cryomorphaceae > Cryomorphaceae bacterium 1068. The sequence continues at coordinate 43,855 of JAPVXR010000002.1, read as the reverse complement.
CCGGAAGCAGTCATTAAACTCGCGCGAGACCTGGGAATTGAAAGCGAAATGAAGCCGGTAGTTTCTCAGTGCTTTGGTGTAGCGGATCTTTCATTGATGGAAATCACATCGGCCAATGCCACATTCGCCAATATGGGCGTACATGTAAAACCAATCTACATTATGCGGATTGAAGACAAGAATGGGAAAACCGTATACAGCATGGAGCCAGAAACCAATGAAGCACTGGATGAAAAAACAGCCTATACCATGCTAAGCTTGATGGAAGGAACAGTTGATGGTGTATACAATGAGCACGAAGGAAGGAGCTTAGGTACGGCCGTCCGATTAAAAATGGACTTGCCAGGCAGAGATTATGACGGGCTTGATCGTGATTTAAAAATTGCAGGTAAAACAGGTACCACTCAAAACCAATCTGATGGTTGGTTTATTGGGTTAACTCCAGATTTAGTAACAGGTGTATGGGTCGGTGCTGAAGACCGTAGTGTCCACTTTCGAAGTTTAACTCTGGGAATGGGTACGAATATGGCTTTGCCGATTTGGGGCTTTTATATGAAAGCTGTTTATGCCGATGAAAGTTTGGATATCTCTCAAGGAGACTTTGATAAGCCCGAAGGTATCAGTATAGAACTCGATTGCGAAAAGTATGCGCGAAAGCAGAATATATTCGATTCATCAGAAGGCTTATCTTGGTAGCCAAAATTAAATTTCCATGAATAAAGTGGTTAAAAATGCTGAGGAAGCTATTGAAGGCATTGCCTCAGATATGACTATTATGCTCGGCGGTTTTGGCCTGTGCGGTATTCCCGAAAACTGCATTGGTGCACTCTCTGAGACTTCTATAAATGGCCTCACTTGTATCTCGAATAACGCGGGTGTAGATGACTTCGGTTTGGGGCTCCTTTTAAAGAAAAAGCAGATCAAGAAAATGATCTCTTCTTACGTAGGAGAAAACAAGGAATTTGAAAGGCAAATGCTCAGTGGTGAGCTAGAGGTAGAGTTGATTCCTCAGGGAACCTTGGCTGAAAGATGCCGCGCAACAGGTGCTGGAATTCCGGCATTTTTTACCCCTGCCGGCTACGGGACTGAAGTAGCTGAAGGAAAAGAGGTTCGTGAATTTAACGGCAAGATGCATATTCTCGAGCACAGCTTCGACCCTGACTTTGCCATCGTAAAAGCTTGGAAAGGAGATACCGAAGGAAATCTGATCTTTAAGGCTACAGCTCGCAATTTCAATCCCATGATGGCTATGGCGGGAAAGATCACTATAGCTGAAGTGGAAGAATTGGTGCCTGCCGGCGAATTGGATCCCAATGAAATTCATACTCCGGGAATTTTCGTCCAACGTATCTTCCAAGGGGAGAAATTCGAAAAGCGCATTGAACAAAGAACGGTGACACCAAAATCAAATTAACCATGGCTCTCGATAAAATCGGTATTGCAAAACGAATTGCTCAGGAACTGGAAGATGGATTCTATGTTAACCTTGGAATAGGTATTCCTACTCTCGTTGCAAACTATGTTCCCGATGGAATTTCGGTTGAGTTTCAATCAGAGAACGGCATTCTCGGGATGGGCCCTTTTCCCATCGAGGGAGAAGAAGACGCTGACCTCATCAATGCCGGAAAGCAAACCATCACTGCTCAAAAGGGTGCTTCTTTCTTTGACTCTGCTACCAGCTTTGCGATGATCCGTGGCCAACACGTCCAGCTCACCGTGCTTGGTGCAATGGAAGTTTCTCAAAACGGGGACATCGCCAACTGGAAAATACCGGGCAAAATGGTAAAAGGGATGGGCGGTGCGATGGATTTGGTGGCTTCTGCTGAAAACATCATTGTAGCCATGACTCACACCAATAAAGCTGGTGAAAGTAAACTTCTCAAAAATTGCTCCCTCCCGCTGACAGGTGTAAAGTGCGTAAAACGAATAATGACAGATTTAGCTGTTTTGGACATCGATCCCGATGGTGGCTTTATTTTGCGAGAATTAGCGCCTGGAGTCACAGTAGAAGAGGTCCAAGCAAAAACCGAAGGCAAGCTTATCGTTCCGGAAGACGTAAAGATCATTAGCTAGAGCCGATCATTTTATGAATTTCGGCATCCCTGACTACAACGAAGGCAAGACTATTGAACTGATTTTAGATCAAATAAAATCCTAAAGTCCGTCGCAGAGGGCAGAGCAGTATTAGTATCTGGTTCGCGCTTTATGGCAAAACCTTTGAGGAAGGCATGAAAATAAGCTGGAAAGACGGGATGAGGGCTATCTATTGTATTCTGAAATACAATCTTTTTAGCTAGACTTTCCTACCGACGGCAATGACTGAAAGGCCTATTCGCTTTAGCAGGACTTTATCCAAAACCTTAAAAAGGGGTACGCCTAAGTTGTACAACTTCATTTGGCCGCTGCCAACGGTTCTTTGTTTGGTGATCAACCCTGATATATACCACCCCGGAATTCCCATAAAATTGAAATATTGATTGTGTTCTATATGGAGATTGGCATTCAACATCAGCTCAGTCAGCGATTTTTTATTGTAGCGGCGGTAATGGTCCAAGCCCTTGTCTATACTGTTAAAAAGGGTTTGATATGCAGGAACTAAAATTGTCAGCGTACCACCCTTTTTTAAAAGCTTAGCCGCGTTGATTATAGCTAATTGATCATCTGCAATATGCTCCACCACATTCAGAGAAAATACAGAATCGTACTTACCAATATGTTCTTTGTATACCTCATCAAAGTCCTGTCGCTCGGCGTCCATTTTGACTATTCCACTGAGATTGTCGTACTTCATGAACTTGCCCTCTAAGTAGCCGCAATAGTTTTCGCGGATATCAGACAGAGTGATATCATATCCGCCTTCCAGAAAAAACTCAGATATATTTCCTACGCCGCTGCCGATCTCCATCACCTTTCCTCGGTTGAAAGGCTCGATTTCATGGAACATCCATCTATTAAAGAGCTTGGCTTCTCCTATAGACTTTAATGTCTCTTCGCCTTCTTGGTCAATTTCTTTAAACTCAAATTTGGCCATTGATATCCTTGACTAAATGAATGGATTGATTTTGGTTTTATCGAAGTCCTATTCCGCTTTTTTCGCAATTTACAATTGTGGAATTGATTCAATTAGTGAGCGTGTATAGGCTGACTTTGGATTGGAATATACCAGTTCCGAAACTCCCATTTCTTCAATTTTTCCATGCTTCATGACGATAATCCTATCCGACATATACTTCACCACAGAAAGATCATGGGAGATGAAAATGTAGGTTAAATTCAATTCTTCTTTCAAGTCATTAAGCAGGTTGAGCACCTTTGCTTGCACCGAAACATCTAAAGCTGAGACACTCTCATCGCAGATAATAAACTCAGGCTCCACCATCAGCGTTCGTGCGATACATATGCGTTGCCGCTGACCACCGGAAAATTGGTGCGGGTATTTTTTAGCTGCTGTTGATGGTAAGCCAACTTTGTCAAGAATATCATATATCCTTTTGCTTCGGTCAGATTTTGACTTGACTAAGCCGTGCACCATGAGCGGCTCAGTAAGGGCCTCTTCAACTGTTTTACCAGGGTTGAGTGAGGAGTAAGGATCTTGAAAAATGATTTGAATCTTTCTTCGAAACCTAGAAGGGAACTTTATTCCCCTTCCTGCTATTTGGACTTCCTCATAAATGGCTTCTCCCAAATGCGCCTCTTGCAATCCCACCAAAGTTCTCCCTAGAGTGCTCTTTCCGCAACCTGATTCGCCCACAAGTCCGAGCGTTTCTCCAAGCTTCACCTCAAAGCTGACGTTGTCCACCGCCTTTAAATAGGCGGGGGCATTTTTGCCACTTTGTTTTAAAGGAAAATGAACACCAAGATTGTCGGCTATCAAAATTATTTCATGAGAACTTGTCTGCTGTTTTTGAGGAGTCTCACGTTTGGCGCTATCTCCCAAAAAATCTGAGACCACAGGTAATCGCTTGGGATTATTGCTCAACTTGGGCCGACAAGCCAAAAGCGCTTTGGTGTATGACTCTTTAGGTGAATTTAAAATTGTTTTGACCTCTCCTTCTTCCACTACTTCACCCTGATACATGACCAAAACTCGATCGGCAATCTCACTTACAACGCCCAAGTCATGGGTGATAAAAATCAACCCGCTATTGTTCTCGGAACAGAGCTCCCTGAGCAATTCCAAAATTCGTTTTTGAACGGTTACGTCCAAAGCGGTGGTTGGTTCATCTGCTATGATCAGTTCGGGTTCGCAGGCCACTGCCATGGCTATCATGACACGCTGTTTTTGTCCTCCTGAAATTTGATGTGGGTAGCTATTAAAAATCTCTTCGGGTCGAGGTAACTCTACTCGCTCAAATAGCGCAATAACTGATTGGTGTGCTTCTTTTTTCGAGCAATTTCGATGCAAAAGAATCACTTCAGCCACTTGATCTCCACATCTTTGAACCGGATTGAGAGAGGTCATTGGTTCTTGAAAGATCATCGAAATCCTATTTCCGCGAATCTTTTGAAATTCTTTTTCTGACTTAAGATGGAGTAAGTCTACTCTCTTATTGGGCACTCCGAAAAGAATTTCACCCTTTTGGACTCTTGCATTTGAAGGCAGTAAGCCCATAATGGCTAATGAGGTCAGACTTTTTCCTGAACCTGATTCACCCACAATACCAAGTGTTTCACCCTTTCGAAGAGAAAGATTGATGCCTTTAAGTACGGTATTGAAATTTCGCTCTTCATCAGGGAAGGCCACTTCCAGATTGCGAATATCAAGAAGATTGTCAGTATTCGTCATCCAGTGGCTCGAGATAATTTAAGCTAATAAATTTTCGGTTCTCTCTATTTCGCTCTTGGCTCAACGTGATTTCCACCGTATTGTTGGACTTGCTAAAAGTCGTCCATCGCTTGGAGGAAAGAAGGTTTTCGGCTTCTCCAAATGGTCTGGATAATATCGTTGACCATTGGTCTATTATGTCATCAGATAGGGTGTCATCATCGATAAAAACATCGACTTGTACCTCGAAGAGACCATAAGCATCAAAGGCTAAATAGGATTGCAGTATAACGGTGTCATCCATTATCACCACTTCCTCCTTGTACTCGATGGTGCTATCATTAGAAACCACCGGATTCCATTTTTCATTGGCCTGTAGGCTATCTGTAGTCCAGCCCATTTTATACCCACGAAAGAATCCGGAGCTTTCAATAAGAACTTCTTCACTGTTCTTTTCCATGTTCTCTTCCACCTGAGCGCAAGAAGCTAGGAAGAATAGGGCAATCGAAAGACTAAACCATTTCAATGTAGTCATCGTGAATGATCTCCATATTTCTGAAGCGTTGCATTAAACGGGCAACAGTCACCGTATCTTTTTCGCAATAGACTCTAATTCGCTCGTCGTCGTCCTCTTCCCAAAACACGCGTCCGACGTCAGCGCCGGAAATGTCTCCTTTTGGGGTGGGAACATCAAATAGCTTGGCCAGGAGATTCAATGATGTGAAGTGCTTATAGTCGCCGAACTTCCACAAATCCATCGTATCCAAGTGCTTCACTTCCCATGGCTTTTTACCTGCCAAATCAATTAGTCTCGGCAGCTTTAATCCATTGATCAAAGATCGCCTTGCAATGTACGGTATATCGAATTCCTTAGAATTATGTCCACACAAAAACTTTTCGCCACCACGGTCGAATCTATTTAGCATTTCCAAAAATTCGCTCAAAAGTGCTTTTTCGTCTTTGCCATAAAAGCTCGTCACTCTGAGTTTCTGCTCGCTACCCGATTGATAAAACAAAGCGGTAGAGATGCAAATGATCTTTCCGAATTCGGCATAAATACCTGCTCTTTCGTAAAGTTCGGCTGCGCTTTTGGATTCTCTTTCTTGTAAAAACCTCGTTTTGCCTGACCACAGCTCTTGCCACGATTCATCGAGCTCATTAAAGTTATAGACGGCAGGTACCGTTTCTATATCCAAAAAAAGAATGTTCTCAAGGTCTATTTCAGTTAGCATAAGTCTAATTTAAGACTTTCGTGAAAACCCCGGGTCATTCCCTAACTTTGTTGCATGGATTTTGAATTCGAAAAAAGATGGAGAGAAGTGGTTTCTCAGTTGGAGAATAGCTTTGGTGAGGAAATAGATCTGGAAGCAATTCTATTCTTGATCGGCGTCCAAGAGCTGGGAAAGGGAGTGGAAAAATTCTCGAAGGATGAGAAGCTCAATTTAATGCACATTGCCATTTGTACGGTGCTTGAACCATTTGGCTATTACGAATTTTCGCATCTCGATAAGGAAGGTTGGCCTCACTTTGAAAAGGTTAAAAACCTGCCTTTTCTATCCGACAAGGATCAAAAAGAGCTAATGAGAAGAGCCGTGGTGGAATACTTTGAGAAGGAAGGTTTGTTTATGAACCCAGAACAAACGTTTTAGTCGTAGTCTCTTCCTCAACGACTTTCATAATCCCATTTACAAAAGCAGTACTGTCAGGAGTTTCGAAAGTGATTTCTACATCCAGAATGGCGAATCCACTTTGTCCCGGCTCGTATTGGTCTGTATAATCAAACTCCGCCACTCCATTTGAATTGGTAAACTGAGTCCTGTCAATTGCGATGTCTCCTACCTGATCGTCATCAATGGTTCCTTGTCCAAACATTCTCACCTCAGCTCCCGGTACTCTTGAGCCTTCAGGAGTGACCACAATTATTTCAGCGATGGTGTCCTCTTCGGGGTTGCAAGAGATAGCAGTAAAACCTAAGAGTACAATGGTAAATAAGTAAGTAAGACGGGTTTTCATTTGTTCTTTGTTATTTTCGCAGATTACCACGACAGCCAAATGTATGAATTTTATAAATAGAGATAAGTTTTTTAGCGGTTACCTATTGCCCATTATAGTAATGGCAACCTGCATATTGAGTCTTTCCTTCGTACTTGATAAAAACGCAAAGAAGGAAGAAATGGTTATCATTTCAACCAAATATGGTGACATGATCGTTCGACTTTACGACGATACTCCTCTTCACAAAGAGAATTTTCTGAAACTCGCCCAAGATGGATTCTATGATGGATTATTATTTCACCGAGTGATCCAATCATTCATGATTCAGGGTGGTGATCCCAATTCCCTCGATGCAAAAGATGGCGCCGCTTTGGGAACAGGAGGCCCTGGATATACTATTCCTGCTGAGTTCAATCCGCGTTACATACACAAAAAGGGTGCCCTATCTGCAGCAAGACAGGGAGACGCTGTAAACCCCGAACGAGAATCATCCGGATCACAATTTTACATTGTGCAAGGAAAAACGGTCGACGAAAACACGCTCATGAGAATGGCCGCTCAGAAAAAGCCAAAACCAGGTGAAGATGCTTTTGCTTACAGCGAAGGGCAAAAGAAAGCTTATGCCGAACTTGGCGGTACGCCTCATTTGGATGGGCAATACACCGTATTTGGTGAAGTAATCGAAGGTTTGAATATCATAGATTCGATTGCTGCGGTAAAAACGGATGGCCGCGCCAGACCTGTCGAAAACATTACGATGTCAATGAAAATCACCAAGAGGAAATGGCAGTAGAAACAGAAAAGATTCTCAGTGAGATTTCCGCTTTCTCAGCGACCACTCTTGAAGAAGTTGAGGCATTCCGCATAAAGTATTTGGGAAAGAAAGGGATTATAAAAGACATTTCCTCAAAAATTAAAGACATAGCCCCTGAACACAGAAAGGACTTCGGGCAGTCTTTAAATGAAATAAAAACTGCAGTTGCTGATCGAATTGAAAAGATCAAATCAGCACTGTCTGAAGACTCGGGTGCTGGTTCTTCTCAGGAAGACACGACTCGACCCTCAGGTGGAGAGAATATCGGCTCCAGACACCCCGTGAGTTTGGTGCGAAGGGAAATCGAAGAAATTTTCCAGCGCATTGGCTTCACCATTGCTTCAGGACCCGAAATCGAAGACGATTGGCACAATTTCTCTGCGCTGAATTTCCCCGAAAATCACCCGGCCCGTGATATGCAGGACACGTTTTTCATTGAACAAGATCCTGATATAGCCTTAAGAACACATACGAGCAGTGTGCAAGTAAGAGTGATGGAGAACAATTCACCCCCCATACGAATTATTGCCCCGGGACGAGTATATCGAAATGAGGCCATTTCATCCAGATCGCACTGTATATTTCATCAAGTGGAGGGATTGTATATAGATAAGGGTGTCACCTTTGCCGATATGGTTCAAACCATTAAGTACTTTGCTCAGGCCTTTTTTGGCAAGGCGAAGATTAGGCTTCGGCCGTCCTATTTCCCATTTACCGAGCCAAGTGCAGAGGTAGATGTGTATTGGGGATTGGAAAACGAAACTGATTACCGCATCACAAAAGGCACGGGTTGGCTTGAAATTATGGGCTGCGGTATGGTAGACCCTGATGTACTCAAAGCCTCTGGGATTGATCCTAACGAATATTCAGGTTATGCCTTTGGAATGGGAATAGAGCGCATTGCTATGAACCGCTACCAAATAGGTGATATTCGCATGTTGTTCGAAAACGACGTACGGTTTCTCAATCAGCTTAAAGGGGCTTGGTAATTAAACCTTACCCAATTTCAACATGTTCGTCATCCCTTGTTCATTCATTGGCATACTCGCCAAGTGAATGATTGTTTCGCCAGTGCTTACCAACTTCTTCTTTTTAAGAATATACTTGATATCAGCAATGGTGTGATCGGTGCTCACCATCTTGTCATAATAGAATGATTTGACACCCCAGACCAAACTCATTTGAGTCAGGATATTCTTATTCCCAGTGAACACGAAAATTTCAGCTTTCGGCCTTTGACTCGATATCTTAAATCCTGTGTAACCACTAAAAGTCATAGTGATAATTGCCGATGCCTTTACCCTATTTGAAAGTCTGGTTGCGTTGAAACAGATGGAGTCTGTAATGTAACGATCCTCTCTGCTTTCTACAGGTGGCTCCTCATGGTGGTATATCTCATCAGAAGTCTCCACCTCTCTTACGATAGCTGACATCACCTCGATTACTCTGACCGGGTGCTTACCTACCGAAGTCTCGGCACTTAGCATTACAGCATCAGCGCCATCCAAGACCGCATTAGCCACATCGTTTACCTCAGCTCGTGTAGGAGTATTGTCATTGATCATGCTTTCCATCATTTGGGTAGCAACGATAACGGGCTTACTGCTCTTGAGCGCTTTAGTGACCAACATTTTCTGCACCAGCGGAACGTTTTGAAGGGGAATTTCTACTCCCAAATCTCCACGAGCCACCATCAATGCATCTGTTTCCCGAACAATATCATCAATGTCTTGAATGGCCTCTGGTTTTTCAATCTTCGCTACAACTCGAGCGTGCTTTTCTCTAGAACGAATAATATGCTTGAGTTCTATGATATCTCTGGCAGAACGAACAAAAGAAAGTCCTACCCAGTCAACATCCATATCGAGAACAAAATCCAAGTCCTTAAGATCCTTATCCGTCAGACAAGGCAAAGAAATCTTGGTATTTGGAAGATTAACCCCTTTTCGATTCTTGAGCAAACCTCCGTGTTTTACTTTAGTCACTACCTCATCGCTGCCATTTGTAGAAACAACTTCTAGCTCTAGTTTCCCATCATCTAAAAGTATTCTCTCACCAGCTTTCACATCCTCAGCAAATTGAGGGTAAGTGATGTATATTTTACCCGAGTCTCCTTCCTTAGTAGTAAAAGTAATCTCATCCCCATTGTTGAGCATGAGTCCATCGCCATCAAATTCACCTACCCTGAGCTTCGGGCCTTGAAGGTCTGCTAGTATAGCAGTATGGGTTCCAAGCGCTTGGTCTGCCTTTCGAATATTCTCGATAGTCACAGCGTGGTCCTTATGCGATCCATGCGAAAAATTAATTCGGCATACATCAAGGCCCTGCTTGATCATTTTCTCGATGGTTTCCTGACTATCAGAAGCCGGGCCCATGGTTGCCACGATCTTGGTTCTCTTATTTTTCATGCTGCTAGCAAAATGTTTTGTTTCAATTTCAATGGTTCTAAGTCTATTTCAAAAGCCATAAGGACAGTTCCGGTGGCTCTTAACTTCTCTATAAGGGTGATTCGATCTACCTCTTCTGATAAATCAATCACCAATAAATAGTCCGCATTTTTTACTTCCGGTAAAAAGAGGCTTATCCCCTTCTTATTTTCAATGAGTCTGTACCTGATTTGAAGGTTCTCATAAAAAAAACTAAAAAATGCATGATGCCTGGAGGTTTTATTCTTTGAAAAGATTTCTATGTCTGGGTCTCTTTTCAACTCCAAGTCCAAAGACTTGTTTAACATCCAACATACCCGATGACTTCTCGAGGTAGAAACTATACCGAACGCCATAAAGGCATATTCGTCTTCTATTTCCAGGGTCAGCTTGGCCATAGTTGTTGTCAAATTAACACGAAGCTATGAAATATTAATCAGCTATTTCTGATATCTTGATTAAAGCTTGCTCCGATGCTTTTTGCTCCGCCCTTTTTTTGGAGCTCCCTTTCCCATTGCCCAATTCATCGTTATTCCAAATTACTTTGGATAAAAATTGATGAGCCCCTTTTTCTGAAGTCACGGGAATGGTCTTAAAATACACCTTTGCCCCTAACCGATGAGCTTCCTCGTACAAGCGGCTTTTAAAATCATTCTCCATATTCTGTATTCGCCCCAAGTTTGCATAGCGCTTCAGGACATTAAGAACAGAGATCTTTGCTTTCGCATATCCTCTATCCAAATAGATCGCTCCAACCACCGCTTCAAAGGCATTTCCTGAAATAGACTCTCTTGAATTAGTAGCTTGTAAATCGGTTTCAATAAGTAAATGGATTCCCATTTCAACCGCGGTCTTATTTAAATTGATACGACTTACTATTCTACTTTTCATTTTCGTCATCTCTCCTTCTTCAGCTGAGGGATGTGCGCGGTATAAGTATTCAGCCACAACCGAATCAATAATGGCGTCACCAAGGAACTCAAGTCTCTCATTGCTCAGCTTCCTGTCATTGTGAATGTTTCTCGCAGCGGATTTATGACAAAATGCCTGACAGTAATAAGAAATTTTCTTAGGTCTAACCCCAAAAGAATTGACTAAAAGATGGATTATTTCCTTCTCTCTTGTAGATTTTGAACGAGAAAATATTGATCTGAAATCCACGAGGAAAAGATTTACTCCTCGAACTTTTTGAACACCAAAGAGGCATTGTGACCACCAAATCCGAAGGTGTTGCTCATGGCAATCTTCACATTCCGTTCTTGTGCAACATTAAGGGTAAGATTCAATCTATTATCAATCTCAGGGTCAAACTCTGAGTGATTGATAGTTGGTGGTATTACCCCGTCTCTAATTGCCATAACACAAGCCAAACCTTCAATAGCGCCGGCAGCCCCAAGTAAATGGCCTGTCATTGACTTAGTAGAGGAAATATTCAAGTTGTACGCATGTTCGCCAAAGGTTTTTAGAATTGCCTTCGTTTCAGCTATATCACCCAAAGGAGTTGATGTGCCGTGTACATTCACATAGTCCACATCTTCCGGGTTAATATTGGCATCATTAAGAGCCTTCTGCATCACTTCAATCGCTCCCAATCCATCAGGGTGAGGAGCTGTCATATGGTGTGCATCCGCTGACATCCCTCCGCCAATAATCTCTGCGTAGATTTTTGCCCCGCGCTTTTTAGCGTGATCATAACTTTCCAAAATAAACATCCCCGCTCCTTCACCCATCACAAATCCATCTCGATTAGCATCAAATGGTCTGGACGCAGTTTCGGGGCTGTCATTTCTTTTGGACAGTGCATGAAGCGCATTGAAACCTCCAATTCCTGCTTGATTCATTATTGCCTCCGAACCTCCCGTGATCATGACATCAGCGCGCCCTGTTTGAATGAGCATCATTGCATCTATCAAAGCATTGGTAGATGAGGCGCACGCAGAAACCGTGGAATAATTTGGTCCACGCATACCAAAACGCATGGAAATTAATCCTGGAGCAATATCAATAATAGACTTGGGTATAAAAAAAGGATTGAAGCGCGGTGTGCCATCGCCCTGAGCAAATTCAGTGATCTGCTCCATAGTAGTGTTCATCCCACCGATACCTGACCCCAAGACCACTCCGGCTTTGGTAGGGTCGATAGATGTCGTGTCTAACCCTGAGTGATCAACTGCTTTTTGAGCAGAATACATAGCATATTGCGTAAAGAGATCCATTTTTCGAATCTCTTTACGCTCAATGACTTCTTCAGGATTAAAACCAATCACTTCGCAACCGAAGTGAGTTTTAAATTTTGACGCGTCAAATTTGGTGATGGGACCTGCTCCGCTTTTTCCTTCTTTCAAAGAGCTAAAATACTCTTCAGCCGAATTTCCTATTGGAGTAAGTGCATCAAAACCTGTAATTACAACCCGTCTAAAATCCATAATAGACGAATGGATCTAGTTGGTGTTCTTTTCGATGTACTCAACCGCCTGTCCCACAGTTCCGATCTGCTCTGCTTGATCGTCAGGAATAGCAATGTTAAATTCTTTTTCGAATTCCATGATGAGTTCTACTGTATCCAATGAGTCAGCACCCAAATCATTTGTGAAGCTGGCTTCTGTGGTTACTTCAGACTCGTCAACTCCGAGTTTGTCAACGATTATCTTGGTTACTTTTGACTTAATGTCCGACATTTCAGTGCAGTTTAGTTTAGAATTTTAAGAGTGCAAATAAATGAATAATGATCCTATTGGCAAAATAGTTAAAAATATTCAGTCAACACCTCAGTAGGTTGCTTTCGATAAATCTGTGGTACTTCGGCATTTTTCTTTGGATATCCCACGGGCAGAAGGAGATAAGCCCTTTCATTTTCAGGTCTATTTAATAATTCTTGCAAGAAATTCATGGGGCTTGGCGTATGAGTTAAGGTTGCCAAACCCATATTTTGCAAAGCTGCAATCAAAATACCTGTCGCGATACCGACGCTTTCGTTCACGTAATAGTTAGGAATCTTCTTACCATCCACAATATCATAAGGCTTTTTAAAAATGACAATTAAATAAGGCGCCTCCACAAGAAAAGGCTTATTGTGATCAGTACCCAGTGGCTCCAAATCTTTTAGCCATTGATCGCTCATTCTTTTTTGGTAGCTTTTAAACTCCTCGGCTTCTGCGCTTTTTCTGATCTCGGACTTCATGCTAGGATTACTAACAAGGCAAAAGTGCCAAGGCTGCTTGTTGGCACCTGAGGGTGCTGAGCATGCCGTCATGATCGCATTCTTAATTGCTTCAAGAGAAACATCCTCTGAACTAAAATCACGAATACTTCTGCGCTTTTCTATTAGCGATTTAAAACTCTTGGATCGTTTCGCCATTTCTTCACTCTCCACTTTTTTGTAATCGTACTTTATAAAGTCGTGAGCGTGATTTGATGGATCTACTTTAGGTTCATTTGTCGGCATGGATTAGCTTTGGCAGTTATATTATGAGTCGAATGTTCAAGATAGCCATTTTCGCATCTGGTGGTGGCACGAATGCCGCAAAAATCATTGACTTTTTCAGCAGTCGAGCCGACATTTCAGTGGATTTGGTAATAAGTAATAAATCAGACGCTGGTGTTCTTGAAATCGCCAGAGAAAATTCTATAGACTCTGTGGTTTTCTCACGAGATCAGTTTTTAAATGGTGCGAATAGCATTTTGGAAATTCTTCGCACCAGAAAAATAGATTTCCTTGTATTAGCAGGTTTCCTGCTTAAACTGCCCGAAGTCTTGGTTTCATCTTATGAAGGACGAATACTAAACATACACCCGTCTCTTCTTCCTGATTTTGGCGGTAAAGGTATGTACGGTGACAATGTGCATAAAGCGGTTTTGGAGGCTGGAAAATCGAAAACCGGTATTACCATTCACCAAGTGAACAATGAGTACGATCGAGGTGAAATCGTCTTTCAAGAAGAGGTGACGATAAGTGAAAGTGAAACGTTGGATTCCTTGAAAAAGAAGATTCAGGTATTGGAGCATACGAACTTTCCCCGAGTGATCGAATCAGAAATAAAGAAGCTTGCGAAGTGAAAGTGGTAATCTATACAGACGGATCTTCCAGAGGCAACCCAGGCCCAGGAGGTTATGGCGCAGTGTTACTTTCTGAAAAAGGACACGAGAAGAAACTATCAGAAGGATTTAGAAAAACTACCAATAACAGAATGGAGCTACTGAGCGTGATAAAAGCGCTGGAAGCGCTGAAAAAACCCTGTGAGGTTCTTGTTTTCAGTGATAGCAAATATGTGGTTGACTCTGTAGAAAAAGGGTGGGTCTACTCCTGGCAAAAGAAAGGTTTTGCGAAAAAGAAGAATCCCGATCTATGGAAGAGATATCTGAACATCGCCCGGAATCACCGTGTAAAGTTCGAATGGGTGAAGGGTCATGACGGAAACAAGTACAACGAAATCTGCGATAAGCTCGCTGTGGCTGCAGCGCAAAAACCCAATCTACCACCTGACGAAGGTTACGAAGAGTTAGCTGCTGAAAATGGTATGTTTCCTACTGAGTGAGTAGTATATCAAAATCGACAAGGTCGACGAAACGCTGAATTCTCAGATCAATCTCAGGTTCATCCAAATCCAAGAGTCGTTCCGTTCCAAATTCTTCAACAGTAAAACTAGCCATGGCAGAACCAAGAACAACGGCTCTTTTCATGTTTTCAAAAGATAGATCTCCTGATTGAGCTAAATACCCTATGAAACCACCCGCAAAAGTGTCGCCTGCTCCGGTTGGGTCTTTTACCTCTTCCAAAGGAAGCGCAGGAGAATAGAACATCCCTTCTTCATTTACGAGAAGTGCTCCGTTCTCACCCTTTTTTATAACGAGGTGTTTAGGACCCATTTCGAGGATCTTATGAGCGGCTTTAACCAAAGAATATTCTCCGCTTAGTTGTCTAGCCTCTTCGTCATTAATGGTAAGAACGTCAATTTTAGCTATAACCTCTTTGAGCTTATCCATGGCTATGTCCATCCAAAAATTCATGGTGTCAAGCACGATAAGTTTTGGTCTGTTTGCCAACTGGTCAATTACACTCAGCTGAACTGCAGGGTCAAGATTGCCCAGCATTAAATACTCACAGTCTTGGTAGCTCTCAGGAAGTACAGGCTTAAAATCGGCCAATACATTAAGTTGAGTGTCTAAAGTGTCACGAGAGTTCATGTCGTAGTGATACTTCCCTGACCAAAAGAATGACTTCTCTCCTTTCTTTATTTGCAAGCCTTCTTGGTTTATTCCTCGACCTTCAAGTTTTTTCAAAAACTCCTCTGGAAAATCATCTCCAATTACGGAAACCAAGTTAATATTACTGCGGGTAAGGTACGACGCGGCAAGACTGATATAGGACGCTGCACCTCCCACAATTTTATCAGAATTACCGAATGGTGTTGCAATTTGGTCAAAGGCCACTGTGCCTACTACGATGAGACTCATTTTGTGTTGAAAATTTTGCGCAAAGATATTGGTAATTCACAACTTTTGCTGTAATCTTGCACTCCGATTTTTAAAACTCTCTAAAGTGATAGAGGTTTACTTATAAAAAATCGTAGAAGAAAACATTTATTCCTCCTTAGCTCAGCTGGTTAGAGCATCTGACTGTTAATCAGAGGGTCCTTGGTTCGAGTCCAAGAGGGGGAGCAGAAAGGGGTAGCGAAAGCTGCCCCTTTTTTGTTTGAAGAAAACCGTCATTTCCCTTAGCATCTTTTTCATCAATCGACTTTGAAGGACTAAATCCCAATGCAGGTCTTTTCGAATCCTCTATATTTATGCTCTGAAACTTCACACCATCAACACGATCTCAAATGGAAAATAAACTCTTTCTAGTGCCTACCGATTTTAGTAAAGTGGGTGATTGTGCACTAAATCATGCAGTTAAAGTTGCTGAGAAAACTAAAGCTACCATCACTTTACTACACGTAGTCGGTAAGCAAGAAATGCTTGAAGATGCGCGGATGAAGTTGAAGCTAGCGAAGGAACGGACGCTTAAAGAGTATAATTTTGAAGTAAATACGATTGCAAGGGTAGGATCGATCTATGAGGATATCGGAGATCTGGCGGAAGAGTTGCAGGCTACAATGGTCATTATGGGTACACATGGATTGAGGGGTATGCAGTTTATTACGGGTAGCAGAGCTTTAAAAATCGTCACCAGCGCCCCCACTCCTTTCATAATCGTCCAAGAAAAAGAGATTGAAGAAAACGGTTATGATGACATCGTAGTTCCACTCGACCTTCATAAAGAAACAAAGCAAAAGCTATCTCTGGTGGCAGATATGGCCAAATACTTTGATTCGCGCGTGCATCTTATAGTTCCGGGAGAATCTGACGAGTTTTTGAGAAATCAGATATCTAGAAACCTGAATTATGCTGAAAGTTTCTTCGCTGAAATGGATATTCCATACACTTCCAGAATTGGAACAGGAAAGAAAGACTTCGATGATATGATCATTGGATATGCTAACGAAATTGGTGCTGACTTGATCTCTTTGATGAATCTTCCTGAAATAAGTCTGTCAAATCTAATTGGTGGTAATTACGTCCAAAACATCATTACCAATAAGCATCATATCCCTGTTCTATTGATGAATCCAAGACAGGTTTCAAACATTAGTATTTTCGGAGCTTACACAGGAGCGGGATAAGTTTAACACCTAGATTTTAACCCCCATTACCAGAATGTCATCAATCTGTTCTTGAGGCGTTTTTCCCGCATTAAGCCAAGCATCCAAGGTTTCGTCAAGGACTTTAAATTGGGTGTCGGCATCTTCATTGGCTATGGATAGCAGGAGCTGTCTAAAAGGCTCATACATGAACTTTCTGCCTTGTTCTCCTCCGAACTGATCTACATAACCGTCACTGAAAATGAAGATCATATCATTTTTCTGAAGGTTGATTTTGTATCTGGTGAATTCCTCATTCATGAACTCAGTAGAACCGATACTAATTTTGTCGGCTTTGTAAATTTCGATGTTTTGATCGCGAATTAAATACAGCGGATTATGCGCTCCTGAATATTCTAGTGTGGAGTTCTCGCGATCCAGCACGCAAAGAGCTAAGTCCATTCCGTCCCTCATTCCATATTCGGAATTTTGATCCGAATTAAGGGCTTTAGAAGACAAGCGATTTAGATCTCGGAGAATATCTGCAGGGTTAAGCCCGGGGTTCAACCTAATTGCGCTATTGAGTGCGTTGTGGCCAACCAAGCTCATAAATGCTCCGGGCACTCCGTGGCCTGTGCAATCTACAGAAGCAAACACAACTTTTCCGTTATATTCATTCACGAAGTAGAAGTCTCCTGATACGATATCCTTTGGTTTGAAAAAGATGGTACTCTTCGGAAGCAATGCATTTATTCTACTTTCAGAAGGAAGGATGTTCTCCTGCAGCCTGCGCGCATACTTTATGGAGGCGGTAATACTCTCCAGAAGTTCCTTGCGCTGCTCATTTTGCTCTTCAATCTTATCTTTTTGTTCGCTTATTTCTCTTGTTCTTTCATTAACCTGCCTTTGATAATCTTCATCCCGCTTTTTCAGCTCAGTTCTCATCAGAAGTAAGGCATGGCCTAGGGTATCCTCATTTGATAATGGCTGAAATTCAGTATCATAATGACCCTCTCCCACATTATTAGAAAATTCTGTAGTTCTTTTTAAACCTTGAACCAGTTGCTCCAATGCAAGACTCATTTCACCGATTTCATCTCCCGTATCTACCGTTGCCTTCTCGGGAAATTTTCCTTTTCCGAGAATTAGCAGCGTTTCTCTCAAGCTCCTCACAGGGACAACAATACTTTGAACAGTGAAATACGCGATAACCAATCCTGCAATAAATAAACCGAAACCTAGGATAGTAAGATAGGCCTCGAGTTTAGTAAAGGAGTTGATCATAGTCACACTATCCTTGGTTATGTTGACCCTCTGATCGCTGATTAGCAAACTGAGTTCCTCAATTACTTTTTGAGATTTCTGGTCAATACTTCCACCTTCTTCTACCAGTTCTCCCATGGCAAATCGGGCATAAGGCATATCATAGCTCTCCATATCTACCAGCGTTCTCTGAACTTTGCCATATAGAACAAAAAGTGCATCGAGTTCTGAATAGATTTTCTCCTTCTGTCTTCGCTCGTCCTCGCTCCAGTGAAAGCTTAAGGAATCGATGTTTTGTTTTACTCCCGGAATTTCATCTTGTAGAAGCTTCTTCAACGAAATCTTTTCTTTCGTATCTTCTCTGGACTGAACTCCTGCCCACATAGAGATCAATGTTTTTGACCTGAGAACATCACTTTTGAGCTTCTCTAATGAAGAAACTGAAGGGTTGTATATGTCATTGATATTGTCATTCATTTCCCTTCCTGTAGACAACGTCCGATAGGTGAGAAATACCAAGACAAGAGTGGTGAGGATAAGAATAGCGAAACCAACCCCGATTTTTCGACTAATGGTAAAACGGAAACCCATAAATTTAAAAGCTAGTTCTACTTATCGTTACCGTATTCTTCGATCAACTGTTGAAAGCGATCGCTTTCCTCTTCTTTATTCAAATTAAAAGTAATGATCTTGAGTGCTCTGATCACATCAATCTTGGTGGAGTCAATCTCATAAGCCCTATACATAAAAGGCAAGGCCATCTCAATACTTCTCATACTTTCTGATTGGATCTGATACAAATCATAAATATCGACGTATGGCAATCTTTCAAGATTATACGCACCCCGATTGTAATAAGATACTCCTTTAGAAAACCATGCTTCAAAACTGTTAGGATCCAGATCCAACACTTTGTTCATGTATTCGTTTGACATTTCCCAATGGGCGTCATTTTCGACTCTATCCGATTCATAAATTTTTCTATGCGCAGTGGACATAGCCAAATAATACTCAACATCTTTTTCAACCAAAGATGTATCAGAGTTTAGTTCAAGAATAATATCGCGGTAGTCTTGATAATACTTGTCAGCTAAATCAATCCTCTCTGATGAGTGTTCTTTTATCACATCAGAGGCGTCGTTAAAATAAGACACAGCTAAATACTTAAGTGCTTTTTCATTTTGATCAGTGAGTCTGCCATCCTTGTCGTATTTAATTGAGTTCAAGAATGAGCTAACAGCTTCCGTTCTGTAGTTTGAGCCCTCTACTTCAGAACGATATTTGACAAATAAGTCTTTGTATACGAAGCCACGTACGTGCCAAACGAGTTCGCTCTTTTCACCACCATCAGCCTCAAGAGCCTTATTGATGACGTCCATAGCCTCTTCATGATTTTTGGCTACTTGGAGTTTATAGGCTGTTTGTACCAAGTCATCGACCGACTGACCGAAAGACTGAGCTTGCAGTATAAAAGAAAGGAACAATATTGTGAAAAAACGAATCATAATTATCATTCGACCTTTCTGGCCAGGCTTTTAAGGGTTGAACCAATATAAAGGGATTGTGCATTTGACGTTTTAAGATCAAAGAGCCAATTGTTTTCGTTCCAAATGAATGCTATGGCAGATCCCCTTGCCAATGTAACTTCTCCATCACTCACTATAAGAGTTGGTGTATTCTTGAATTTTTCAGCGATCTCGGGAAGCAAATCTTGGCTCTCTTTACCAACATAAATTATATGGCAATCACTGATTTTAAGTGTTTTTGAAAGTTTTCTTATTTCAATTTGTTGTAGTCCAATCTGTTTAGAGTTGTAATTCTTCACCAACTCTTGATATAGATTATCACCACCCATCACAGAAATTATGAAGTTTCCTGTTTTCTCTTGTTCAGGCCAGTCAATGTATTTTCCAAAATTGTAGAGATAACTCGCCTTTATAGCTGCACCTGCATCCTTCTCGTTCATTTCAGGGAGTTGAGGGTCCTGAATAACGAGAGACATAATGACTGAAAGAAACAGGGTAAATTTCTTCATATTAACTCTTTGCCAAAGAATGGCGAAGTATAGCCTTAAAAATCACGCTTTTTGGAAGGATGTTTAAGGAGTTTTCAAGTATTAAGCGTTTACTACGATTCACTCTACGTAAATCAACTGATTTTGTTCTAATTCAAAAGACTTATTCAACAGGGCTCATAGAATCCAGATCTCGATCAAACAGGTACAACCCACCTTTATCTCCACCAATAAGTCTTAACTTGTCTAGCAAATCTGCTGCCAAAGCTTCTTCTTCTATCTGCTCTGCGACATACCACTGCATAAAATGATGAGTGGTATAATCTTTTTCTGTCAGACACAGTTCCACAACCGCGTTAATCTCGCCAGTAACTTTTACCTCGTGATCAAAGAGGGTTTGAAATATAAAATTGATTGATTCGAAGTCTTCAGGTGGTTTAGACAATTGTGGAACGATAGCCTTTCCACCGCGCTCATTAATGTATTTAATGAGCTTCATCATATGCTGTCTCTCTTCATCGCTGTGCATGTACAAGAACTTAGCAACACCGTTTAAACCGTTCGTCTCTGCCCATGATGCCATGGCTAGATAAAATTGAGAGGATGAAGCTTCTACTTCTACTTGACCGTTCAGTGCTTTTTGGATCTTTTCTGACAACATACTTTTGTACTTTTTAGCAAATATAATCGAATAGTATGCAGTTGATCCATTCGGGTGCTTGCGGAAATGATAAGCTTTAATAATATCTATCTTCACCAACTCAATGGGAAAAAAGAAGAAAAAATTCATACCTAAGAAGGGTCGTTCATTTTCTAAAAGTGAACTAAGGGGAAACATAATGGCCCTCCTCCGTGGGATGCCTGAAAAAAACCTCAACTATAAACAAATCTCTGCCCGACTTGGAATTGAAAATTCCAATGATAGAAGATCTGTCGTACAGCTCTTAGATGAGCTCGTAAAATCAGACCTCCTGATGCAGGTATCTCAAGGAAAGTTCCAAGTTCATCCATCCCAGATGGCTCAGTTAAGAGCTACTCTTGACTTCACTAAATCAGGATCAGCTTATGCCATACCTGAGACAGATGAAAAAGACATTTTTATATCGGAGAAGAATACTGGTAAGGCGCTCCATGGAGACTTAGTAGAAATTGCTATTATCGGCTTAAATCGCGGGCAAGCTGAAGGAAAGGTGATAAATATTTTGCAGCGAAAAGCGGAGAATTATGTAGGTATCATCGAGCTTTCAAAGAATCATGCTTTTTTTGTTCCTACCAATTCCAGAATTCACGTCGATTTCTTTATTGACAAATCAAAAACAAAAAATGCGCGCAATGGTCAAAAGGTCATTGTCCAATTAGTTGATTGGGAAGACGGAGAAAAGTCTCCAAAAGCCGAGGTCATCAGCGTATTGGGAGATCCAGGAGTAAATGAGGTGGAGATGCATGCTATTCTGGTAGAATTCGATCTCCCCTTCGAGTTTCCTGACTCTGTGCTCAATGCCGCCGAAAAGGTAGATGTCACTATCTCCGAAGAAGAAATAAAGAGAAGGCGCGACTTCAGAAAACATACGACTTTTACCATTGATCCTGACGATGCAAAGGATTTTGACGATGCCTTGAGCATCAATTCAAACGAAGACGGCACGTACGAAGTGGGAATTCATATTGCGGATGTCTCTCACTATGTAAAACCCGGATCAGAACTGGAAGAAGAAGCGCTAAAAAGAGCCACTTCCGTGTACTTAGTAGACCGAGTAGTACCAATGCTTCCAGAGGTGTTGTCAAATTATGTTTGCTCCTTGAGACCTAACGAGGAGAAGCTTTGTATGTCGGCTGTTTTTCAGATTTCTGAAGACGGAAAAATCATGGATGAATGGTTTGGAAAAACCATCATCGAAAGTGATCATCGCTTCACTTATGAAGATGCACAAGCGATAATTGAAGGTGCTGATACGACACATCCTCTAAAAGAAGATATCCTTCTTTTTCAAAAATGGGCATCAAGATACCGCAAAGCTCGAATTTCAAGCGGGGCACTTGAATTCAGTGGGGTGGAAGTAAAGTTCCAATTGGATGAATCAGGTAAGCCTGTAGGTGTCTTTGAAAAGAAAATGCGTGAGGCCAATAAGCTCATTGAAGAGTTTATGCTGATGGCTAATAAACGAGTAGCTGCTTTCATAGGTAAACCTGATAAAAACAAATCGGTTAAAACTTTTGTATATCGAGTACATGACACACCCGATCCTGAAAAGCTTTTTAAACTCAAAGAATTTGTTTCAAGGCTTGGTTACAAATTAAAAAGTACCAAGCCTGAAAACGCTTCTTTCGCATTGAACGATCTTTTGCATCAAGTTAAAGATCAACCCGAAGAAGATGCCATCAAAATTATGGCAATTCGCACGATGGCAAAAGCCGTTTACACGACAGAGAATATTGGACACTATGGGTTGGCTTTTGATTATTATACCCATTTTACTTCACCGATTAGACGATATCCTGATGTAATGGTACACCGTCTGCTAGAGGCCTATTCCAATGGTGCAACCTCGGCGAAAAAAGATGATTTGGAAAAAAAATGCAAGCACTCATCTGAGAGAGAAAAGAAAGCGACGGAAGCAGAAAGGGCATCGATCAAATACAAGCAAGTGGAGTTTATGCTTGATAAAATAGGAGAAAACTTTCAAGGCCATATCAGTGGTATAGCCCGATGGGGAATTTATGTGGAACTGGAAGGCACTAAAGTAGAAGGAATGATTCCTCTAAGTTCTATGGATGATGATATCTACCGATTTGACGACAGAAAAAACCAGATAATAGGTCAGCGCTACAAAGAGGTTTTTGAATTTGGTGATAAGGTGAATGTGAAAGTACACGGGGCAGATCTGATTCAGAAACAGCTCGACTTCAGAATGATTTAAACCAAGTTGATCCGTCGTTGCAGCTCATCCTTATATGAGCCACCGATGGGAATTACTTTTTTATCGTTTTCGAGAATCAAATTAGGCTGCTCAATGGCAGCAATCTTATCCATCCTAACGATGAAAGAGCGGTGCACTCTGATGAATTCTTCAGAAGACAATTTCTTTTCTATGTCTTTCATCGTAGAGTGAATGGTGTATCGGCTATTTAATGCATTGATAACAACATAATCTTTCAATGCCTCGACAAAATAAATATCGGCTGTTTTTAACCGTACCAGTCTCGAATTTGATTTTACGAAAATGAAGTCATCCGCATCTTTCTCCTTGTTTTCAACGATTGAATAGAGGAGGTCTCTTTCGTTTCTTAATTCTTTCTCTTTCTGATGCTTGTAGATAGCCATCTCGATAGAGGTGTGGATATCAATCTCTTTGAAAGGCTTAATGATGTAACCGTATGGTTCAGTCACTTTCGCTTTGGCAAGGGTACCTTCGTCTGCGTAAGCTGTTAAGAAAATAACCGGTATGTTGAGTGACTCTTTTATCTTTTCAGCCGCTTCTATTCCGGTAAGCTTTCCTTTCAACATAATATCCATTAAAACCAGATCAGGTTTTAACTCGAGAGCAAGTTCAATGGCCTTTTCTCCGGTAGAAGAAGCACCCAAGACGTTATAGCCCAGCTTCTTTAAGCTATGCTGAATATCTTTGGAAACGATACTTTCATCTTCTACTACAAGAATGTTCGTTTTGGCCATAATGTGTTAATTCAAGACTGTTTATCAAAAGTAATTAAATATTTGGTACCCTTATTTGTAGATACCTGAATAGAAGCATCTAGCTGGTCTTTAAGTGTGTATACAAGCTGCAGACCTAATGAGTCGCTATTCTCGTAATCAAACCCTTCAGGAAGTCCCTTTCCATTGTCAGAAATAATCAGGGTTACTTTCGATCCTTTTTGTGTTGCTGAGACGAATATTTCTCCTTGTTGACCTTTATTAAAAGCATACTTCAGAGAATTTGAAATAAGCTCGTTGGCAATAAGTCCACACGGTATAGCTTGATCGAGAGAGAGATATGTATCATCAAATTCTGTTCTCAAGTTTACCAAACCTACCTCCAAACTGTATGAATGTACTAAGTTATTGGCCAATGAGAGTAAATAACCTCCAAATTCTATCCCTGAAAAATCCTTAGTTTGATACAATGATTCATGGATAAAACTCATAGACTTTATCCTGTTTTGACTCTCTCTAAGAATATTCAAGGTATTCTCATCCTTGACATAAGAAGTCTGAAGGTTTAAGATACTGCTGATTACTTGAAGATTATTCTTTACTCTATGATGAACTTCTTGCAGCAAGATTTCCTTTTCATTTATGGATTCCTGCATTTGATGTTCAATGATCTTCTTATCAGTCACATTGTATGACAAACATGATATTTCCTTGATCTTATTGTCATCCCCGTAAATAGGACTGAAAAAGGTCTCCATCCATACTTTATTTCCATCCTTATCGAAGAGTCTTCCTTCGAATTGCTGTTTTTCACCCTTAAATGATCCCTTGAAATAATCACACAGATCTTCGTAAGCATCTTCTCTTAAATGCTTTTTCAATAACTCTAAGAAGTTACTACCTATACTCACTTCTCTTCCTAGTAGTTTGAAGTGTTGATCAGCGAAAATTTTGTTGTACGATACAATGTGATAATCCTTATCCACCGTCCAAATAAGCATGGCCGTACTGTCAAAAATCGCTTGAATTTTTGCAGCTTGTGCTTTGAGCCTTTTTTCAGCTGCCTTTTTATAAGTTACTACTTGAGATATTCCGGCTACTTCAATTATATGTCCCTCATCGTCAAAAATAGGATTGAGGGATATCTCTGCAGTCTGCTCATTTCCCGCAGTATTAGTGTACTCTGTTTCAAACCTTATTTGCTCTCCTTTAAAAGCTCTTTTGTAGCGATCTATCCATAACTCACGGGTTTCCGAATCAACTTGTTCTCCCAACTCATATACCTTATGACCCAACTCAATCTTCGTTTCAAAACGCTTATTGACTTGTTTATTGTAAAATTCGTTGAAGTATGTTAATTCGTATGAATCGTTCACTGACCATATCATATGATTAGCTGCATTAAAGATTGTATTAATCTTTTTTGATTGCTCATAATTCTTCTTCGTGGTTAGCTTTTGATCAGTTACATCCATTGCTAATCCTGCAACTTCTCTTATTTTTCCTTGAGAAATGATTGGATTCAGATAAATATCCCTGTAAAAATACTTACCACCTTTATCACTTGTTTTTGTTAGAAAATTGATTCCCTCACCGCTGTTAAATACCTGTTCGTATTTTTTATCCCAAAAGGAATGATAGTCATCGGAGGCAAACTTTTTCTTTGGTAAATCTAAATCAGGATTGACTTCAGGTGTTATTCCGTAATGCTTCTGAATCGTTTTTGAATAGGCTTCATTAAATGACGTTAAGGCCTTATTTTTATTTACACTCCAGAAGAGAATATTCCTGGTTTGGAAAATAGCCTTAATACGTGCCGATTGATCATTCACTTGCTGCAGGTTAGATACATCATGAGTAACGTCTCGCATAACGCAAACAAGTGCAGTTTTCCCATTAACAATTTTTATCTGACTCTTGGACTCTACAAATATGTTGTCGCCTGATTCTGTTTTAAAACCCAATACTTTTGGCTCATTTGAATCAGACTTATCTTTATTCGCGAGATAAGAAGCGTATGAATCTTTGTATTCAAGAAGTAATATGTCCCTGATATTTATTTTCTGAGATTCATACCCGAACTTCTCCTTCCATTTGCCATTTTTAAATATTATATATCCTTCTCTATCAATTATGTGAACCAAATCAGAGCTATGATCTGATAAAAAACCTGATTGATCTTTATCAAATTCTGACTGGATAAGGATATAGTTATCCTCTCGCCTTCCCATGAAGGTGAGTTTTATGAAATTTCCTTTTTTACCTGTGAAATAAGACTCTAAACCAATTTCTTCGCTGTTTTTCAGATGGTTAAAAAACTCTTTAAATACACTTGGATCATCTGTATCTAAAACGAATTCACCTCTTTTTCCTTTGCACTTGCAATTCTTACCTAAACATTGCTGTACAATACCATCCTTATTCAATTCCAGAACACTCTGAAAAATCACCAAATCATTATCTGCATTTGTAGTGAGTATTCTATCCAAGGTTGAAAGTTATAAAGAAGAAAGTAGTTCAAACAATGAACTCCTTCAAATGTCGTTATATAAAGATCAATTTGAAAGTTCTTCTTCACTTTCGAGTGAAGACTCATTAAAGACATTTCGGCCATTGATTTTTACTTCTTGGCCATTTTTGTACTTCACAATTAATTCCGTTAGTCCATCCTCATCATAGGTCTTCCATGTACCTACTCTCACACCACTGGAATACTTACCTTCTTTTTTAAGTTGTCCGTTTGGATAGTACCATTTATGTTTTCCAATGGGAAGGCCAACAGCGTACTCTCCTTCATAATTGAGCTCACCCTCGGGATATTCGTATATCCACTCTCCATTGCGCTCTCCATCCAGGTATGAGCCTTTTTCCGTATGATCTCCCACATGGTAAAACCACTCACCCTCTTTGTATCCACTGACATATTCTCCCCTGGAAATTTCATTCCCTTCAATGTCGTACTCGATAGACTCTCCATCTTCTTTTCCTCGTCTGTAATACTCCTCACGACGTAGATTCCCATTCTCAAAATACCAAGTCCATCTGCCCTGTGGCAGACCTTCTAGATACTTTGCCCGATGCTGGATTTCACTATTCTTATGGTAAAAAGTCCACTCTCCTATTCGATCACTGTTTTCAAACTCTCCCTCCGCTTTAAGCTCTCCCGTTTCATAATAGAGCTTCCATATTCCTTGGTAATCGCCTTTTTCATCAATTATCCCCTCAGCTGTCTTTTCGCCACGGCTATATATTTCAGCTCCTTCAATATTTCCTTCATTGTCATAGTACCGATGGGTACCTTCTTTCATCCCATCTACATAGCCTCCGGTAGATTTGATCGTTCCATCGGGATAATAACTATTTCGCAAATCGAGAATAACAGATTCTTCCGAGTCGACTACCAATCGGTCGTCACGGTATTTTTCCAGAGTGAGCAAATCTCCGCGTTTATCAAATGTTTTAAAAATGCCGTTCTTCTTGTCGTTCATGTAAGTACCTTCTACATGAATTCCTCCATTCGGATGAAAGGTAATCCACTTTCCACGACGCTTACCTTTATTGTCAAATCGATTGATTCTTTCCGCTGTTTTTAAATATCCTTCCCTGTACTTCAAAAGTGTAATCACTCGTCCATCTCTGGCATATTCAAAGCCTTCTCCTTCTTCGAGGTCATTTTCGTACGGAATTCGCTTCTGAATTTCTCCTGTGGGAAAGTAAATTTCGGCAACTTCTACCCTTTTTTCATTTTTCAGGAAAGCACGTTCATACAAAACACCGTTTTGATACGTCAAGACCTCACCATTCTTAATACCTTGATCGTAAGTGATTTTAGACGAAAGTTCTCCCTCTTCATTGTAAAATACCCAAATGCTATCGAGTTGAAAGTTCGCTCTGTTTCCCTCACTTTTGACTTGTCCTGACGGATAGTAAGTGGTCCAATATCCATTTGGTTTCCCATCCAACAAATGGCCCTCTGAGGAAACGCTTCCATCGTCGTAGTAGTACGTAGTATATTCGCCATCTTGAGCACTAAGGTCTGAAATTTGAACCATTGTCAAAATCAGACTCCATACTATTACTATTGTTTTATTAATTGAAAAGAAAGCATATGTATTATAGCTGTTAGTCTTGTTGAAATTGAATTTCATATTTAGTAGGATAAGTAACTTTTCCAAAGTTAATAACAGCTGGTTAACGTTTTTAATAACGGAATATGTTTGAATAGAAGGCATTACATATTAATTAACAATTTGCTCGCTGTATTCCCTCTTCATACTTCACACTGTTGATCATTGATTTTAGTGTTGATGAGTTCACCTTCCGGTAGTGAAATTCTCTTGCATCTTTTTCTTGGATATGAGAATAACAATCTGCATTAGTCAAATTGAATTACGAAGTCAAAAAACTTACTGAAATCTATTCACATCATATGAGCTCTATTCACAGCTCCACCGGTGAAAAGTGATTTTATAGAAGTCAGTATTTACTAGTGAATGTATAATCATAAATTCTTCATTGTTGAAAAACGAACCACGCTTCCGATGATTATCTTTGAGCAAAACTACATTAATGAATATTGCAATCGGTGGTGATCATGCAGGATATGATCTGAAAAAGGTCTTGATTTCGCATTTAGAAAATCAGGATCATAAAGTCGAGGATATGGGTCCTTACAGCGACGAGAGCACGGATTATCCCCCGTTTGCTCACGCAGTGTCTGATGCTGTATCTGAACGCATTGTTGAACTGGGAATACTAATATGTGGAAGTGCAAATGGTGTAGCAATGACAGCGAATAAGCACAGTGATATAAGGTGCGCTATTTGTTGGGATACTGAATTGGCAGAATTAGCCAGAGCTCATAACGACGCTAATATAGTAGCCTTACCAGCTCGATTTATTTCTGATGAAAAAGGGCTCGAAATAGTTGATGCTTTTTTAAGTACAGAATTCGAAGGAGGCCGCCACAAAAGGAGAGTAGACCAAATTCCTTGTACTTAACAAGAATTATTTGTTGTTCACTAATGTCTGAAGGAGATCTTGCTTACTCTCTATGAAATCGGTGTAGTAGTCTCCTGTTCCCGGTCCATAAAAGCCTGTATATACTTGGGCTACGTGTCTATCTCTTCCTATGAAAACCAAAGTAGGAAAGGAGCTAATTGAATTTAGCATAGGAAACTTTTCGTTCGCAATTTTTTTGCTGGCTCGACCTCCAAAAAGAAATTTTTCAGGAATATTTAGTTCTTCAGAGTATTTTGAAAACGCATTTTTTGCTTTCGCTAAATCGTCTTGGTATTCGAATAAGACGGGAAGAACAACCAAATCATCTTCAGAATATGGCTTAGATAATTCTTTTAAAGCCCTCGATGCATCCATACAATTAGGGCACCAGGTACCCATAATATCTAGAACCACCACTTTTCCGTTTAGGTGTGACTTATCCCAGTTTACTATTTCACCGTCCTGATTGGGTAGTTCGAAATCGAATAGTTGATCCTCTATAACAAAAGATATTTCGTCAGGATTCTTCAACTCGGAAGCTGAATCAGCAACAGCCTCCCAATTGGTTTGATAATGTCTACCTGACTTAAAAAGGCCGTTAATGAGTGAATCTCCGCTGATATCTGCTCTGAAATAGAATGCATGACTCCCATCGAAAGTGCTTAAATGAATTGACCCATTCATTACATTTCCTTCCAAGTAACGATAGTCGCCGGTTTCAGTTAGAAAAGTTCCGGTCAAGTTTCCTCTATTATTCTCTAAAATAAGAATGGCGGGATATTCTGTCTCAGTGCCTAATTCGAATCTAGCGAAATACTTTGATGGCACGTTTCGGTCAGACCCTGTTGGAGTAAATCTGAAATTCTGTCCTTCTTCGGCATTCAGCGGAATATGGTAATTCTCTTTATCATTATTGGTCCATACGCCAGATAGCATATATGGAGATTCAATACTCAATTTCATCTCTGTATTAAAGAATGGCAATGGAACGATAACTGAATCATTTTGAAGTTGAACATCATCAATAACTATTTCTTCATCCGCATTAATAAGAGTCAACGTTGCTGAATAATCCTTTATATCAGAAAAGGTACCATTGAATGGGAGTAAATCTCCATTCAGATCCAATGTAAATCGCCATGATGTTGCAGGGAGGTTTATTCGATTTTTAGCAACATTAGGATGTTTCTTTCCGCAGGAAAGAAAGAATAGTATTAGTCCGAGTGTTAGAATTTTTTTCATTCGAGCTAAAGATAAAAAAGGCTCCACTTAGGAGCCTTTTAACTTAAATTTAATTCAATCTGTTTTTAAAAATCGAATTTGATGCCTTGAGCTAAAGGTAGACTATCACTGTAGTTGATGGTGTTGGTTTGACGACGCATATAAACTTTCCAAGCATCACTGCCTGACTCGCGTCCACCGCCTGTTTCCTTTTCACCACCAAATGCTCCACCTATTTCAGCCCCGGAGGTTCCAATGTTCACATTGGCAATTCCACAGTCAGAACCTTCATGAGAAAGGAAGGCTTCCATTTCTCTCATATTTGTAGTCATTATAGCGGATGATAGTCCTTGTACAACACCATTTTGTAGGGCTATTGCCTCTTCTATAGTACTGTATTTCATAATGTAAAGTATAGGAGCAAATGTTTCGTGCTGAACGATTTCAAAGTGATTTTCGACCTCTGCTATTGCTGGTTTTACGTAGCAATCACTTCCTAAATCATCAAGAATTCCTCCTTCAACAATAACGTTTCCGCCCTCTTCTTTAACCTTAGCCAGAGCTTCTTCATAAGCATTAACCGCATCTGAATCGATTAGTGGGCCCATATGATTTTTTTCATCCAAGGGATTACCAATTTTGACTTGTTCGTAGGCTTTTACCAATGTATTCTTTAGCTTATCATACATTGATTCATGGATGATTAACCTTCGAGTACTGGTGCATCTCTGACCGGCTGTTCCTACTGCACCGAATACGATACCGGGGATGGCGATTTTTAGATCTGCATTTGGAGTAATGATCATGGCGTTATTTCCACCTAGTTCAAGAAGTGATTTACCTAAGCGTGCAGCTACTGCCTGTGCAACGATTTTCCCCATTCTAATAGAACCGGTTGCTGAGACAAGAGGAACGTTTTTGTCAGCTGTCATGTATTCCCCAACCTTATAGTCCCCATTGATTATACAACTCAAACCTTCAGGAAGGTCGTTTTCACTGGCTACCTCAGCAAATATATTTTGGCAAGCAATAGAACATAGTGGAGTTTTTTCAGATGGTTTCCAAATGCAGACATCTCCACAAACCCAAGCTAGTGCAGAATTCCAGCACCATACAGCAACGGGGAAGTTGAATGCAGAAATAACTCCTACGATTCCCAGAGGATGATATTGTTCGTACATCCGGTGTTTAAATCGCTCGCTATGCATGGTAAGTCCATGGAGTTGACGTGAGAGACCAACAGCGAAATCACATATATCGATCATTTCTTGGACTTCTCCCAAGCCTTCTTGAAGTGATTTTCCCATTTCATATGAGACCAAAGTTCCAAGTTCTTGCTTATACTCTCTGAGCTTGTTTCCATATTGCCGAACTATCTCACCACGAAGGGGGGCAGGCTTCATACGCCATTCGCTAAATGCGGCTTTGGCTGTGTTCACTACTTCGTGGTAATCTTCATTGGTACCTGAAGTAGTTTGGCCAATGAGTTGTCCGTCGACTGGAGAGATTGAATTAATCGTAGGTCCTGAACCAAAACTATTTCGTCCGGTAGAACATCCATGATTGGTTTCTTCGACTCCGAGCGTTTTTAATATGTCTTTAATATTGGTGTCAGTAAGTGTTGTAGATGACATGATGTTTGTTT
The DNA here is from genome assembly GCA_027214385.1 of Cryomorphaceae bacterium 1068. NCBI lineage: Bacteria > Pseudomonadati > Bacteroidota > Flavobacteriia > Flavobacteriales > Cryomorphaceae > Cryomorphaceae bacterium 1068. The sequence continues at coordinate 12,439 of JAPVXR010000002.1, read as the reverse complement.
TTTGCAAAGGTAGTGAGTCTTGTCGAAATTAAATACTTTTTAAAGTATTGAATATCAATGAGATATATTTATCTCTTAATAGAGAGATGATTTAGATTTCTGAAGGGTAAGAGACTACCTGGAGGTGATAAATGAAAATTGGCTGTTTAAACGCCTTTCTTCCTCAAAATATAAATTTGACTGGAGTATGGAGTGGATTTTCTCATCGCAGAGACATTAGACTTCATACCGTTTAAAATTCCTGATAGTCTATTTCCGTTTTGGTATTTTTCACTTAGAAGAGAAACGTATGTGCTATCGAAGATCATCCCTTTCGTATTAATTAATTCAAGATCGAATGATTCAGCAAGGTTCTCAATATCTGTTTTAGTGAAGTGCCATAGATGTCTTGGTACGTCATAACCTGCCCATCGGGTCTTGTAGATTTTTGCGTCCAGTGATTGATAGTTTGGAAGAGCAAGAACGAGTATGCCGCGGGGAATTATCAATTTGGAAAGGTCTTGAATTACTTCCATGAAATTTGGAATATGCTCCAAAACATGCCATAAAGTAATGCAAGCTATGCTCTCGTTAATCACCTCATGAACGTATGAGGTGTCGTGCAGTTTTACGGAATTAGATAGAGCATTATCGCGAGCTGTTTGACTTGGTTCAAGTCCTTCAATAGCGAGACCTTTGTTTTCAATATACTTAACGAAATCCCCCGCCCCGGCTCCATAATCTAACCATGTTCCACGTGGAGCATTTGGGAATACTGCTTTATATTTAAGATGCAAATTGAGCTGTTGAACTCGGCGATACCAGAAGTTTATGAATCCCTTAGTAGTCCTGCTATGGGAAACGTAGTCTTCGCTTTCATAATATTTCCAAAGACTTTCTTTATCAGGTTGGGGATTTGTAAATAGAAACTTGCATGCTCCGCACTGGTATAATTGAAAGCTTTCGTGTGATATGGAATGATCAACAATCGTCTCTTTTTCCGAAAGCTTATCGCTTCTACAAATCGGACAAGTGGTTAAAAGAGTTTGAGACATTTTTAGTTTGAAGTGTTTTGTTCCACGTGGAACTAGCGGCCCAAATGAATCATGATGACAGAGATATCACTGGGTGATACCCCACTAATTCTTGAGGCTTGACCTATTGTTTCAGGTTTTATTTTCGCGAGTTTCTCTTTGGCTTCAGCCGAGAGTGAATTGATAGAAGAATAATCAAAGTCCGCATAAAGATGGATGTCTTCAAGGCGATTCATTCGGTTTGCCATCTCTTCTTCTTTAGCAATATATCCTTCGTACTTAACGGCAATTTCCAGACTTTCTTTTACCTCATTCCAGATCGAAACTCCCACCTCACCTATTCTTTTCTCTTCATGCTTTCTCAGTTCTTCTGACATGAGTAAAAGATGTGAAAGAGTAATATTTGGACGAGACAAGAGCGACTTGATTTTAACCTTCTGCTTTAAACCGGCAGAATTGTTTTCTACTAAAATCTTGTTTGCCTGTTGAGGTGAAATGCTTGTTTTCTCCATCAACTTCGAGAAAGTGTGGTATTCTGTCTGCTTCTTTTCGAGTTCGTTCATGCGCTCTGCAGAAGCTAATCCGAGCTCATGAGATTTTGGGGTTAAACGCATGTCGGCATTATCCTGTCTTAAAAGTATGCGGTATTCCGCTCGACTAGTAAACATACGATAGGGCTCTTTAGTACCTTTGGTGATAAGGTCGTCAATGAGCACTCCGATATACGCCTCACTCCTATTTAGAATGAAAGGATTTTTTTCCTGTACGTTTTGATGCGCATTTATACCTGCCATTAATCCTTGACAAGCCGCTTCTTCGTAACCAGTTGTTCCGTTTATTTGACCAGCGAAGAAAAGGTTCTTCACAAGCTTAGTTTCCAGTGTATGCTTAAGCTGCGTAGGTGGAAAGTAGTCGTATTCGATCGCATATCCAGGTCGGAAAATCTTAGCATTCTCCAATCCCGGTATTTTATGCAGTGCATTTAGCTGGACCTCCTCTGGCAGACTTGAGCTGAATCCGTTCAAATAGATCTCTACAGTATCCCAACCTTCGGGCTCGACAAAAAGCTGATGCCTGTCGCGCTCTGCAAACCGGTCTATCTTGTCTTCAATCGAAGGACAATATCGAGGTCCAACAGCTGTTATTCGACCATTGAACATGGGTGATTTATCAAACCCTGATCGTAATATATCGTGAACTTCAGGATTCGTGTAAGTAATATGGCAGGGTCGCTGAGTTGTTATCGGCTTTGTATTGCTAAAAGAAAACTTACCAGGAATATCATCCCCTGGCTGAAGCTCCATTTTGGAATAATCCAGGCTCCTACCGTCGAGTCTTGGGGGGGTGCCCGTTTTCATTCTTCCGTGCTCAAAACCTAATTTCACTAATTGCTCTGTTATTCCAAAAGAGGCTTTCTCTCCTGCTCTACCTCCACCGAAATTTTTGTCGCCTATATGAATCAACCCATTCAAGAAGGTACCACTTGTAAGGATCACTGACTTCCCTTCTATTTCAATTCCTAAGCCTGTCCTTACACCTTTGATGTTCCCATTTTCGTCGATTAAGACTTCCTGGACCATATCTTGGAAGAAATCTACGTTAGGAGTTTGTTCGAGCATTTGCCGCCATTCTGAAGCGAAAAGCATGCGGTCATTTTGAGTCCGCGGGCTCCACATGGCCGGACCTTTGGAAAGATTCAGCATTCGAAATTGGATAGCGCTTCTGTCACTCACAATTCCTGAGTAACCGCCAAGAGCATCAATCTCACGTATGATCTGGCCCTTTGCAATTCCACCCATGGCAGGGTTGCAACTCATCTGCCCAATGGTGTTCATATTCATCGTCACCATCAGGACCTTGGATCCTAAATTGGCTGCTGCCGCGGCTGCTTCGTTTCCTGCATGTCCTGCGCCCACGACAATTACATCGTATTTCTGAAGCATAAGTTGGTAGAAATCAAAAAATTAAAAGGAGCGCAAAGATAAGTAATAATCCTCTTTATTGCGCATTATGGCTTGCTCTTGCTCGGTCTTATCGTGGTATCCGCAAAGATGTAAAACTCCATGAATCATCACTCGGCAGAGCTCATCAAACGAATCCGTATTTAAGTCCGAGGAGTTATCCTTAACTCGATCAATACTGATGAAAATATCACCTGCTATCAGCTCTCCTTCCGAATAAGGAAAAGTAATAACATCAGTTAAGTAATTGTGATTCAGGTGCTTGTTGTTAATCTCCAAGAGGTCGTCATCTGTACAGAAAATAAAATCGAGTTGTTCGATTTGAACATTTTCCTTGCTACAGGACAAACGAATCCATTCGCTTATGTCGTCTTGGCGATCAAAATGGTAATCAGGGTGTTCAGCATGGAAATGGACGGGTGCCATTAAGCATCTATCGAAACAGGCTTTGAAAGGGATTTAAAATCCATTTTTACAATGCGCCCGTCATCGTCGAAACTAATGTCATCAGAGAGGTGGCGCATAAGAAAGACTCCTCGGCCATTTGGCTTTTCGATGTTTTCAGGTGAAGTTGGATCAGGAACGTTTTCAAAATCAAATCCAGGCCCCTCATCTTCGATGATAAAACTGAATTGATCTTCGTCAGCTCTGTATTTCACAACTACCTTTTTATCGGGATCTTGCTTATTCCCATGATAAATGGCATTATTGACTGCCTCTGTGAGGGCGATCAATATGTTTCCATAGTGTTCTTCCTGAATATGGTATTTCTCACACAAGTCATCGACTAGGCGCTCGATTATGGTGATATTCTCACCTTTTGAAACAAACTCTATGGTTTCCATTTTAGCTGATTCGGTAGTAGTCATCAATTGTCAATCTCAAAATTAAGAAAATAATCATTCACCTTGTCTCGGTAATATGGCTTCAAATCTGCCGGAACCGTTCGCAGTAGTTCAACCTCACGTGATTTCTGCCTCTTATACTCTAAATACTTCTCGGGGTTACTAGGTTCGTATGCACCCGGAGTGTTGCTTTCTCGCTTATCGTCGTATTCCCTTTCCCTCATGGCTTTTTCTGATTCTAAAAGTCGGGTCATTATATCCTCTTGACGCTTGAGAGACTCCCGTGTAAGCTCTTGATTAACCAAGTCTTTCTCGAGTTCTTCCATCTCCTGAGCAATATCTTGAAGACCTTTTCCTTCTCCCGTTCCTTTTTGGTTAAGTTCTTGGGCCATACGCTCTACTTCTCTTCTTATGGCTGCTTGTTCTGCAGCCATTTTTGCAATTTCCTTGCTCATTCCTTGATTTCCCATGCCTGGTTTAGCTCCTGGTTTTTGCCCACCCTTCTGTTGGCCTTTCTCCATTTGCTTCATCATCTCCTCCAATTTCTTGCCCATTTCGTCTTGCATCTTACCCATTTTTCCTGGTGAAGGAGTTTTTCCTTTTCCTCCGGGGTTTTCGCAATTTCCTTTTCCAGGCATTTGATTGGCCATAGCCATCTGCATTTGTTTCAATGCCTCGTCGAGTAGAAGAGCCAGATTATTGTAGGAAGTCATTACATATTGCTGACGACTGGTAGCATTTGCGGTTCTCCTCTCACCAATATCTTCCAGAGCCTTGCCGATATTTTGATTGATCGAAGAAATTTCTTCATTTACTATTGATTCTATTTGAGGCACCCTTTTGCTCAAGGCAAATAAGGAATCCTCTACCATCTGGCTATCATCTTTTATCTTTCGTTGCTTTCTTCCTGCTTCAACATAAGCGGGATCATCTCTTTCGAGAACTTTGAGATTTTCCATAACGCTTTCCTGATCAAAACTCAATTGAATCACGTTTTCCAGAAGTGCACGAAGATCTTCCATGTTTTCTTGAGCCGACTGAGCCTGAGCTGACTGCATGGCGCCCTCCATTTGATTCGCTAAATCTTCCATCTCCTCAGAAGCCCCCTCTTGAGATTCCGAAGCTTTGTTCTTTTTCCCTTCATTTAGCTTTTCAGAGGCTTCCTCCATCTTTTCTTCTATACTCTCTTCCTGACTGTCCGTATCAGGTAGCTCAAATGGCTGCTCTAGTTCTTCGTTCTTTTCTTTGAGCTCTTCCAAGTCGTTTTGTAGCTCGTCAAATTCCTCGTTAAGTTTTTCTTGTTCTTCTTTTAGCTTTTCGCTGTCCTCGTTTTTATCCTTCGATTTTTCACTTAAATCCTTTTGCTTTTCAGCTAAATCCTTGAGTTTTTCCATGGAACGTTCAAACTCTTGTTCCACTTCGAGTTGCTTGAAAATTTCCAAATTTCTATCCAGTTCCTTCTCCAACTCTTCTGCGCTCATCTCCATGTTTTCAAGCTGTTCCATCAATTTTTCTTGATCGAGCTCTTGCATCATCTCCTCCATCTTCTTGTACATCTCCTTCATCTCCTCGCTCATTAGTTCGTCAAACATCTTCTCCAGCTGCCGCTGCTTTTCCAATATTTGTTCGTTGGTCTCAAGGTAATTCTCCTGTTTCTGCTGCATTTGTTTGCGCTCGTTGCGCATAGACTCGATATTGTTTTCGAGCTTTTTCTGTTTATCGAGCAAATCCTCTATTCGTTTCTTGTCCTGCCAATCAAGCTCCTTGTCTTTGAGTAGCTCTTTGTTCAGTTCCTCCAATTCATCTTGGAGTTCAGAAGCCATCTCTATATTTTTTTCCAGCTGTTCTTTGACACTTTCAGAACTCTTCTTGCGAGCATCATCAAGCTCATTCTCAGTCGGGGCTTGATATGTTTTTTTGGTTGTACGGCTTGATTTACTTCCGTTAACGCCATCATTGTCCCAGACTTCAAAATAGTACTCAACCGACTCCCCTGCTGCTTTGATAGACTCGCTAAAATCCTTGTAATGGAAGAATTCTTGTGTTTCAGAAGCATTGATTTGTAGCGCCTCTTGATGAGATTTTCGCTCCCCTTCAGCCGAAATCACTTGATAGTGGAATAACAAACGTTTGATCCCATGATCATCTGAAACAGACCCTCCGAAGAAAATTCGGCGTTCATCTGTGGAATCTACCGTCTCATCAACATTAATTTTCGGGAAGGCATCTTTTACGACATCGAGTCTATAAGTCACGGTATCTGCAGACCCTGCTTTCGCGTTGTACGCACTGATGGCATAGGGTTCAGATCGAAACATTCGATCTGAAAAGATGAAAACACCCTCTTCACCAACCTGTGGAGTCATTGCTGAATCGCCAATGGAAAAGTAGAGTTTTTCAGTATTCTCAGTATTGAACTTCCAAGCAACTTGACTTCCTTCGGGGACTTGGATATTTCCGCGATTCGTGAAGGTTTCATCTTCTGTTTTGAGGTAATCCGGATAGCTCACCTCAATCTTCATCTGTCGAACCACAGGAGGTGGTAGCACCGAAATCAAATAATCAGAGGAATAAAAACCATCGGCGAAAAATCGAAATGGGACATCGTTTCGCACATTTCTGAACGTGTATGAAAAACGACCGCCACCTTCGTGATTCAGCCGAAAGGCTTTTCCACCCAATTCTATTTTTACGGTTTGAGGTATGTAGTCTCCGTCCACTGTAGCTTCGAGGGTGAAATCCTTATTTCCCGGAACAGCAAGAGACTCATTCAGCACGCTAAATTCAAATGGCGCCTTTGGAGCATAATCTTGATTGTAAGTGACGATTCGCTGTGTTCCTTCGGTCAGAATGGCTGGCGAAATCACCAGAAGAATGATGGCCAATCCAACAGGGGGAAGGACATATTTCAAATATTTTTTATTGTCCGATAAGTTGATAGCCGACTGAAACGAAACGGGCTTTAACTCTGAGGTTTTTTGCTCAATACCAGCTATTAACAGTGAATTATCAATTCCTGACTTTTCAGCTTGTCGGTGAAGTTGAAGTGTATTGAGCAATTTATCCTTGACTTCAGGAAAGTGCTTTCCAATGATTGAAGACGCTTGTTCATGTGTAATGATGGAACCAAGTCGAAATAGCTTAAGCCCTGGAATAATCAGGTTTCGAACGAGTAATATCAGAAAACCCGTCAGCAGTGTAAAGAAAAGCACTGCGCGAACGGCGCCTGAAAACCGGCCAAAATACTCGAGCGCTGATGCCACAAGAACAGCGCTAATACCAATTGCTAGAAAGTACAATCCACCGCGAATCATCTCGTTCAGGTAGTACCTGCGAATAAACGCGTCCAACTTCTCTATCAAACTCTTGTATGAATCTGCCATGATTATTACAATAAACGCTTTGAACTATCCAAAGTGATAATCGAGCAAGTTAAGGATTGTTAAGCAGAAGCGCACATCACAAAACGGCTAAGATTGAGCTTTCGTGTTCGTGTTGAAACGGAAAGCCACCCTTTCCTAATTACCCTTAATTTAGAATCACTCACAAGTTTAACCATATCGTCAATTTCGATTTTTGGTGAGTAGGTATTCAGAATCAAAATTCCTTTTCTCGAAAGAAGCATCGAAGCAGTATTTACCAAATCAGGCAATAAATCTTCCAGCTTCCAATGCTCCCCTTTTTTACCTCTTCCATAAACGGGAGGGTCCATGATGATAAAGTCGTATTTGTTTCCGCGTTTCACTTCTTTTTTGGCGAAAGCCAGCGCATCTTCAACTACCCAATGAATTCCACCGATATCGCTCGCACCGGCATTTTCAGCCGCTTTGTTGACGATTGACTTGGAAGAGTCTACGTGAAATACGTTGCCACCGGCTGAAGCAGCGCATAGACTGGCGGCTCCCGTATAACCAAAGAGATTCAACACGCGATTTCCGGGTATTATACTGTTCATTAAATACTTCCAATGCTCCGCCTGTTCTGGAAATAAACCAATGTGCTTGAAGGGGCTTAATCCCAACAAGGCCTTCCATGATTTTTTTCCATTCTTAAATGAGAACTCCCAAGAATCGGGAACGGAGCCTTGCTTTATCCATTTCCCTTTTGTTTTTGTGGTCTCTGCGAATTTGGCGGAAGCCAACTCTTGCCATTGACTTGAATTTAGGACAGGCGAACCCGTAGCTTGGATTTCCGGCCTATCCAGAATTATGGCGCCAAAACGCTCGAGTTTTCGGCCGTTTCCAAAATCGATTAATTCGTAGTCTGAAGTCATGAAGGCAACAAAGGTAGTTTCAATTCCAATCCGGTCAATTGGCCTATCTTTGCGGCCAAATTAAGAAACCACGCATGAAAGTTCGCGTTCGATTTGCGCCTAGCCCTACCGGCCCATTACACATGGGGGGTGTTCGCACGGCCTTGTACAATTATCTTTTCGCCAAGAAAAATGGTGGAAGCTTTATTCTTCGAATTGAAGACACAGACCAAAACCGATACGTTGCAGGTGCTGAAAACTATATCAAAGAAGCCTTGGCTTGGTGCGGGATGACTCCCGATGAAGGTCCTGGATTTGGTGGTGATTTTGGCCCTTATCGTCAGAGTGAGCGAAAAGCCATGTATCGCGAATACGCAGACCAATTGTTAAAATCAGGCAATGCATATTATGCTTTTGATACGCCTGATGAGTTGGATGCAATGCGCGAAAGGCTGAAAAAAGCGAAAGTCGCTTCTCCTCAATACAATGCCATTACCAGAGAATCGATGCGCAACTCTCTCACCTTGAGTGAGGAAGACGTGGCGAAGCTTTTGGAAGAAGGACATCCGTATGTAATTCGGTTCAAGATGCCGCGAAAAGAAGATGTGCGCGTCAACGACCTTATTCGTGGATGGGTGGTAGTAAATACCACACAACTGGATGACAAAGTGCTTTTCAAGAGTGATGGAATGCCTACATATCATTTGGCCAACATTGTGGATGACCATAAGATGGAAATTACACACGTGATTCGTGGTGAAGAGTGGCTTCCTTCGGCTCCGCTTCATGTGTTACTATATGATGCATTTGGTTGGGAAGCACCGCAGTTTGCCCACTTACCGTTGCTTTTACGACCTGATGGAAATGGAAAACTCAGCAAACGCGATGGGGATCGATTAGGATTCCCGGTCTTTCCACTGAAGTGGACTGATCCCAAAACGGGTGAGAAGGCGAGCGGGTACAAACAAAATGGATACTTCTCAGAGTCATTTGTGAATATGCTTGCGATGCTTGGTTGGAATCCGGGGACCCCTCAAGAAATTTTCTCCATGAACGAATTGATCGAAGCCTTCAGCTTAGAACGAGTGGGAAAAGCAGGAGCCAAATTTGATCCAAACAAAACGAAATGGTTCAATCAGCAATACCTACGGGCGAAAAGCGACGAGGAGCTTGGTGAGTTAATAGCGCCACTGGCGAAAGAGAAGGGATACGATGTGGACCTGAAATATCTCTCGGAAGTGAGTCGATTGATGAAGGAGAGAGCCTCTTTTTTACCGGAAATAGTAGAAAATGGAAGCTATCTTTTTGAAGCCCCAGCTGAATATGACGAGAAAACGGCTAGAAAAAAGTGGAAAGAGGATACACCTGAAGTGATGGCGAATTTGATGGCAGATTTCAGTGCTATTAGCGACTGGAACGCTGAAAATTGCGAGGCTGCTTTTAAAAATTACTTGGAAAAAACTGAACTAGGAATGGGACGTGTGTTGCCAAACCTTCGTTTAGCGATTACAGGGCAAGGAATGGGCCCATCCATGTTTGACATTATGGCGCTTTTGGGAAAAGAGGAGTGTTTGAACCGAATCAAAAAAGGAATCAGTGAGTTGGGATCTGCAGCGAATTGAGGTTCGTGAAATAAAAGTGTACGGATACCACGGCTGCTTGGCTGAGGAAGAAAGAATAGGGGGGAACTACATTGTCGATCTCTTTGTTGATGCCGATGTATCCGGTTCTTTCGAAACTGATCATTTGGTTGATACGGTTGATTACGTTCTTTTGAATCGAATTGTGAAAGAGGAGATGGCTGTTCGCTCAAAGTTGATTGAGCAGGTAGCTCACCGCATTCACACCAGAATAAAGGAATCGGATTCCAGGATAAAAAAAGCGGGGGTATGCGTCCGTAAAATTGCCCCGCCAATCAACGGAGATGTGGCGGAAGTTACCTTCCGAATAGAAGGTTGACGAAAAGAGCAACCTCTTCTTGGTAATTGGCGTATGAAATGCATACTTTTGGCAACCCATTAAAAATGGTCGCGTGGCCGAGCGGTTAGGCAGAGGTCTGCAAAACCTCGTACAGCGGTTCAAATCCGCTCGCGACCTCTGAAACCCTGTTGAGCATCAGCAGGGTTTTCTTTTTGCCGTATTTTTCGTTCACCGCGTATTTGTGAGCGAACGTATGAGAACCTGTTCGAACCGACGACCGGTAGGGAGGAACTCACGAATTTCCGCTGAAAGCCAATACGAAAATGAGTAATCCGCTCACAAACTCAAAAAACCCAAAGATCATTTCTTAGCGAGCTTTTTTCGTAAATGTCATAATCAACTCAAAAAGAGGACATAATAAACTTCTCCTGCTTAGTAATTCGCAGCATCAAAAACTCCTGAGGCAAGCATGGCTGCTCCGAAAATCGTGAAGAAAATCGTAGAAATTGCGATTCCGATCAATACCCAAATCAATCGTGCTTTAGCCCAATTCTTCTTACTCAAAGGAGTCTCAGAATCAAAGGCCCAAATAAGTAGCATTATAATATTGACCAATGGAATATAAGTGATTAATAGGGTAATAACCCAGTCTGTAACGGACTGAGGATTCTCAGTTTTTTCAGGTTGATCTATCATAGTATTAGATTTTAAGCCCCAAAATAGAGAACTAAATGCAGGAGGCACGTTGAATTGTGATAATCGGCAATCACCTTATTGAAAAAAGCTTGGGATAAAAAAACCCCTCTGAAATATTCAGAGAGGTTTTGCTTGTGACCCGGAAGGGATTCGAACCCCCAACCATCAGAGCCGAAATCTGATATTCTATCCAGTTGAACTACCGGGCCGTTGCAAATTTAATGGGTTTACTGAACTTGGCGCATCTTGAGTCCAACAATTAATGAATAACAAGCCTTTTCTGTGTATGATTTTGATAATTTTCACGTTTAGTTGACTCAACCGGTTTTTGATGAATGTTTATTTGATGCTTCCCCGATTAGGATTATCCCTTTTGATTTCAATTATTTCCCTCACCGCTGTTGCCCAAATAGGTACATGGAGAGACCACCTGAACTACAATAATGCCCTTCATATCGACCTCTTAGGCAATGAGGTATTCGTCGGGTGTGATAACGCGGTTTTCGTGTATAACAAAGTCAACAATGATATTACCCGCATAAGCAAGGTCAATGGCTTATCTGATATAGGTATCACGGCGGTTAAAGCCGATGAGGAGAGAGGTTTAGTGATAGTGGGTTATGAAAATGGCAATTTGGACATCATCCAAAACAAAACGATCACTAATTTTCCTGCAGTTAAGAATAGTTCCGTAATAGGGGATAAGTCCATTCGACACATCTACTTTTTTGGAAGTCAAGCGTACATTTCAACAGGAGTGGGAATCATTTCTTTTAACCTCGATCGACTTGAGGTGAGTGATACCTATCAGCTTCTTGCTACGGGGACTCCTTCGATAAATGAAGTGACCGTGCTCAATGACTCCATGTTTGCTGCCACGGATGATGGTCTTTTCAGGGGCTCGCTAAATACAGACTTAACCGTTTTCGCCAATTGGATCCAAGATCTTTCTATCCCGGTTCCTTTTGGTCCGGTTAAGAACGTTTCTGCAGTTGCAGACTTATTGTACATCAATATCCGTGAAGGTGAGGAGCAAGGAGTTTATGCGCGTCAAGAAGAAGGTTGGATGAACATTAATCCTATCGACGATATTGTTGAGCTCACCGAATCTCCTGCAGGATTGACCCTCAATACAAGTTATTTTATCGATGTAAAAAATCCGGATGGGTCTATATTGTATCGAATTAGCAATTACGGAGACGATGTGTCAATGTTTGCGTCTCAAGCTATTTATGATGAGATGGGAGATCTCTGGATTGCAGATTCGCGTTCAGGACTTATCAGGTACAATCAGGATAGCGGCTTTGAATTTATCAGAGTATCCGGCCCCGGAACCAATAGTGCATTTAAACTCGAATTAGCTGATGGAAGACTTTGGGTGGCGAGTGGCTTCCCTCAGCATCCCGGAAACTGGAACAACACTTTTCTTCAGGCAGGGTTCTATAAATTTTATAACGGAGAATGGGAGAACTACATGCCGAAAGATTTTCCTGTTTTTTCAGAAGAAAGAATCTCTGATGTCACCGTGGCCTATCCGGATCCTGATAATCCTGATCTGGCCTATGTTGGAAGTTGGCTGGGTGGAATGCTTACCGCAGAAGGAGGAGAAATTCTAACCGTTTACGACGAAAACAACAGTAGTCTTGAGGTTCGAGAAGAATTCACTCTTCCCGAAGGCGAAGGTTTCGTTGGCGTTGCGGATGTCGTAAAAGACGATGACAATAACCTGTGGATGACCAACGGATATGCCGA